>DATEHX010000389.1:0-33345 GCA_035279345.1 Pyrinomonadaceae bacterium | reverse complement strand
GCGTCAAGGATTTGTCTCTTTCGCAAAAGATTCGACACTACCGCAACTTAGATCAAACCGAGAAGAGATTCGCGAAGTTACTAAAAGATTTTGAGTTTACGACCATGAGAGAGGTGCTTGGCCTGTGATGAACGAAGAGCTACTTGCCCAGCGTAAGTATTGGAACAACGAAGCTGACGCGTTTGAGAGTATTTACACGCATCGCAAGTCGAAATTTTCGAACATGCTCGATAGCGTGTTTCGCAAAGACATGTACGAGCGGTACGTGTTCACGATCAAGAACTGCGAACCCATTCCCAATAGAACGTTCCTGGACGTTGGCTGTGGAAACGGACTCTACAGTCTCGAACTGGCCCGTAAAGGCGCGGCGAAAGTTTTGGGTCTCGATATTTCGGAAGTGATGATTGGACGGTGCAAGGCAGCGAGCGAGAAAGAGAATCTCGATCGCGTTTGCAAGTTCATCCAAACGGATCTGCTCGAATACAAGGGCACCGAGAAGTTTGACGTCAGCTACGGCATCGGTTTGTTTGACTACATCAGAGACGCGGTGCCGGTGTTGAGAAAAATGCGCGAGATGACTTCCGACAAAGTGATACTCGCGTTTCCGCGCTACTGGACCTGGCGCGCGCCGATCCGCAAAGTGCGACTGAACGCGCGCGGTTGCGACGTTTTCTTCTACACGAAATCACGGCTCGACGATCTGCTGCGTGAAGCCGGTTTTCAACGTCACGAAGTACACAAAGTCGGCAAACTGCATTGCGTCATTGCGTATCCGTAAGCACAAGAAGCACAAAGAAAGTTATGAGTTCAAGCTTTAGCTTGCCCCGTTGTAGATGAGAAATAAGCCCGAAGCACTCGATTACGAAGGCGTCTTTCCCCCGAAGTTCTCGCGTCCACGTGAAAGTGAAAGCGCACCCTTAGAGCCGGAGGTTGTCTTTACGCCTTCCGGCGCGGCTGCGCTTTCGTCGAGCGCCGCGCCCGGCATTTCTACATCAGTCATTCCCAGCAAAGAAAAGAAACCAAAACCGACCTTCATGGAAGCGGAGGCAGGGAAGTGGACCGCCCAAAGAGGCCACGGTCTGACCTTCGTCTGTCTCTTCATCTTCAGCATCGTGCTGTATCTGCGTCCGTATGAATTGATTCCGGCACTCTCGTCGTTCAAGACGATGGCGTTCTGGGTCGGTATCGTGACGCTATCCGTTTACGCGGTGAGCCAGGTGATCGCCGAGGGAAACCTGACGGCGCGTCCGAGAGAAGTGAACATGGTCCTGCTCATGGGCCTGGCCGCGTTGTTATCGATTCCGATGGCCATCGATCCGGCCGAAGCCTGGAAAAACTTCTCCGATCTCGTAATCAAGACGCTGCTGATCTTTGTCGTTATCGCAAACGTGGTGCGCACCGAGGGTCGGATGCGTTTGCTTTGGTTCCTAATCATCGGGGTGAGTATCTATCTCAGCATACAACTCATTTCCGATTATCAAGCCGGTGTCTTTAAGATCGGATTAGCGGAAACAAACACGCAACGCGTAGCCGGCGCGATCAAGGGTCTGTTCGACAACTCAAACGATCTCGCGCTTCACCTCGTGACGATCATCCCGATCGTTTTCGTGCTCGGAATCGAAAAGAAAGGGATGATTCGTAAGGTCATCTATTTTCCTATCACGCTGCTGCTGGTGGCAGCGGTGATTATCACGTTCTCGCGGGGCGGATTTCTCGGCTTGATCGCGATGACGCTGGTGCTGGCGCGCAAACTCAGCCGCCGCAACAAGAGCGCCGCGATGGCGACGCTTGTTTTGGGAGTTATTTTCTTTCTTGCTGTCGCTCCTGCAAGCTACTCCGGACGGCTCGCCACGATCTTCGATTCCGCGTCCGACATTACCGGCTCTTCCAGCCAACGAACGCAGGTGCTGAAGCGATCGATTCTTGTCGCGCTGCGATATCCGATCTTTGGCGTCGGCATCGGAAACTTCCACCACAAGTCGTTTCAAGAGTTGGGTACGCACAACGCGTACACGCAGGTGGCCGCAGAAACCGGAATCGCGGCGATGGTCTGTTACATCATTTTGCTGGTGCATCCGTTGCGGAAATTACGTTTGATGGAACGTGACATGTTCGAGCGCAACGACACGTCGCACTACTACTATCTTGCGATAGGAATACAGGCAAGTCTGGTCGGTTACATGGTGGCGAGTTTCTTCGCGGCCGTGGCGTATCAGTGGTATATCTATTACATCGTCGGCTATGCTATCTGCTTGCGGCGTATTTACTACCTCGAACAAGTTCAACAATCTGCTCCGGCTCCGGCTCCGAGTAATAATCTTTTCTAAAGTATGTGTGGCATCGCGGGATTCGTAGATCAGTGGACGCGAAACGGCGCCCCGATGGATCGTGGACCTTTGTTGAAAGGTATGTGCGACGCCATCAGGCATCGCGGTCCCGACGACGACGGATATCTGCTGAAGAACGGTGTTGCCCTGGGCATGCGGCGGCTGGCAATCATCGACGTCGCAGGCGGTGCGCAGCCCATCTCAGGTGAAGACGGATCGATCACGATTGTTTTCAACGGTGAGATCTACAACTTTCAGGAACTGGCGCCGGAGCTGGAGAGACGCGGTCACAAGTTCAATACCCATTCCGATACGGAAGCAATCGTTCACGCCTACGAAGAATACGGGCCGGCTTGTCTGAAGCATTTGCGAGGCATGTTTGCGCTCGCGATCTGGGACGATAAAAAGCGCGAAGTTTTTATAGCGCGCGATCGCGTCGGCAAGAAGCCGCTTTATTACACGGTCACGAAAGACGGAACACTCGTTTTCGGATCGGAGATCAAATCGATTCTTCTGCACCCGCGGGTGGAGCGCGAAATCGATCTGGAAGCACTCGACGCGTATTTCACCCTCGGCTACGTTCCCGATCCGCTCAGCATCTTTCGCGATATACGCAAGCTTCCACCCGGACATTATCTGACGTTCTCGTCGAAGGGAGTCGACGTCCAGCAGTATTGGGATTTCAACTTCGAACCGTCGCCCTCGCGAAACACTGAAGACTACGTCGACGAACTCCGTTCGCTGCTCGAAGAATCAGTACGGCTGCGACTCATCTCCGATGTTCCATTAGGCGCGTTTCTCTCGGGCGGGATCGACTCGAGCACGATCGTGGCGCTGATGGCGCAGCAGATGAACCAACCGGTCAAGACCTTTTCGATCGGGTTTCACGAAGACAGTTACAACGAACTCAAGTTCGCGCGGTTAACCGCGAAGAAACTCGGCACGGATCATCACGAGTTTTTCGTCACGCCGCAGATCTGTGAAGTCGTCGACGATCTCGTTTGGCACTTCGACGAACCATTTGCGGATCCTTCAGCGATCCCGACGTTCATGGTTTCGAAGCTGGCGCGAGATCACGTTACGGTGGCGCTCTCCGGCGACGGTGGCGACGAGTTGTTTGCCGGTTACACACACTACGTCGTGCAGGAAAGCCGCCGCGCTTTTTCTGCTGCGTTGCCCAAAGCCTTACGGCAAAACGTGATGCGTCCGCTGAGTTATCGACTTCCCCATGGCGCGTGGGGCCGGAATTATCTGCACAACATCTCACTCGATCCGATCGATCGTTATCTCGACAGCATGTCCCACTTCACGAACCTGGGTAAGGGTTCGCTTTACACGAGCGATTTCCAGAAAGCGCTCGGCGCCAACGACCATGTGGCTCGCACTTTTCGCGAATTCGCCCGTCGCGTAAATACAAACGAGCCGCTGGACAAGTTGCTCTACATCGACGGCAAGACTTATTTGCCCGGAGATATTCTGGTGAAGGTGGACCGGATGAGCATGGCGACTTCACTCGAAGTACGCGTGCCTCTTCTCGATCACAAACTGATCGAGTTTGTCACGAAGGTGCCCGCGTCCCTGAAACTCGCGGGGACTGAAACGAAGCACCTTCTCAGACGTGTGGCGCGAGATCTGATCCCCGCCGAAATACTCAACCGGCCAAAACAGGGGTTCGGCATGCCGCTGGAAGAGTGGATCAACCAGCAGCTTCGCGACCAAATTCGAGATATTCTGCGGGAGCCGCGGACTCGCCAGCGCGGTTACGTAAATTCAAACTACGTCGATCTCATCCTCGACGAGCATCACAAAGGTCGTCGCGACCATTCTTTCCCACTTTGGACTCTCTTGATATTGGAGCTATGGCACCGCCGCTATATGGACCACTCACCGGGCGCGTTCGAGTACAGCGAATGGAGTGCAGTGCCGGTCAGTGTTTGATCATGACGGGTGACATCGAAAGACCCGCCCATTTTAGAATCGGAATCACTGTCGACTCGTTCGTGCAGCCGCAGTGGGTACGCCGTTCGATCGAAAAAATTCTGGAGACCGGTATTGCCAGTCTCGAAGTAATCATCGAAGCCCCGCCCAAGAGCAGCAGCTCGAGTTTCCTGTACAAAGTTTACAAGCGCGTGGATCGCGCGCTGTTCACGCCGGAGCCCGATGCGCTGGAGCCCGTTTCGATCGACGACCTGTTTGGTTCGGCGCGGCGTGTGACGGCGGATGAGTTGGACCAGATCAAAGCGGCGGACTTGGACGTCATTCTCAATCTGGCGCCGGCGGAGCTGAATACGAAATTCGTAGACGCTGTGAAGCACGGTGTGTGGTTCTACAGCTTCGGCTGCAATGAAACTGACGCGCCGGGGTTCAGAGAACTCGTTACCGAGGATCCGCTTACGCTGTCGACGCTACGATCCGTCGATAAGTGCGCGGAAGCGGAACGAGTCATTTATCAATCGGTTTCACCGACGCTCAGCCGGTTCTCGGTCGGCTTGAACAACAATCAGTGTTACTGGAAATCAGCGGCCTTCGTTGCGCGCGCGTTAATGGATCTCCATCGCTGCCGCGACAGCAGTGAACTCTCTCAGGAAGCCAAGATAAGCGCGAGCAAAGACGTCTCCGTCGAACCCACAAATCTGGCGACGGCTCAGGCGTTTTTCAAACTCGCCGGCCGCGCGGCTTCGCGAGCGCGCGAGAAGTATTCGTATGTCGAGCAATGGATACTTGCCTATCGGTTCACGAACACTGATTTCAAATACCTGATACCACCCGCGGACCACTTCTGGGCCGATCCGTTTCCCGTCGAGGCCGGCGAGAAGTATTACATCTTTTTCGAAGACTATTTGATTAACCAACACAAGGCGCACATTTCGGTTATCGAAGTCGATGAAAGCGGAATCGTCAATGGTCCAACGGAAGCGTTGAACATGGATTGCCACTTGTCGTACCCATTCGTTTTTGAGTGGGAAGGCGAGCACTACATGATTCCCGAAACCGGCTCCCGCAATGCGGTCGAGCTTTATCGCTCGGCCTCGTTCCCGTTCGATTGGCGGTTGGACCAGGTGTTACTGGAGGCGAATCAACCACTGGATGCTACGTTGATCGAGTTTGACGGCAGATGGTGGATGTTTGTGAACATTCAGGAGGAGGGCGTCAGCGTCAATTGGGATGAGCTTCACGTTTACTACGCGGACAACCCGCGTGGTCCATGGAAGCCGCACGCCCGTAATCCGGTCGTGTCGGATGTTCGATCGGCGCGGCCGGCAGGGCGTCTGTTCCAGGTGAACAATTCGTTGTACCGGCCCGGGCAGGACAGCTCGCAGCGTTATGGTTACGCGACGACGATCAACCTCATCACGAAACTGACGCCGACTGAATACAGCGAGACGGAAGTGGCCAAACTCGCTCCCACGTGGGACAAGGATATTGTGGGCGTTCACACGTGGAACACGTCGCCACGAATGACAACTATTGATTGTTTAGTGAAGCGCAGGCGGTCTATGAAGGAGCGGAGGTTTGCGCAACCGCCTTTCCTGCGAGATTCGCTCAAGCTTTGGTGAGCCTAAGCTTTGCAAACAGTAGTCTCATTCACACCGGGCTTCAGCCCGGTGCCAAAACTGAACGCTACCGGAAAACCGTTTCAACGGTTTTCGGGGTTTCGCTAAGGAAACCGTTAAAACGGTTTCTCAGGAATGGTGAATAATTTTCCACCGGGCTGAAGCCCGGTGTGAATGAGAAGATCTTTTGAAGCGAACTCGTGAACGTTAATTAGAATGGACCAGTCAGCCGGCTCAGTTTCAAAACCTGGAATCTTGCAGATCGTCCATGGTTTTATCGAAGGCGGATCGGAACGCCAGATGGTCCAGATGTGTTCGCTGTTGCAGGGCAGCGGCGATTTTAACGTGCATGTTGCTTCGTTGAGTGAGGGTGGTGTCCTGAGACCTTTGATCGATCAATTGAACGTTCCGGTGGTTGATTTTCCGCTGACGAGCTTTTACGGCCGCAGCATGATGCAACAGACCAAACGTTTTGTTTCCTATCTCAAGCAGCACCAAATAAAGATCGTTCATTCACACGATTTTTATTCCAACATCTTTGGAATGAGCGGTGCTGCCCTTGCGGGAGTTCGCGGCCGGATCGCTTCCAAGCGTGAAACGACCGGCACACGCACTCGCGCGCAACGAACCACTGAGCTGGGCGCGTTCAAGTTGGCCCATGCCGTGGTTGCGAACGCCGGAGCCGTTAAAGAGCATCTGATTGATTTGGGAGTGTCAAACAAGAAGATTGAAATTATCTACAACGGACTCGACTTGAATCGCTTTTCGCAAAACGGTGATGCGCGGCACGCGCTTCAGCGGTTAAATCTCGCTACGCTTAGCGGCCGCGCGTTGATAACGATGGTCGCGAACTTTGAATACAAAGTGAAAGATCACGAGATGCTCTTGCGCGCGGCGCAGCGCGTGAAACAAGACGTGCCGGAAGCGATGTTCGTTATGGCCGGTGACGGAGAGTTGAGAGAAGAAACTGAAAAACTCGCTGCTGATCTCGGTTTGAAAGATTCCTGCTTGTTTCTTGGCCGTTGCGCCACTGTCCCGGATCTTTTAGCAGCCTCGGACATTTGTGTGTTGAGCTCGCAAGCAGAGGGTTTTTCCAATTCGATTCTCGAGTACATGGCCGCGGGACGTGCGGTGGTCGCTACGAACGTGGGCGGAGCAAGCGAAGCGATCGTCGAAGGCGAGAGCGGTCACCTCGTGAACGCCGGCGACGATCGAATGATGGCCGAACGGCTTACGTCTTTACTGCGAAATCCTGAAAAGAGACGCGCAATGGGAAGCAAAGGACGGCTCGTAGTCGAACAAAAGTTCTCCTGTGAGAATCGTCTGGCGAAGACCGTTGCGTTGTATCGAAGATTCTTAAAGTGAGTCACGAAAATGCACAAGAGCCGTCGACGGCTGTCCGAGTTTTGATAGTAGCTGCCTCGATGGACATTCTTGGCGGACAGGCGGTTCAAGCCGAGCGGCTGATACGTCATTTGCAAAACGAACCTTCAGTGCGAGTTTCTTTCTTGGCGATCAATCCGCGTCTGCCCGGACCACTGCGAGTGCTGCAAGCGATCAAGTACGTTCGCACGGTCACGACTTCGATGCTCTACGTTTTGCATTTGCTGCTGCGGGTAAGGAAGTACGACGTCATTCACGTGTTCTCAGCTTCATATCTGTCGTTTCTGATCGCACCTACGCCCGCGATTCTCGTCAGCAAGTTGTACGGCAAGAAGATTGTGCTGAATTATCACAGCGGTGAAGCAGAAGATCATCTGCGGCGTTGGCCGCGGTCCACTAAGCCGATCATCAATCTTGTCGACGAAGTCGTTGTGCCTTCGGAATATCTGGTCCGCGTTTTTGCCAAGTTCGGAATCGACGCGTATGCGATCTTCAATGTCGTCGATCTGGACAAGTTTGAGTTCCGAGAGCGCACTCCGTTGCAACCTGTTTTTCTATCGAACCGCAACCTTGAATCTCATTATGGTGTCGATTGTGTTCTGCGTGCGTTTGCGTACATTCAGCAACGGATTCCGCATGCTGTACTAACGGTTGTCGGCGATGGCAGTCAGCGCGAAGCGCTCGAGCAACTGGCGAGGGAGCTAGACCTGCGCCAGATTTCGTTTCTCGGGCGCGTGGAGCACGAAGCGATCCACGGTCATTACTCAGCCGCGGATATCTATCTCAACGCCTCGAGAATCGATAATCAACCGCTCTCAATTCTCGAAGCCTTTGCGTGTGGGTTGCCGGTTGTAACCACTGATGCAGGTGGAATTCCCGATATCGTCACTGATGGCGTAACGGGTTCTATGGTTCCCGTCGACGACTGTAACGAATTGGCCACGCGGGCATTAGAACTGTTAGGGAATGAAACTGGTGCCTCGGCGATGGTCGAACGTGCGAGAGTTGAGTGCCAGCGATACACGTGGCCGGCGGTGTGCGGACAATGGCTGAGTCTGTATCACTCTGTAGGGACCAAAAAACTTGACTACGAGACTGAACGACACATTGCTGAAAACTAACAGGTTTACAAATTTAGGTTGAATTGAAAGAATCAGCTCTCCCTCTCAACAACTCGGCTTGGCGGCCGAAGGAGGGACCATCGTACCTACGAGAAGCTTGCGATATAACGCGCTACAACTTATCGGCAGTTTTCATCAAGGCGGGTCCGAACGGCAAGCGTTGCAACTAACACGTTTGTTACTTGAAAGCGGGCGTTGTAACGTGCGCGTCGCTACTTTAGAGTGTGACGGTGTGTTGTTGAACGAAGTAAAAAGAATGGCGTTGCACGACATTCCGGAATTTCGCCTCAATAGCTTCTACGATCTTCGTGTGGCCCGTCAGATACGGCGCTTTGCACAGTACCTGAAACGGCACGACATTCACGTGGTCCATACTCACGACTTCTACACCAATATTTTCGGAATGGCAGCGGCAGCACTGGCAGGCGTGCCCGTGCGCATTGCTTCGCGGCGCGAATCTGCCGTTCGGCCCACGCATCAACGAGTGGTCGAACGCAACGCTTACCGGCTCGCGCATGCGGTTATCGCCAACTGCGAGGAAGTGCGCCGCCAACTGATTAAAGAAGGCGTGCCCGATCGCAAAGTTCGAACTATCTACAACGGCATCGATCCCGCGCGTGTGCAAGCAGGCCAGGAGCAAAGAAACGAGATTCTGGCGAAGTTAAACCTGCCGAACGCTTCGCGGTTCGTGACGATCGTGGCGAACATGCGGGCGCACGTGTGGAAATCCGAACCCGTATGTTTGAAGGACCACCCGACGTTTCTGCGAGCTGCGCAACATGTTTACGAGAAAGTTCCCGACGCGGCTTTCATAATCGCCGGCGAAGGCGCATTGAAAGAGATGACGCAGGAGTTGGCCCAGACGCTCGGTATCGGAGATCGAACGTTCTTTATCGGCAGATGCGAAGACATCGGTTCAGTGTTTTCGATCTCGGATGTTTGCGTGCTGAGCTCAAGCGCGGAAGGATTCTCGAACGCGATCCTCGAATACATGGCCGCGGGCCGGCCCGTCGTAGCGACTGATGTGGGTGGCGCGCGGGAAGCGATTGTTGAGGGGAAAACCGGTTACCTCGTTCCGGCGGGTGACGATCGACAGTTGGCGGAGCACATCATTGCTTTGTTGTCGGATCCGGAGAACGCTCGCTCCATGGGTGAACAGGGAAAACAGGTCGTCTATGAAAGGTTTTCCACTGTTCGACAGCTTCAAAACATCGAAGGTCTTTACGGTGAATTGCTGAGTCTGCGTGCGTGACGTTGTCGAGAATCAATGATCAAGAGGGCCGGCCACAATTCCGCTGAAAGAACTCCCGCCGTCACAGTTGTCATTGCCGCTTACAACTCCGCGCAGTACATCTCCCAGGCACTGGACTCGGTCAAAGCGCAGACCTTCACCGATTATGAAGTGATTGTCGTCAACGACGGTTCAGACGATCGTGAAGAGCTTGAACGAATACTCGAAGCCCATCCGTTATCGATCATCTATTTGTCTCAAAAGAACGGCGGTGTCAGCGCGGCGCGCAATGCCGCGATCAGGATCGCGAGCGGTGAGTTTTACGCGCAACTCGACGCGGACGATCAGTGGACGCCTGATTACCTGGAGTTTCAACTGAAAGTTCTGGCTGATAACCCGGACGTCGCGCTCGTCTATCCGAATGCCACGATCATCAACGACGCGAACAATGGCGGCGTGGAATTCATGAAAGTCACACCGTCGGAAGGTGAGGTGAACTTCGTTTCGCTTGTTCGGCAGGAATGTACTGTGATGACGTGCGTCACGGCTCGCATGAGTGCGATCAAAAAGGCCGGTATGTTCGACGAGAGTCTTCGCCGTTGTGAAGACTTCGATTTATGGGTTCGGATCGTAAAAAATGTCGGCCGCATAACTTATCATCGCCGCGTGCTTGCGCTTTACCGGCGGCACGCGGGCAGTCTTTCGTCTGATCGTGTGCCGATGGTCCATAGCCAGCTTGCAGTGTTGGAAAAGTGTTCGAACATGCCGAATCTAACCGTTGTGGAACGAGCCGTACTGGACCATGAAATCCATCAGAATCGCGGAATGCTTAGCTTATTCGAGGGGAAGCGTGCCTTGAGCGCGGGCGCCGCCGGCAGTGCGCTGGTTCATTTCACGCAGGCTAACGAACACCTGCGCAGTAAAAAGCTGGTGCTGGTTAATTTCCTTTTGCGGCACGTGCCGCGATTAGTAGTTTGGACTTTCGGAAAGCGCGAGCGTTTGCTGCTGAGTAAGCGTCGTCATGAGCCGCCTACGGTGGCTGAGACCCGGGGCGCCTGAAACCGGCCATGCGACTAGACATAATCATTCCCACCTACAACCGTCAGGATCTGCTGCCCGCAACTTTGGAAAGTTTGCTGGCGGCCGAGGTACCCGCGGGTTTGGAAGTGGGAATCACGGTCGTCGATAACAATTCCACGGACGGAACACGACAGGTAATCGAGAGTTTTCAACAGCGTGTCGGCGATCGAATTCAATATTGTTTCGAGCGGCAGCAAGGCAGATCGCATGCACTGAACGCGGGTATAAGAGCGACATCGGGTGATCTGGTCGGCGTAATAGATGACGACGAGGAGATCTACCCGCTATGGTTTAGGGTTGCTTTCGAAGCATTCACCACGAAAGACGTCGACTTTATCGGTGGTCCATACACACCGCGATGGGCCGTGCCGCCGCCGGCATGGCTTCCACCGGAATACGGAAGTGTTGTGGGGATGGTGAGCGGCGGCGAAAAAGAACTTCCTTTTGACAAAAACTACCCCGGTATCCTGATGGGCGGCAACGCCGTTTTCAGACGGACTGCGTTGTTGAAAGCCGGACTTTATACGACGTGGCTGGGACGCACCGATAAAGGATTGTTATCCGGTGAAGATGAGGAACTCTATCACCGGTTATTGGCGAACGGCGCCAAGGGAGTGTATTTGCCATCGATGAAGGTCTATCACCACGTAGGCGCTGAGCGATTGACGCGGAAATATTTTCGCAGTTGGTGCCTCTGGCGCGGCGTTTCTCTCGGGTTACTGGAAAGGACGAGGAAGCAGCACGTAGCGTATCTGTTTGGAGTGCCGCGTTGGCAATACAAAACCGCGGCACGCGGGCTGGTGACCGGATTAAAAAGTTTGGTAGTCAGTCCGAAAGATGAACGTAAAGCGTTCGCGTCGGAACTGGCCTTTTGGGACTTCATCGGAATGTTTTACGGCCGCCACTTCCGGCGCGCGCCCGGACCTCTCAATGGTCAAGGTCCCGCGCAGATGCAAAACACAAACTCGCCGTCGTGACCGACCTACACGTATCAGTTGTGGTCCCTACCTACAATCGCGCGGCGATGTTAGAGCGCACGTTGCTCAGTCTCTTTTCACAGCGCACGGATGATGCAAACTTCGAAATCATCGTAGTCGATAACAATTCGTCTGATAGAACCGGCGAACTCGTCGAATCACTAAAAGCGCAATCGCCCGTAACTCTCCGTTATCTTCGCGAAACTCAACAGGGCAACGCTTACGCGCGCAACACCGGAATCGATCAAGCGCAAGCTCCGATCATCGCCTTTTTGGACGACGATTGTGTGGCCGACGAGAACTGGGTGAGCACGATCAAAACTACGTTCGATCGTGCTCCCGAGATTTCTTTTGTGGGTGGAAGAGTTTTGCCAATGTGGGAAACGGAGCCACCATCGTGGTTGACTACGGCGCACTGGGCTCCGCTCGCGCTGCTCGATTACGGCGGAGACGAACTCGCGATCGGCGGCTCGCCGCCTCGCGGTTTGTTAACTGCCAATCTTGCGGTGCGGAAAAATGTGTTTGCTGAAGTCGGCGGTTTTTCACCGGCTCTTCAACGCGTCAAAGGCGGCATCGGATCATTGGAGGATCACGAGTTTCTGCTGCGCATGTGCCGCGGCGGGAATCGGGGAATATTTCTTCCGGAGTTGATCACGAGGACACCGGTCGATCCGGAACGAATCTCGAAGGCCTACCATCGCCGCTGGCATCTGGGGCACGGCCGCTTTTACGCCATCATGCAGGATCCCGAATGGGAACGTTCGCGGTTTCACCTCGCCGGTGTGCCCAGTCATCTGTACAAAGAGACCGCAAGCCAAGCGGTCACGTGGTGCCTGAGAGTCCTCACCGGAAACACCGATGCGGCGTTTGAGAACGAATGTAATCTCCGTTTCTTTTACGGGTTCTTTTCGGAGCGCAGAAATGGACCGTCAGGCTGATTTCGCCATTGCGGTCTCAATGATGCTCCACAGAGTGTCGATACTCTTCTTCATCGAATACTCTTTACTGATCCACTCACGGCCGGCCTGGCCCAACGCAGCCGCCAATTGAGCGTCTCTTGCGAGACGGACCATGTGGTCGGACATAGCGTTGATATCGCCTTCGTCAACCAGCAACCCGGTCTTCTCGTGAATGACCGCGTCCTTGATTCCGGCGTGTTTTGTGGCGATGACGGGCAAACCAGACGCTCCGGCTTCCAAAACAGCGACCGGAGTTCCTTCAGAGTCGCCGTCCTGCGTTCTGATCGAGTGCTGCACGAAAGCGCGCGCCTTTTGCATTATCGCCGCGACTTCCGCGTGAGATTTTGGTCCAGGCAGTTCAACTACCCGGCTCAATCCCAACGCTCTGGTCATCTGCTGACATGCTTCCCACAATGGACCATCGCCGATCATTCTCAGCCGTGCCTCGGGTATTTTCTCCAGTGTTTTCTTGAACGCCAGCAGAGTTAAGTAAGGTGCTTTCTTGTTGACGAAACGTCCGACCGCAACGAACGTAGGCGGATTGTGAAGTGGATCGGCGCCCGTGAATACTGACGGTTCGACGCCGCACGAGTTGTAATTAATCTTTTCGCTGGGCGCGCCGAGTTTTTCCAGTTGCGCTTGCATGTCCCGCGACACCGCGACGATGGCCGCGGCAATGTCGAAAAGCTCGTTGTAGCGCTGGCTGTAGGTTTTCAATGTGCGATCGCGGTAGGCGTCGAACCCGTGAAAGTGCGCGACGAGCGGCACCTTAACTTTCCTGCACGCGTCCATGATTAGAGTTGCAGTCGGGCCAAACTCCGCGAGTACTGCTTCTATTTCGTTTTTAATAAGGAAACGTTCTAACGCTTGTTGCTGAAAATAACTGGCGTCGAGATTTAAAGATCTTCGCAACAGCGCCCGGCCCAGGCGAGGCGCGATTGCCGGTTTGACGAGTGGGCCATGCTCGTCGCTCACGTTCTCATAATCGGCGGCGTAGAGACTTTTAACTTCGGCAGGCAAAAGCTCTTTGTGCGCGCGCACAAAGGTTTGCGAATAGGCATTCTCCTGCGGAGAGATGACGCAGATTGTGCTCATTTGTGATTCGCCCTGCGCCACTCTTCGTAAGCCCGTTTCACGATTTGGCCCGAAGCGATTGCGCTTGCGTGCTCTTTTTGCACCGCCGTGAACAATGGCCCGCGCAACTCCGGCAGCGCTGCGAGAAACTCCTCCAAATTTTCGATCAAAACTTCTCCGCTAACTGATTCGATATCCTGCACCCAGCGTGCTTGTCCGAGCCGTTCGAAAAGCCCGTGCATCTTAAACTCATAAGCAATGGGAAGCACGGGCGTGCCGACGCTGAGCGCGATGATGGCCATGTGCATGCGCGTCGCAATTACCAGATTGTAGTTTTTCAATGTCGCTGCGAGTTCCGCCGGACGGCGAAAGCTCGAGTCAACTGAAACTGATTGGCGAATTGTTTCGGGTAGGCCGTCAACAATAATTTGCGCGAGTTTGGAATCGTCGGTCCAGTATTCCGGCATGCCCTGGCAGGTCGAGATGTAAGTGACGTT
This sequence comes from Pyrinomonadaceae bacterium, assembly GCA_035279345.1. Classification (GTDB taxonomy): domain Bacteria; phylum Acidobacteriota; class Blastocatellia; order Pyrinomonadales; family Pyrinomonadaceae; genus PSRF01. The sequence goes on along the minus strand of DATEHX010000389.1, from coordinate 19,142 downwards.
TGCGTTCTGCTTTTCGACGAGATGCGTCGTCAAACCGCGGAGCGCTTCGACGTATCGCTTCATGCCATCCGCGGCGTCGATGGTTTTGAAGTGTTTCCATTCCCGAACGGAAATCGCGACTCGCAACTGACCCGGCGATCTCTCCTTCGTCTTGGCTGATTCGATTGCGGCCACGTCGCAAAGTGCGAAAACAGCATCCGCGGCCAGATGAATCTTTGTCTTGTCGACGCCGAGTTCCTCGAGGTTATCGTGCGAGTGTTCGTCGCGGACCAAGACGGCAATCGATTCCTGGAAGATTGGCAAGAGTGCTTTGCGGTTCGCCGGATCGGCAAAAGGGCCTAGCGACTGGGTGAAAAAGACGAGCGGCTTGTCGAGATAAAGCGACAGTTGATAATCAAAAATGCGGGCCGCGAGAGAATAATTCTCGACGAGGTAAGTCCCGCCGCTGCTCACAATCAGGTCGGCGTTTTTGTATTCCGAGATATCGCGGCGTTCAGTGCTGTTTAGGAGCGCCCGCGGAAGCAAAGGAATGCCGTGTTTAGCGGACCACAGGCCCAATTTGAAGTTTAGGCCGTGGGCTTCGCGCGAAAGATATAAAAGCTTTCTGAACTCGAGGTCCGGATAATAACGGGCGGGCATGTCGCCGTGCTTGTCATAGACCACAAACTCGGTCTCGGCGCCGAACGCGGTCCGCAACACGTCGACCATCGCGTAAAGAATTGCGGCGTCTCCCGCATTTAAAGTCACAATGTTGGTGATTAGAATCTTCACGCGTCAGACACGTAGCAGTATATCGTGGGGGCGTCGTCTTGTCGGCCCATAGTTGGGTTTTCCGGCTTATTGCAAAGGAGGTTTGTAGAACGTAGAAAAGCGTAAATTTCGCGTTAAATCCGACAAAGGGTAAAAACATTCAGTAGCATTTTCGAACACTAATCGACAATAACGTTGCAACTCAGTTACAAATCTGCAAGAACTTTGACATCTTTCGAACTCGGATGTTATCTTTTTCACGTCTTAACGCGAGGGCCAATGGTCCACTAATCCGCTAAGACGGTGTTAACGGAGGGATAACACCCGCAGTCCCACTCGATTAACGATTAGAACAGCTTCCATCGTTCTAATCACATAGAAACAAAACCAGGTAACACACGCGAGATAGCTGACTGATTCAGCCGCCTAGTGCTGAATCAGCCGACAACTCTCAACTGTGTACGAGTGTTTGCCCGATCGGCGTAACTCTGTGTTGCGTGATCGTGTAGACACCTCTGACACTGCTTTGCTCAAGCGCGAGGAATTTTTGATGGAACGATTCTCTCAAGCGATCTTTAGATCTTTGAAAGCCTTTATTTACTTAACGATGTCAATCATGGCGTTTTCGGTGGCGGCACCTGTTTTTGCCCAGAGCGACATCGTTCTTTACGCGTCAGAAGCGCCAAACAGAGTCGGCAATTGGCGAGTAGAAGCCGACAGTACAGCAGCCGGCGGCAGCCGCATGCGTATCCCCGATGCCGGCGGAGCAAAACTTGACCCACCGTTAGCGAGTCCCGCGAATTATTTTGAGATGACCTTCAACGCGGTGAAGGGTATTCCATACCGCCTCTGGATGAGAGGCAAAGCCGATAGCAATTCTACAAATAACGACTCAGCGTGGGTTCAGTTTTCCGGAAGCGTCAACGCCACCGGCTCGCCGGTTTTTCGCATCAGCACAACCTCGGCAACCATGTTTAATCTGGAAGAATGCACGGGCTGTGGTCTGAATCAATGGGGTTGGAACGACAATCTCTTCGGTGGCTTGGGACCACTGATTTACTTTGCTGATGACGGCCCCGAAACAGTCCGCGTGCAGCTCCGGGAGGACGGTCTATCAATCGATCAGATCGTGCTGTCGCCGGTAACCTACGTGGGCACTGCTCCGGGTTGGGCCCAACTCGATTCAGTAATCCTGACGAAGAACGCCGGCACCGTAAGCGCGCCCAGCAACATCGTTCTGTGGACCGCGGATGTGCCGTCGACGCAGATTCACGGCAGTTGGTTGAAGGTTTCAGACAGTGCGGCCGCTGCCCAGATTGCCTTGCAATATCCCGACTTTGGCGGTCCCAAACTGACGACTCCGCTCGCCAGTCCGCAACATTACTTCGACGTAAACTTCAACGCCCAGGCCGGCGTTCAGTACCGGCTTTGGATGCGCGCGAAGTCAATAGGAAATTCCACCAATAACGACTCTGTTTGGGTGCAATTCACTAACAGCTTGAACTCGAGTGGAGCCGGTGAATTTCGCATCGGCACCGGTTCCGCGATCATGTACAACATGGAAGAGTGTACTGGTTGCGGCTTGAGCGGTTGGGGCTGGAACGATACCGGCATTAACGGTTTTGGACCACTGGTTTCTTTCACGACTACCGGACAGCAGACCATTCGCGTCCAGATGCGCGAAGACGGAATCAACCTGGACCAGATCGTCCTGTCACCGCAAACATATCTCTCGAGCTCGCCGGGAGCGTTCAAGAACGATAGCGTTATTCTTTCGCGGTCCGGTGGCTCGACGTCCCCGCCGCCTCCGCCTCCGCCGAATCAGCCTCCAACGGTGAGCCTGACTGCGACACCGACTTCCGGAACGTCACCACTCAACGTCGCCTTCAATTCGACCTCGGGTGATTCAGACGGCTCGATCGTTTCTTATAGTTGGACCTTCGGCGATGGTGGAACTTCGACAGCCGCAGATCCGAGTCACGTTTACCAAACCGCCGGCAGCTATACGGCCAGGATTACGGTGACTGACAATGACGGGGCGGCCACCAGCGCGGCGGTGACGATTAACGTTTCCGCGCCGGCTGCAACAGGGACGCAGTTCAAAGTCTTACAGTGGAACACGGCTTATGGCCGCGGCACTGACAACATCATCGACCTTAATCGGCAGGTGAATTGGCTGGTGAACCAGAATCCGGATCTCATTTCCCTGAATGAGGTGCCACCTGAGAACGTGTCGCAGTACCAGAATATGCTGCAATCAAGAACGGGCAGAACGTGGTACTCGTACTGGGTGGCAATCACCGCGGGCAATAACGTGGGCCAACAGATCCTGTCGCGCCATCCGTTTGTCAGCAGCAGCTCGTTATACCTGAGCTTTGGGCGGTCCGTGGCGCGGGTGACGGTGAACATCGGGGGCAAGACGATAAACTTGTTCTCGACGCACCTTTCATTCGAATCAGAAGCCTGGCGGCAGACACAGTTGGCGCAGATTAACAGTTGGACCGCCACGTATCCGGAACAAAAAATACTATTAGGCGACTTCAATCTTTCGCCGAACTGGGTTGAGTACGGGACGATGACGTCGTTGTTCTACGATTCGTGGCAGCAAGCGTTCAACGCAGGCACAGCGATCTCCTATCCGGATAATCCGGAAGGGCGGACGCGCAAAGGCCGCGTCGATTACATCAACTACTCGAAGTCGGCCAGCGGGCTGCGTTTGATTGATGTGCGAGTCCCGGACCAACGTGACCTGAACAACAAGAACGTTGCGGTCACAGTGGGCAACTCCAACGATTGGGGTGTGCGGCCGTCGGATCACAACTTCCTGATTTCAACGTTCGAAATTAAATAACCCTTGAGTGGCTGCGGAGATTGAGTTCGATCTCCGCAGCCACTGCTTTACACATCGTACTTCCCCCGCTAGATCCGGCTTCAATCCGGAGATCATTCCCCACTTCCCGGCTAGCTTTCAAGAGAAGTGTCATGAAATCCATTTGCAGCCCTCGAGTGTTACCGGTACGTGTATTCCCATGCCGGTTATTGGCGATTTGCGCGCTGCTTTTAGCGGTTTACTCGGTTGCGAGTGCGCAGACAGCACCTGTTTTAATCGTTCAACCAAACACGAATCGCGCGGTCGCGCTCGATTCCGTCACTCATCAGAAAGAGCCATTCCGGCTCACGTCGCTATTTCGATTCGGTTCTGACTCTCGCACGCGCATTGTGGTCTTTGCGATGAACGCGCAACTGAATGCAGGCGAGACGGTGAGCGCGATCACAGCGGATGTGCAGGATGCGTCCGGTCGTTTCTATCCGTTAAAGGTTGAAAGTGCGCTTTCCGTACCGAGTCTTTCCGGCGTGACGATGCTGGTCCTCCGTCTCAACGACGGTCTGACGGATGTCGGTGACGTTCTCCTGCGCATTGGTTTGCGCGGGTTCCAGAGCAATCGCGTGCGGGTCGGCATCGGTCATATCGGCGGTGGACCACCGGACGATTCACCGACGCCGACGCCAACACCAACTCCAACACCGAAACCAACGCCGACACCGACACCGAAGCCCACCCCGGTGCCAACTCCGATTCCTACTCCCACGCCGACGCCGAAACCGACGCAGGCACCCACACCAATACCGACGCCAACACCGACACCCACGCCAACCACGACAGCGACGCGGTTCAAAGTCCTACAGTGGAATGTGGCTTACGGCCGCGGCACTGACAACCGCATCGATCTGAACCGGCAGGTTAACTGGCTGGTAAACATGCATCCCGATCTAATCTCCCTGAACGAGGTGCCGCCCGAGAACGTGTCGCAGTACAAAAACATGCTGCAACAAAGAACTGGCGTGACGTGGTACTCACACTGGATAGCGATCACTCCCGGCAACAGCGTGGGCCAACAGATCCTGTCGCGACACCCGTTTGTGAGCACGAAGTCGCTATACCTGAGCTTTGGGCGCTCAGTGGCCCAGGTGAAGGTAAGCATCGGCGGCAAGACGATAAACTTCTTTTCGACACACCTGTCGTACGAATCTGTAGCCTGGCGACAGGCACAGTTGGCGGAGATTAACGCCTGGGCCGCTACCTTCCCGGAACAAAAAATACTGCTCGGCGACTTCAATCTCTCACCAAACTGGGTGGAACACACGACGATGACGTTGTTGTTTCACGACGCGTGGCAGCAGGCGTTCAACGCGGGCACGGCGATCTCGTACCCTGATAATCCGGAGGGACGGACACGCAAAGGGCGAGTCGACTACATCAACTACTCGAAAGGAGCCAGCGGGCTGCGCCTGATCGACGTGCGAATGCCGGACCAGCGCGACCTTAACAACCGGAACGTGGCGATCACGGTGGGCGGTTCCAACGACGCCGGTGTGCGCCCGTCGGATCACAATTTCATCGTCGCCACATTCGAAACAAAATGATGACCGCTTCACATCATGCGTCCATTAAAATAAAGTCTACGCATGAGTGGAGATGACAACTCGCTGACGAACGTGGGCGAATCGGAGTATCGCGGGATCAAAATCCACGCGATACCGTCGCTTCACGAAGAATGCATGGCCCAGATCGAAGCGTTGCGCTTGCCGCGGAACGCGCGTGTTCTCGATCTAGGCGCGGGCGAAGGGGCCTTCAGTCAGCGGCTCGTGGATGCCGGCTTCGATGTGAACGCTGTCGAGCTCGATCCCGGGCGTTTTCGTCTCGACGTGCCGGTTCAGAACCTCAATCTGAACCTCGATTTTCACGACAAGTGGGATTCCAGGTTCGATCTCGTAGTGGCGATCGAGATTCTCGAACACCTGAATGATCCGCGCCACTTCATCGGCAATTGTTTGCAAGCGCTCGACACGAATGGTTACCTGTTAGTTACTTCTCCCAACACCGAGTCGTGGTTGTCGCGAATTCGCTTTCTGCGCGACGGTCATTTTCTGTGGTTTGACGAGAGCGACTATCACGGTTATGGCCACGTCACGCCGATTTTTAGCTGGCAAGTCAGACAAATTTGCCGCGAGTTGGGCGCGGAGCTGGTGCGCGTCACGGCTACTAAAAACAGTTTGCTGCGGAAGCGGCTAGGCGAAAGCCTGGTCGGCAAGTTGAAGAATAAGTCGTTCTACCTCAGTGCTCTTTATCCGCTGATGAAAGGTCAGAAGGATGGAGAGATCAACATCTACCTGATCAAAAAGAGCGCAGCGTAGCTGCCGCAACGTTTCATTCACACCGGGCATTAGCCCGGTGAAAAACATATCGCATTGTCAAGAAACCGTTTTAACGGTTTCGTAGGAGGCACGAAAACCGTTGAAACGGTTTCGGGGTAGTTTCGCGTTCTAACACCGGGCTGAAGCCCGGTGTGAATGAAGGAACTAGGTGACGGGACTCTGCCAGTGATGCTGGAGGCAGATGCGGCCGAAGTTTTTGCCCTTGATGACTGGCCGTCCGCGAATTGCGCCTTGCTCCACTTCGAAGAACGCTGCTCCTTCGAGGTGGTCCTGCAATTCACCGTCGGCTGAGATCGCGGCATTCACGCGATAACGTCCGGGAACCAGTGGTAATTCGTCGATATTACAGAGGATCGTGTTGCCGAGCTCTGAATCCTGCGCATCGTCGGGTCCGCGAACGGCACTGTTGAAACTCGCAAGCGGTTGGCCGAAGTCGTCGTAGATCGTAAAGGCGCACGAGGTTCGCGGCCGCGTGCCCGTAATGCGAAAAGCAAACGTAGCGGGCCGCCCGGTAGCGAGCGTTTGCGCGTGATCTTTCGCGCCCGTCGAGATGTCGATTCCGGCCAGGCGAATCTCGCCACGTCCGCGCCGGTCAGAACGCGTCAGTAGATCCTGCGTTACGGATTGCTCGAGCATTCTCAGGTAAGTACTGATCGACGCACTTGCGGTCGAGTCCATGTAGACGCTTCCGTTGTAAAGAAAAATGCCGCGCGTGCAAAGCGCCTGCACCGCCGCCATGTTGTGACTCACAAACAAAACCGTTCGACCCTCGCCGGCGACTTCCTCCATTTTGCCGATGCACTTTTTCTGAAACGCCGCATCGCCGACAGCCAGCACTTCGTCGACGAGAAGTATTTCCGGTTCGAGATGCGCCGCGACGGCGAAAGCGAGACGCAGATACATGCCGCTGGAGTAGTGCTTGACCGGTGTGTCGATGAATTTCTCGATCTCCGCGAACGAGACGATCTCGTCGAAACGCCGTTTGATATCGGCGCGTTTCATTCCCAGAATCGCGCCATTGAGAAAAATGTTCTCGCGGCCGCTCAACTCGAAGTGGAACCCGACGCCGACTTCCAACAGGCTGCCGATGCGCCCGGTGATCCTGGCGAAACCCTCTGTCGGCTCGGTAACTCGCGCGAGGATTTTGAGAAGTGTGCTTTTGCCGGCGCCGTTGCGTCCGATCAATCCCACCACTTCGCCCGGTCTCACTTCAAACGAAATATCTTTGAGCGCCCACAGGCTTTCAGTGTCCCCACCACTCCCATTCTCCCCGTTACGTGATTTCAAGGCACGAAAAGGCCTGGCGGCCGCATTCGCAACCGTGTCGCGCAGAGTTTGATAACTCTCCTGTTTGGCGTGGATGGAGAACCTTTTGCTCAACCCCTCCACACGAATAGCGACGTCACTCATCGTTGAACCTTAAACCACGTCCGCGAAAATCTTCTCCATGTGTCGAAAATAGAAAGCGCCGCTTATCAAGATCAGAACAGCAGCCACTGCCGACGCAAACATCATTGGACCGGGCGCGGTGTTCGCACCCAGCAACGCCCAACGGAATCCCTCAACCACACCGACCATCGGATTCAAGCCGTAGATCGTGCGCCACGGTTCGTGCAGCAAACTGCTGGGATAAGCGACCGGCGTCGTGAATAACCAAATCTGCACGAGGAACGGTACGACGTAACGCACATCGCGGTACTTCACGTTCAATGCCGACATCCAGAGTCCCACGCCGAGCGCAGTAATGAATGCAAGCGCCAGAAACAACGGCGTCCACACAATGTTTATTGTCGGCGTCACACGATAATAGGCCATCAGAAACAGCAGGACCACGAACGCCAGAACAAAATCCACGACGCCTGCCAACACCGTCGCGATCGGAATCGCGAGCCGTGGAAAATAAACTTTCTTCAGGAGATTAGCGCTTGAGATCAGGCTGTTTGACGACTGATTCAGTCCATTCGCGAAGAACGTCCACGGGACGAGCGCTGTAAAAGCGAAAAGCGGATAGGGGATTCCGTCAGACGGAACCTTGACCAACCGGCCGAAGAACACGCTGAAGATCAGCATCGTGAGGAACGGTTGCAGGATCGCCCACGCCGCGCCCAGGACTGTTTGTTTGTAACGGACTTTGATGTCGCGCCACGTGAGGAAGTAGAGCAACTCGCGATACTCCCAGAGCGAGCGCAGATTCAGAGACACCCAGGCTTTCGATGGTTTAATTAAAACTACCTGGGGTTCATTCTTGCTCGTCGCGAGATTGGAAGGAGAAGTGGTCGCCATCGTCGAATTGGATATTAACGTGCGGGAGCGTTGTTTTGGTAGTCGCCTTTCAACTCACTGGAGCTTTTGTCTGCTAAGTACGCTAGCGTACGAGATCATCTCCCGCAAAGGCGTTAAGGCGCAAAGAAAACCTTTGAGAACGCGGCAGCGCTTTGCGCCTTAGCGCCTTTGCGGGAGATGATCTCCTCGGCAGACGTTCGGCGAAGTCACTCACTGGCTCTTGAGCAAGATCGTGTTGTCATTCTTGTTAGCCCCCGGCGCAGTGTTTAAGTACCTTTGTGGCGAGAGCACGATCTGATCGATCGCCAGTCCGTCCTCACGCAGTTGCACGCGAATGGTTTGCGTGCCGCTCGTGGCGAAATAGATCAATGGTCCCAAACCGCCAAACAGATTGTCGTTCCAACCCCACGCACTCAAACCGCAGCCAGTGCACTCTTCGAGATTGAAAAACGTGGCGTCCGTGGTGCCGATGCGGAACACGGGCGTGCCGGTGCTGGTGACACTGCCGGAAAACTGCACGAACGCGGAGTCGTTGTTGGTGGAGTTGGCGTCAGCTTTGCCACGCATCCACAGCCGGTAAGCAACACCAGCCTGTGCGTTGAACGTGGTCTCGAAGTAATGTGTGGGATTCGCAAACGCGGTGGTCAACTTGGGACCGCCCGCGTCGGGATAGCGAATACGAGCACCGCCCGCGGCAGTCGCGTCGGGCTCGACTACCCAGTTACCCGCCTTCACGCTCGTTTCCGACGCATACAACACGATGTCCGGGTTCGCAGCGCTGGTGTTCTTAACAGTAACCGTGCGCGTGCCTGACGAGACGCGGTTACCGGCGATGTCGTACGTTCGCAATTCGATCGTGTGAGAGCCGTCGGGAACCGTGGTTGTGTCCCACGTGAATTGATACGGTGCTTGCGTATCGATCGTTTTCAAGGCGCCGTCTACCCATAAATCGACTTTCTCAACACGCACATCATCGCTCGCCTGACCCGTAACGAGTGTGCTGCCGCTGATCGTCGCGCTCGCGGCGGGTTGCGTGATGCTCACCGTCGGAGGCGCTGCGTCATTCGCCTGTTCGCAACGGTTGAGTACGTAAGAGTCAATGGTTGCGCCATTCAAGTCGATCGCCTGAATTGTCAACTCACAACCGTTGATGTTGAAGCGCACGTAGTGGTTGATAGTTTTCGCAACTGCCGTGAACGGCGATTGACCGACCTCGCGCAACTCCGCGCCGCCACCGCCAGTGACGATGTAAGTAACTGCTTGCGGTCCGGTCACGCGCCACGGGACGATTCGTTCGTAATCATGCTCGTGTCCGTTTATGACGAGTTGCACGCGACGCTGTTCGAAGATAGGACCAAACGCCTGTTGCAAGGCCACGTCAGATCCATGAAACCCGGAGCTGTACGGCGGACGATGAAAAAACACCACGCGCCATGGTTGCGTTGTTGCCGCGAGGTCAGCCGACAACCAGTTGACCTGTTCCTGGCGGCGCGCGGTGTCCTCAAACGCCAATTCCGAATCGAGTGCCACAAAGTGAACCGGCCCGTAGTCAAAGCTGTAGTAGCGTTCCTTGTGATCGGGAAATGTCGCGCTCGCGCCGTTTTCCGGCAGCACGAACAACTCGCGATACGGCAGCGCAAAGGACGTGCGATCGTCGTGGTTGCCAATCACCGGGTAAACCGGACGCGATCGCAACCAGCTACTGTAAGGCGCAAAGAAAAAGTCGTGAAACTGTTGATAAGTTCCGTCCTCATACGCAACGTCGCCCGCGTGCAACGCAAAGTCAAACGGTTCCTTGGCGATGAGGTTCGAGATCTGCGCCTGCTCCGCGGAACCGTCGCCACTGTCACCAAAGGCGACAAAACTGACCGAGCCGGGTTCTTTCGGAATGGCGGAGTTGAATCGATCGACCACGCTGGGTGTCGCGTCTATGCCGTTAACAAAGATGTCGTAGTTGTAAGACGTCGCCGGCAGGAGATTTCCTAACTGCGCTTCATGCTGATAGTAATCGAACGCCATACCGGTGCTCGTTTGCTTGAACACTCGCGTGGTCGCGTTCACGACCTGCGGCGTTTGGTTGTTGGCCCAGTAACGAACCTCCGCGCTACCGCTTTCGCGCGTTGCCCACACCACGATCGCGGTGCTGCCCCGAACCTGCTGTAGATACGGTTGCCGTACGAGCGTGATCGACGGGCCGCCACCGGGCTTGGGAAGTATCGTGTTGTCGTTTTTCGGAGCGCCCGGCGCGGTGTTCAGATACGTTTGTGGCGAGAGCACGATCTGATCGATCGCCAGTCCGTCCTCACGCAGTTGCACGCGAATGGTTTGCGTGCCGCTCGTGGCGAAATAGATCAACGGTCCCAAACCGCCAAACAGATTGTCGTTCCAACCCCACGCACTCAAACCGCAGCCAGTGCACTCTTCGAGATTGAAAAACGTGGCGTCCGTGGTGCCGATGCGGAACACGGGCGTGCCAGTGCTGGTGACACTGCCGGAAAACTGCACGAACGCTGAATCGTTGTTAGTGGAGTTGGCGTCGGCTTTGCCACGCATCCAGAGCCGGTAAGCAACACCGGCCTCTGCGGTAAACGTGGTCTCGAAGTAATGCGTGGGATTCGCAAACGCGGTGGTCAACTTGGGACCGCCAGCGTCGGGATAGCGAATGCGAGCACCGCCCGCGGCAGTGGCGTCGGTTTCGACGACCCAGTTACCCGCCTTCACGCTCGTTTCCGACGCATACAACACGACGTCGGCTGTTTGAGCGTTTGCGAATGTCCACGATTGAAAGATTAGGAAAGCGATGAAAAGGAACCGCGGGATAACAGACGGTACACGTTTGTTATCCCGCGCTGCGAAACAGATCTGATTTGTCACTACTAAACTTCTACCCTGCTTGTTGATTAAGGTCGGGCTACTCGGAAATTGTCGACCGCAAGAATGCCGGATGATACAGGATCAGCAGTCGCCGTTCCAATGCGGACCTCAAACTTCACGCCGGTTAGTTGTACGCCATTACTGCCATTCCAATTTGCCCACGGCTCCTGATACCTGATCGTCCAGGCGCCCGGCAGATTCGCATCACTCGCGCTGGCCGGCGCCGTCTCAAAGACGACGTTACCCGAAACAGCGTCGTGACGAATGCGCAGAAACTTCATGCTGGTCGCGTTGTAAGCAAAAGGCGCGATCACGTTCGCAGCCGTGCCGCCAATTACTTTCTGCAACTTCACATTCGCGCCCAGAATGATGATGCGATAGACGTTCGCCACGGGTGAATTTGCCCCCGCAACTGACAGTCGCATCTCGGCCGTTGAACCAGCCGGTGGCGGTGTTACGACACTTAGGTACGTGTAAGCACCCGTGAAGTCGAAAGCCAGGTTGCTGGTCAAACCGTTGAAGTGAAAACCGGAAGCGCCTTGCGCAAGTGGTCCAACGTTCAGGCGTTGGCTCGATTCAGATACCTCAATTGCGGGATCCTGCGAACCGGTAATCTGTGAGATGACCCACTTCGAAAGATCCAACGAATTGTTGTTGAAATCGTCCGAAAGCAGGACCGTCTCACCGCCCGCGGTACTAACGTTGATCGTCACCAGGGCATTCGCCGTCGCGCCCATGTTGTCAGTTACCGTGACTTGCGCGACGTAAGTGCCCGGCGAGTTATAGGTGTGCGATGGAGACTGAGAACTTGAAGTTCCGCCGTCTCCGAAATCCCAGTGGAACGACGAGATGACGCCGTCAGGATCAGAAGCGCTCGAGACAAAGTTAACCGTCAGCGGCGCTGGACCACCTGACGGAGTACCCGAGGCACTGACCTGTGGCGGTTCGTTGCCCGGATCGTCAGCAAACTGGAACGTGTAACCGTTCGTCAACGTGCCGCTTTGAAGATCGCTGGCCGTAACCACGACATCGACGGTTGCCGGCGAATGCACCGGAGTAGTCGCCGTGATGACATTGGCGTTCACGACAGTCACGTTTGTAGCCGCAACACCGCCAAACTTGACGGTCGATCCGGCAGAGAAGTTCGAACCCGAAATGCTGACCTGCGTACCGCCGGATTCAGGTCCCTGATTCGGGGTGACGCCGGTTACGCTCGGAAGACCCGCCGGACGAACCGCCTGGAAGTTGTCGATTGCCAACGTTCCCGAAGCGACCGGATCCGGAGTTGCGGTGCCAATGCGCACTTCAAACTTCACATTGGTTAACTGCACGCCGCTGCTGCCATTCCAATTTACCCACGGTTCCTGATATTTGACTGTCCAGGTGCCCGGCACATTCGCGTCACCGGCACTGGCCGGCGCCGTTTCAAAGATGACGTTGCCCGAACCGGAGTCATGACGGATGCGCATAAACTTCATGCTGGTCCCGTTGTAAGCAAACGGCGGGATCACGTTCGAAGCCGTGCCTCCAATCACTTTTTGCAACTTCACATTCGAACCCAGAATGATGATGCGGTAGACGTTCGTCGCTGGTGAATTTGCCCCCGCTACTGACAAGCGCATCTCGGCAGTTGAACCAGCCGGTGGCGGTGTCATGACACTCATGTAAACGAAAGCATTCGTGAAGTCGTATGCCAGGTTGCTGGTCAGACCGTTGAAGTGGAAACCGGAAGCGCCTTGCGGTAATGGTCCAACGTTCAGTCGCTGAGTCGCTTCAGAAACGGAAACGTTTGCATCCTGCGAACCGGTGATCTGCGTGATGGTCCACTTCGACAGGTCCAAAGAGTTGTTGTTGAAATCGTCCGTCAGCAACACACCCGGAGGTGGTGGCGACGAGCCTGCTTGCGTTGTGGCACTGGCCGTATTGCTGAATGCTGAAGGTCCGCCATTGTTAAAGGCCAGCACGCGATAGAAGTAAGTCGTTCCGGGGTTAAGACCGGTGTCCTGGAAGCTCGTGACGTCAGCATTGGTCGAGCCGATGTCCTGGAATCCCGAACCCGAATTGAGACTGCGCTCGATGCGGTAGCCGAGTTCATCCGCGACGTTACCCCACGTCAGATCGATACGGTTCGAACCGCTGGCCGTAGCCATCAGGCCGGTCGGCGCGGCTGGCGTCGGGCCGGTGCCGGGAACCGTGAAGCTCCAAACGGGACCGCTCGCAACCTTGTCTGCCATCGTCTTTCCGACGATGCGCCAGTAGTAAGTCGTACCAGGGCTGAGCGGCGGCAACGTGAAAGTTTCCTGGGTGGCCGGTCCCGGGAAACCAGTGTTGACATCCTGGGTGAGCAACGGTGGATTCGGATCGGTGCCGAAGTAAACGTCGTACTTCCACGCGTAGAAACCGCCTTCCCATCGCAGGGTGACGTTATTCGACGTCGTGAACGACTGATTCACAGGCGACGGGCTCACGGGAGCATCGGGCGGCAGCGGAACGAACGGTTTGTACTCCGTTGTTGAATTCCACTTTCGCTCAAATTGATCGACGAGCGGTTGAAACAACTCAGTCCGCGTGGTGAAAAGGTTGTGCTCGTCCTGCGAATCGGAAGAAGGCACACTCATATTCGACGAACCGAAGATCGCCATTCCCTGACCATAGAGCAAGACCAATTTCTCGTGTGTCAGCCCGAGGTGAGCGCGATCCTTGATCTGCGCCCCCGCCATGTACATTCGATCTATGTTGTAGGAATGCCGGAAATACGTGGTGGTGCGATAAGTATCCGGTTCGTTAAGGATCCTGAGTGGAACCCCCCGGTTCATAGCCGCGATGAAAGCGTCAGTGTGCCGATCGTCGGTATTACGAAAGATAATGGTGTCGATCTTTTGTGTTTCCGCGTTGTAACGAGCTGTCGCTCGATTGGCGTAGCTTTCTTCCGGCGGGTAATTCAGTTCCGGATCCTTGGTAAAGATCGGGTACTTGCGGGTTAACGTACCGCTGATGTTGGCGTAGTTGGCGAAACGGCTGGTGTCGAGCCACTTATCGTCGAACTTCGTTTTGAAGCTGTTGACAAGCGAAGTGCGATTGGCGAAGTAGATAACTTCATCAATGTAATTCTCGAACGGAGTGGTGGCCACATAATTCTGCGGGCCGAAGTTAGCGGCGCTGAACACCACCGTGTTCTGACCGATAAAATTCATCATCTTCCAGTGGAGCACTCCGCCGGCGGCGACGTTCTTCCGCATCGGAATGCCGGCCGCAGCGAGTTGATCGAGCACTTGCTGGTTGATCGGATGGGTTGCATTGGCGCGCGGATCGACGAGCACTCTTACCGGTACACCGGCCTGCCATCTGGCGATGATCTTCGGCACGTAGGACGTGTCGTCCATAAACCAGAAAGCGATATCGATGCCCTGGGTCTCTTGATCGATCATTTGCCAGATCGGAGAGCGACAGTTCTCGAAAGAAGTATCGCAAAGGCGTTCCTGTGCCTGGGTTGAAACGCTGAAAATAAAGAACAATGAGAGCAGAAGTAGAGCTTTGGGTGCGAAGTTAATTTTTGCCACGACTGTTTACCTCGAAACTGAATCGAATCGAAAAAAGGCAATGGTTCCATAGTGGAGAGAGTTCAGGCTTTCGGGAGAAGCGAGAACTGTGCCACTACGAGATTGCTCCGCACTTTTTGTTAGTGAGCAAAACTCTACCTTTCAAGCGAACTTATTCGCAAGGCTTGAAGCACCCCGTCTGATATTCAGACAAGTTGTCCCGAGCCTAAACTAAGAAACGTACATAGTTGAACCGGACGCTTGTCCACAAAGGTTCACTCTACGTGTCTACTAAGGTTCACTCTACTGAGAACCAGCCCGATACGAATCTATAACTGAACGCGTAAATGGGGCGGCTCAAGGTTCAGCAACTCATAGAGTTCATTCACTGCAAGCGTCGTTGCATTGCCGGCACTGTGAAACAACTCGGTCGCTATCGCTCGCCGCGTTTCCGACCTGTCACCTGGCTGCGCCAGACTTCGTTCAACTGCACGAATCGCTTCTGATGCGGTTTCGACAGTCAACGATGCGTCGGCAAGCAGTTCGACGTATTCCGGATTCACATTCGCTTCCTGAAGTAGTTTCGGGACTTCGATGCGAACCACCGGCCGATCGAGCAATAAATATTCAAAACCGACCGAACTGTGGTCGGTGATCATTACGTCCGCGGCCGCGAGATACGGGCACGAGTCGGTGCCCGTCGCCAAATGACCGCCGCTCGCGCGCAGCAACGGGCCGAGTCGTGAAACCCAGTCGACACCGCCGGAATTGGCGTGCTCCGGGTCGTGCGAACGGTCGTGCAGCTTCACGATCACTGCGTAACCCGCCGCAACGAGTTGTTCCACCAACTCCGCGCCCATTGTCACGAGCGACGAACTCGCCGACCAGGTTGGCGCGTACAGAACCGTGTTCCGCGTTGGATCGATGCCGAGTTGTTCGAGAACTGCATTGCGTTCGAGCGATCCGTCCACGAGACAATCGACCTTCGGCATACCGACTAATCGAGCGGCCTTGCTGTTCGCATCGAGTGCGCCCGAACGCACGAAGTTGCGGAGTCTTCGTTGGTTGATAAAAAACAGACGATCCCAGCCACGAACAGACTCCGCGGGAGTGTCGTAGACGTTCGTGTACTTGCCGGCGACGCCATGAAACATCTGCACGCGGCGAGTCCCGCGCGGCAACGACATCCAGATGAAGTCCGCCGCGAGATAGGCGTCAAACTTCATAAACTTCGCGTCGCACGCACGAATCACCCGCAGTTCGCGATCGGCTGCGCTATAAACTTCGCTTTCGCGCGAGGCGTCCGCGGTCGTAGTGAAAAAAAAACCCACGCGCGGATCCTGCGCCATGCGTTTGTAGACGGGCGCCATCATGACGTAGTTCATGGGCGCACGTACGCACACGAGCACACGGCGGACGCCTGGTTCGCGCCACCTTTGCAACTTCGTATCGCAGTTTTGTACGAACCGTGTTAGACGGCTCAAACTCATCTCGAAATAATCGCTCTTCTCTGAGTCTCTGTGACTCTGTGGTTATTTTGAACCACCGAGGCACAGAGACTCAGAGAAGAAGTTCAGTTCAGGGAGAATCTTTTCCTGCGCAGCAGCGTAGTCCGCGGGGAAATCGATCTCGATCCACGGAAAGCCCCGCGTGCTGATCGCATGTAGCGGTTGCGCTTGCGCAAACGCGCCGAACGCGCGCGGCGCCCATTCCTTCAGGTTTCCGGCGTCAACCAACGCATTCATGTGCTCGATCAGAAGCGCCGCGCCTGATGGTCCAAACTTGACGATCCCGACGTTCTCGCCGTCCGCTTCAGCGGGACTCATGGCTTTGGAAATCTCTACAACCACCCCTTTGCGCACTTTCACTTTCATCTCTTCCTCACCGAGTGGCGCCAACGACTCGTAGGAAATGAGCAAAGCGTTCTCGTGACGCGAGGTGACCAGATCTTCCAGCATCCGGGTATGGAACAACACGTCCGCATTCAGCACGACAAATCCATCCGTCAACATCTCTCGCGCCAACCACAACGAGTACAAGCTATTCGTTTGTTCGTGAATTTCGTTTTCTACGTAACGGATCTGCCGTCCGCAACGCGCCTGCACGTGCTCTTTGCCAAACCCGACGACCGCAATAATGTCGTCGATGCCGACGAGGTTCAGCGCATTGATTTGTCGCTCGATCAGCGAGGTGCCGCCGATATCCAGCAGACACTTCGGATCGTTACCGCGAATCTGATCGAGTCGTTTGCCTTTGCCAGCGGCCAGGATGATAGCTTTCATGCGGTTGTCGGCCTGTGCGGTCCCCGGTCCCGGTTTTTCCAGCGTTGTTTGAACATCCCGGCGTAAAACCAAAGCTTCAATTCGTGTTCAAAGGATGCCACAGGTTCTCTGCGAATCGACTCTCGTAACATTGCGGAGAACGAACGTTGAAAACTTCGATACAAATACCGTGGCACACCGGCGATGTGCGGCACCTTCGAAAAATCGAGCTCTGAATTGTCAGGTGCTTCCATGTCAACGCCGAGTTTCTCGTAAAGAATCGCGCGGCTGATCCCGTGCCAGTAAAGCCAGCGGCGGAAGTAACGTTTGGTTAACCGGTCGGTCGGTATCACGTGGTGCATCACCATTTCAGGAATGTAGAAACCACGAATACCGGCTTCGCGCGCGCGCAGGTGCCATTCACGGTTCGCCTGGTTGCGCAGCGTGCCGGCTTTTCTGCCGAGGTTATTGTCAAACAATCCGGCGCGTGTAAACGCATCGCGGCGCGTTACTTCGTTAACGCCCAGCGGCCACGGAGCTCCCCCGACACCAAACTCCCTTGGCTCGGGTCCGAGGTCGAGCAGCGCGATTACAGCCCAATGCATGCCCGGTCTGTCTGGCAGCCAGCGCGGACGCGGGCCTTTCCAGACGGGTAACACTCTGCCACCGACAAAATCACAGTTAAAACGTTCCAAACCCGCCGCTGCCAGGTCGAGCCAGTCAGGTTCGCAGAAGGCATCGTCGTCGGTCGTCGCGATGATCTCGCCGCGAGAAGCTTGAATCGCCTGGTTGAGCGCCGCGAACTTTCCCTGTTCCGCTTCGAATAAGTAACGAAGTTCTACCGGAAAGTTTTTCGCAGCCTCTTCGACCACCGCGCGCGTGTTGTCGGTCGAGTTGTTGTCGACGACGATTAGCTCCCATTCCTCTTTGGTTCGGAGCTTTGCCTGGCTCGCAAGCGTTTCACGCAGGCTGTCCGCGCGGTTGTAAGTCGCGATGATTACCGAGAACTTCATGGGTACACAGCAAAAACTTAAAACACCGAACCGGCGTGCAATTCCAATCAGGGGGCTTTGTGAATCGGATTTTTCTATTGACTAATAGCAGACTCTGAGAAAAAGATCGAATCAGTGAATCTGGAGAAACTTAGGAACGCGAGCCTTCACGAGTTGCGTGTGCGGGCGGCGCAGAGGCTGGCGGCGTTTGGTGAGAGACGTGGCTGGTCTCCATTGGTGAAACTCCCGGCTGACGAAGCGTTCGCTTCTTTGCTCGCGCTTGATAGGACCACCGCTACCGATCATCTGCTCGAACACTTCCGATCGAGATCGCAGCCGCATTTCTTCGCAGCTTTTCAAAATCCTGAAACAACGGAGAGTGCGTTCAAGTCTCGTTGGGCCAACAGCGCTCAACAGCTCGTCGATAAAGCGAATCGCATTTGTGAGGGCAAGTTTGATCTGCTGGGCCATCGCGATTTGAGTTTTGGTGAATCCACCGGTGAGTCGATAGATTGGCAGTTTGAGCCGTTAACCGAAAAACGGATTCCGCTGCTGCACTGGAGCAAGCTGGACTATCTGAATGCAGAAGTCGCGGGCGACAAGAAGATCATCTGGGAGCTGAACCGGCACCAGTATTTCGTGACGTTGGGCCAAGCTTATTGGTTAACTGGCGACGAGAAATACGCACGCCGTTTTGTGACGCATCTCGATGCGTGGATGAGCGCCAACCCGCCCAAGCTCGGGATCAACTGGGCCAGCAGCCTCGAAGTCGCGTTCAGGTCGATATCCTGGCTGTGGGCTTTTTACTTCTTCAAGTCGTCGCCGTCGTTAACCGAAGAGATTTTCAAACGCGCGTGGAAATTTTTGTATTTAAGCGCGCGTCACCTCGAGTCGTACCTGTCGACATATTTCAGTCCAAACACGCACCTGACCGGCGAAGCCCTCGGACTTTTCTTTCTCGGAACTATGCTGCCGGAGTTCAAGGCGGCAAAACGCTGGCAGGAGCTGGGAGCGCGGATTCTGGTCGAACAACTGCCGATTCACGTTCGTGGTGACGGCGTGTATTTCGAGCAATCGAGCTACTACCACCGCTACACGACTGATTTTTATCTTCAGTTTCTGTTGCTCGCGCGCAGCAACAATTTCAGCCTTCCGAAACAAGTCGAACAAAATCTGCTGCTATTGCTCGACCATCTGATGTACATCACGCGGCCTGATGGCACAAC
>DATEHX010000388.1:0-17893 GCA_035279345.1 Pyrinomonadaceae bacterium | reverse complement strand
TGGCGTTGCGGATCAACGTTTCCTGCGTTTGCTGCGCATAGGCCACAGATGAAACACAGACAACCACGGACAGAAGAAATATTAGTTTGTTTACTCTCATAGCTTTGCCTTTGCTTTTTGTGCCTCTTGTGCTTCTTGTGCTTCTTGTGCCTCTTTGTGGCTTAATTTGGTCGCGCTCGGCTTCCTGTAAACGATCCGGGCGCCAACCCCACAACATTGACTGCGCCGCGGATCTGATCGCCTGTAAGCGTTCCGGTGAACGTCGCTTCTTTAGTTTGTCCTTCGATTTCCAACGCAACGGTGAAACGAACTTCACTACCTGCTATCGAAGCATTCGAGATCTCGCCCGTTCCAAGCGAGCCGGAAATCGAGCCGCTCAATCGCTCGCCTTCCTGTTGCAGATTCAACGTCACGGCCTTTTCGCCCTGGCCGAGATTCACGTTGAGATTCCACGTTCCACTCAACTGATTGCGCCCGGTTGGACCACCAGCGGTGGGACGCAGATCAACCGGACGGCCATCGATAAACACATGCGCTACGCGGCTGTCGCGATCGAATAGATCACCGCGCGTCACGGTTAAATTCGCTATCTTGCCGGTTTCGATCGAGCCGAGTTGGTTCTCGACACCGAAGATCGTTGCGGGCCAGATCGTGAAAGCGCGTAACGCATCCGTGGCTGACAGACCGTTCTCGATCGTGATGTTCGCGTTGCGCATCAGATCGGAAATGTTCGTCAACGACCCCGACTCAAACGCAAAACGAACCCCGGCCTTCGCGAGCCGTCCCGCGGTTTGTTGTGCTTCCACGCGCTCGCGTAGCACGCGCATCGGTTCGGGATCCGCTTCCGGAAGCGCGGCTGTCGTGCGCCGTGGCAAGTTGAGCGACAACAGCACCGGTACGTTCTGTTTCGCCAAACGAGGCGCGAGGCGATCGGCTTCGCGTCCACCGGCGATGATCAGTTTCAATTTGAACTCAGTGGCTAACTCCAGCGCGCGTGCGATCTCTCGTTCGCTGTTGGCCAACATCACCACCGGCATGCGGCCGTCGACTACCGGCACCAGTGCCGCCAGCGATCGATCCATTTCGGGCCGTCGCATTCCGCGTGGCGAACGTTCGTACAAGGCGAGCGAGTCGCGATAACGCTGCGCGTCGAGCATCATCTGTCGCAACGTCGCAAACACGCCCAGCAACGAACCCGGATAAGTTCCGCGCAGTGGTGTGAACCCGACGTGCATCGCGACCGGCGAACGCACGATCATCTCTTGCGGCGTGTCGCCCGCGAGGTTGATCAGCGCCGACTGGCCCATCCAGATGCCGGTGCGCGGCGATGTGAGCGCAGTCGTTAGCCCCACGCTTCGCGACGATTCGATCTCGTTACCGCCAGGACGGATCACGTCTTCAACCAACACTTCGGGCTGTAAGCCCACAGGCTGCGTCGAGTTTGGACCACCGGGACTCGGACGCGGCGGCGCGGCGAAAAAACCGCCACCTCCGCCACCACCACCCGGCGACGGGGAAGGCGGTGCTTCCGGGAGCGCGAGATTCGTGTAGGAATCGATCAGGCCCGGATAAACGGTCAGGCCTGCGCCGTCGATGATGCGCGCGTCAGATGGTGCGTTGACGTTTGCGCCGACAGCGACGATCAGGCCGTTACGAATCACCACCGTGCCGCGTTCGAGCGTAGGGCCGGAGACCGTCACGATACGCGCGTTGGTGATCGCGTAGGTGTCGATCGCGCTGCGCTGCGCACCGGCACGCGAGACGAAAATGATGATTGTGGCGAAAGTGATAGTAAGAGCGACAGTAAGCGGACGGACTTTTGGCATAGGCAACCAAATCCCAATAAGTTTTGTTTTGCGAAAACAGGAAAGAGAGAGGAAAGCTTAGCGTAAGAATGGCCGGGATGGGAAGCGCAGACTATGAGTGCCACAAAGAAGCACAAGAAACACAAGAAGCACAAGAATGCTTGCTAGTGCCTTTTTGTGCTTCTTTGTGGCGTTAGACCTACCGGTTCGTGTTCCGGTTTGCATTGCCGTTCGCGTTTGCGTTGCCCGCCTGGACGCGCAACTGGTTACGCACCGATTTCACGTCCTCAACTGACTTCGCTACCTGCTCCGCCCGCGACTTTTGCGCCGCACTCGCAACCGTGCCCGTCAGCGTCACCACCGCGTTATCAACGTCCACATTGATCGTCGAGTCGCGCAGATCATCCGCCGCGGCGAGGTCGAAACGCGTTTTCACCCACAGCCACCCGTCATTCAAACCCGTTCCAACCGTACGACCCGATTCTTTCGCCTCACGGTTGTATCGATCCTTGTCGCGTTCATACTCCTCACGCGTTGGCGCGCGCCGCGACTCGGCTTCACGGGTGGCGGTCGGCGTCGGGCTCGGCGTCGCTCGCACGTTGGAGTTGAGGTTCGCGTTGCCATTGTTGTTAGCCGTCCCGTTGCAGCCCGGCAGAATAATTGAAAGCGCCCCTAAAGCTATGAGTGCTGAAATTCTTCGTCTCATTTGGGAAAGTCCTCCTTGGTTGACGTGCTCGATCAATAACGGGGGGTTAAAACAATGGCGGGGCGAGTCAGCGTGGCTGGATTGTGTTTGACAGGATTCACAAGATTAACAAGATAAGACCCCAATCTTGTTAATTCTGTAATCCGGTCAAACTGAACTTACCATTTAACGGTGCCTTCTTTGGTTGTGTCGATCTCGGCGAGGTCGGGTGTCTCACCGAAGAGAAATCCCTTGATGTTGTCGAAGAGAAAATTCTGCGCATCGGGGTTCGTGAGGTCGAGGCCGTAGTGGTTGATGATCTGGGTCTGCTTCTGCAGCCACCCCATCCAGCACGGCTGACAAATCTCGGCGGCAATGCGTTGACCAAGTTCGTTTGGAAACGGCGCAAACGCTAATTTCGGACGCTTCTCACCGCAATGGGTGCATTTGATAGTGTCAGCCATGACTAATTTCCTCCCTGTGCTTCGCGGATAGCCGAAATTATAACGTCATCCTTCGGCTTCAGCAGCCCTACCGGGCGTACGTCCTGATAACGCAGCTTTCCACCCGCGTCGATCACAAAAACCGAGCGCGCCGTGCGGCCCGGAATTATCGATTTCGCGCCATAAAGCGCGGAAACTTTTCCATTCGCATCCGAAAGCAAACGCAACGGCAGATCATGATGCTCGGCAAACTTGCGATGCGATTCAACCGAGTCGGTCGAAATACCGACCACTTCCGCGCCAGTGGCCCGATAGTCTTCCCAACGATCGCGCACCGAACACATCTGCCGCGTGCAAACCGGCGTTTCGTCACCCGGATAAAAAAGCAGCACGACGACTTTGCCGCGATGATCCGCGAGATGCCAATCGTTTCCGCTTCCGTCCTGCAACGTGAAATCAGGCGCGGGCTCGTTGAGGCTGAGTTTGTTGCTCATGAAATTAGACCAGCGAGAATCTCGAGCGCTTCTTCCACTTCTTCATCCGTGTTGAAAAAATGCGGCGAGATGCGCAAACCGGCGCCCGGCCGCCAGTCGACAAACACGCGCCGCTCGGCGAGTTGTTCGGCAATGGACTTCGCATCGTCGACACCGATCATCACCGAACCGCCGCGACGGAATTCCTTGAGCGGCGTGTTGATGGTCCAACGCCGCTCGCGTGCGAAGTCGATCATCAACTGTGTCCGGCGCTGCGATTCCGCCGCGATCTGTTCGAGCCCGACCGACTCAATGATGTCCAAACCCGGAATGGCGGAATAAAGCGCCGGAATACTCGGCGTACCTTGCGCGAAACGGCGCACCGAACGCGCGTAACGCATCGGCGCGGAAGCAAATTCAAACGGCGCGTCGTGCGCGACCCAGCCTGTCAATCGCGGTCGCAGATCTTTCTGAATCTCGGGCCGCACGTACAAATAACCGCACGATGGTCCACCGCAGAGCCACTTGATCGTGCCGCCAATCAAAAAATCAACTTTCCAATCAGCCGCATGCAGCGGCACGACGCCCGCGGACTGGTAAACGTCGAGCAACACCAGCGCGCCTTTCGCGTGTGCGCGCTCGACAATCGCGGGCGCATCCACGCGAGACGAGCTGCGATACGACACGTGGGCCAGCGCCACCAGACACGTCTCATCATCGATCGCGTCGAGTATCTTTTCGAGTGGCACGGAAATGCCGTCTGCCGACTTCACTACTTCAACGTGTGCGCCGATCTGCCGCTGCCCTTCCCAAATGTATTCCATCGACGGAAAGTCGAGCTCGGTGGTGACGACTTTGTTCCGGCGTCCGCTTTGAAACTGAAAACACGACGCGACAGTCGCGAGCGCGATCGAAGCGTTTGGCTCAATCTGTACCGAACCGGGCGAGCCGCCGAGAATGCGCGCGATGCGATCGCCGACGCGCCGCGACAGTTCCCACCAACTCGTGGCCCATGCGTCTTCGCTCGTGTGATGTTCCCACGCGTCGCAGTACTCCAGCATCGACTCGCGCACCGCGCGAGGCACCGGCCCGAGACTATGGCTGAGCAGATGAATGCCCGAGGCCAAAGTGGGAAATTCATTGCGGCGACGATCAATCATTGTCGATTTTCGATTGCCGATTGTCGCTTTGTTCACGTATGCCATCGTACCGAATTGTTTTCAATCGGCAATTGGCAATCGAAAATCGACAATCACTTATAAGTCATCAACATCCTTTCGACGCTCAGTGGATCTTTTAGCAAACCGTCAAACACGCCCTTCGCTTCGTCGCCGATTGGCGGATCGTGGCGCTCCTCGCGAATCGCGGCGAGTATCTCGCCAGCGACGTATTCTTTCGTCATTTTCGGAACGTTCGCGCCGCGACTCATGTCGGAATCAAACGTCGTCGGCATGACCGTGATTACGCGAACACCGTCGTCCGCCAAGTGCGCGCGCAAGGCCTGGCCCAACGACAACAACGCTGCTTTCGTCGCGCAATAAGTGCCGACCAGCGGCAGGTTCACTTTCGCAAACGCAGTGGCAACGTTCACGATCATTCCTTCGCGTTGTGCGATCATGCCGGGCGCGATCGCTCGCGTCAGACGCAACACGCCGAGATAGTTCACCGCGAGTTCGTGCTGCACGTCGTTGAAGTTCATCGTCAACGGATTGCCGTATCCGGCGATGCCGGCGTTGTTCACGAGAATGTCGATCGTGCCAACACTCGCGATCGAATCCACGTCGGCGTCGCTCGTTACGTCGAGCTGGATCGGTGTAACCCGCTCATCAAACTCACGCTTCACAGCTTCGCGCGTTTCCTCGTTTCTCGTTCCGGCAAACACCTCCCGCGCGCCCGCTTCAACAAACGCACCGACAAGCGTTCGCCCGAGACCACGCCCGGCGCCACTAATCAAAATGCGTTTGCCTTCAATCTGCATGTGCGTCTGCCTTCGAATTGCGCCGCTGCATCCGTGCGAGTTGATAAAGCACGAGCCCGATGATTCCCCAAACAAACACCAGCTCAATACTCGTCAGCGAGTGTTCGTTGATGCGTTGACTCAAACTCGACGTCCGCAAAACTTCAACGTCCTGCCGCAGTTGGATCAAGATCATCACGCCCATTGAAACAATCGAAACGATGGCCGCGACTTGCAACACACCCTGAGGCAAGTTGATCGCGACTTCGCTCGCCAACGTTCGATTCAACCGGGGGAGGAACAGAAATACCAGGCTATGAATGAAATAAAGCACGACCAGCGCAAACACTGCAACATTCAACGCGAGCGAAAGCTGTCCGCTGACCAACAAAATCGCGCAACAGAGCAGCGTCAAGGTTAAACCGGGGATCGGCGTCGCCGTCGTTTTGTTGATGAACCCGAGCCAGCCTGGCGCGAGACCGTCTTTCACAAACATGATCGCTAGACGTGACGGCACGAACAACGTGCCGTTCAGTGCAGTCATGATCGCGGCGATCGCGCCGATCGTGACGAAGATCGCCGCGCCCGCCGGCAAGTAGATCGACGCCACTTCCGCCATCGGCGCACTGCTCGCCTGCAATCGCCCACCCGGCAACACGCCGAATGTAACGATCGAAGTGAAAACGTAGAAGAGCGCCGTGATCGTGATGCCTTTTACAAGTATTCCCGGAAGACGCCGCGTGCTGTCTTTCACTTCACCAGCCGTTTGCGCGACCGATTCGAAACCCGCGTAAGCAAAGAACAAGGGCAATAGACTGGCTCCAAAACCACCCCAGCCTTGCGTGAAGAACGGCGTGTAGTTCTCGTACTTAAGCACAAAGAGACCGGGAACGATCAGGACTAGCAACGCCAAACATTTCAACGCCGACATAATGACCTGTATACGGCCAAACCAAAGAATGCCGATGACGTGAATCAGATAGAAAACGACGAGCGCCGCCAACGCGAGCGGTAGTTGAAACCTTTGCGCGTCGATACGGCCGCCGCTCAACGCGATCAGGTATCCGGCCATCGCGTTTGCGAGATACGCGCCCGCGCCGATATAGGAAATGATCTTGAGCCACGCGCCGACGTAAGCGAGCCGATGACCGCCGAGTGTGCGCGAGATGTGCAGGTATTCGCCGCCGGGTTCGCGGCCGAGTGGCGTCGAGAGATATGCAGCGTAAGGAACCGCGGTCGCGAGGATTGCGGGCGTTAGAACGATGTAGCCGAGAACGACGCTCGGTCCGGTGAGCGCCCACGCCTGGCTGGTGACCTGAAAAATTCCCGCGCCGATGAGAATGCCGATCACGGTCGCGTAGGATTCCAGCGTCCCGAGATCGCGGCGGAGTTTGCTTACCGGTTGAGCCACGGATTTCACGGATTTGACGGATGCATTAACGTGTTTGAGGGTAACTTCGGATTTAAAACCTTCTCTGCGCTTTCGACGCCGGCGACCGGAAGACTCGCAGAATCAATGAGCCCGAGCTGGGCCAACACGGACGCCTGATCCCAATAGATGTGTTCGTGCGCGAGTTTGCCGTCGCGGAAGTGAACGATCACGACCAGCGCGACGCGCACGTATTTGCCCGTGGGTTCGACGCCCGGCAACATCCAATCCATTTTGCTCGTGTGCGTGAACTCAAAAACCATCTCGTCCACGATGCGATCGACGCCGATCGTACGCGACACAGGCGTCATGCTCGTGTCGACCGGCATCTGTGGAATGAAACGTTGTGAATAGAACTCGCGCAGCTCATCGTGACCGACGCCGCCAGTCATCACGGGCACGTGATTCACATACGCATCCGCGACCATCGTTTCGAGCGTGTCGTCAGTGTTGCGTGTGGCAAACTCGTATTTCACGTGATCGTCCCACCGCGACGAGAGCGTTTGTTGCGCACTCGCCAAACCCGCGCCGGCAAGATGCGTCACGAAAAATTCGAGCGTGCGCAGGTTCGCGAGCTCCGCATCGGCCGCGTTGTAATGTTCGCCGCCGACGCGTCCGAAGGCATGATCGCGACCGGGGTAAACATGGATCGTGGCGAGTGGATTTGCGTCGAGAGATGTATGGATCGCAGCCTGCGCTTCCGGCGGACAAAACTTGTCATCACCGGCGATGTGCAACATCAACGGACTGGTTAGATTCTTTGCTTCGTCGAGACTCTTCTCGATGCTCACACCGTAATAACCGACAGCGCAGTCAGGCTTGAATCTTACTGACAACAAATAAGCGAGATTGCCGCCGAGACAAAAACCTACCGCGCCCACACGTCCATTGCACGCCGGATGGTGTCGCAAGAAAGTCATTGCCGCCGCTGAATCTTCGACAGCTTTCGCTTCGTCGAGACGCTGGTAGAAATCGATCGCTTTGTTCCAGTCAGCATCGGTCAACTGAACGCCGGGTTCCATTCGCCAGAAGAGATCCGGACAGAACGCGACAAAACCATGCGCGGCATACCAGTCTGTAACGCTGCGCATGTAATCGTTGACGCCGAAGATCTCCTGCAACACGACGATGCCTGGTCCATAGCCGCTCGCGGGCAGCGCGAGATAGCCGCCGAACTCACCGCCGTCGAAAGATTTAATTGTCGTCATGGGCCACAGATTACACAGATTACACGGACGTGGACAAGAAATCGCGTCCGGCTGAGCAGAGGCGAAGAAAATTGCACGCGCGGCAGTGCGGCGCGGGCTTCACCGGGAAATCGGCGGGGTTGGAAGACGAGACGATGCGCAACATTGCCGCATCGATCGCTGCCTGACATTGCGCTGGCGCGAGCAGTTCGTCCGCGAGATGGACCTCGACGTTCGGTTCAAGGAAGTGAAGCGTTACGCGAATCTTCGCGTCCGCGAACGAGGGAAGAAGTTCGCGCACGGCAAGCGCGTAGGATTGCATTTGCAGTTCGTAGTCTTCGGACGTGGTGCGCAGTGCGGCGCTCATGGAAGGTTGACGGTCCGCAGGTGTATGTTCGAAGTCGAATGAAAACTGTGTGTCCTTTGGCTGCGCTGGTGCGGGCTCTTCGTTTTTTGTTACACGGATGCGATTGGTTTTGAAGTCGATGATCTCGATCCCGTCAGTCTTGATCAGAAGCTTATCGATCACGCCGTAGAGAATCCCGAGCGGCCGCCGCAGTCGAAAACTCAATTCACTCCACAAACCATTTTCACCTGTGGGCCGCACAGGGCCTGCGACTTTCGGCGCGGCTTCAACACGCCGGAACACATCACTCGCGAGATAGTTTTTCGCAAGCGGCAAGAGATCCTTGATCGCCGAATCGAAATTGATCTCGACGAGACGATCCGCGAGTTGCGCCTGGCGCAAACGCACGACCTCTTCAAAACTCTGACGTAACAATTCTTCCGCACTCTGATCGGACGTGTAACGTTCGCAGAAACGATGAATCACCGCGCCTTTCAACGTGGCGGTCAGATTTGAAGGCGGCTCGGGCGCGTCTGCGTTGTTCCAAACCGCGAGTTCGTCAGCCGAAGGCAATTGCAGCACGCGATCGAAATAGTACTGGCGCGGACAACGGTGATAGTTGATCAACTGCGTCACACTAAAACGATGAATCGCGTTGCCGATCGCTCTCTCAACCGGACGAATCAGCGGAAACGTTTCGACCAGCGAATCAGCCGGTGGCGGCGCGGCTAACGGCTCGATTTCAACGAGTGGCTCGACGTCCGTCGCTTCTTCCGCGAGGTTGATCGTCAATTGCAACGGAACGTCGTCGTCAAGCTCAACCAAACCACTCGCGGCTCTCTCTCCGAGATCGAGTGATTGCCAAATCCATTTGAGCCAGCAGTCATTTCCCCTGTTTAGTGTGGCCATTTGATCGGACACGCCCGACATAATCAAACGGTCCTCAGCGCGCGACGCAGCCACGTAAAGCAGCCGCATACTTTCAAACTGCTCGCGCCACGCGTGCCGCTTTTCAAAACTGCTGTAGGTGCAACCTGAAACAAGACCGCCACGTCCGTCCGGAACTTTGAGCGTTAGACCCTGATGACGATCGAGCAAGACCCAGTTGTCAGTGGCGACGCGCGACAACCGTTGCAAGTCCGGAATGAACACGACGGGAAACTCGAGACCTTTCGCCTGGTGAATCGTCATTAACCGCACCGCGTCCGCGGCTTGATCGATCTGTCCCTCGCTTTCGCGGCTGCCGATCGCTTCAAACTCCTCGACGTAGCGCACGAAGTCGCGAATCAGATGCGTCCCCGAACTCTCGAAACGCGCCGCGAGCGTGAACAGGCGCTCGACATTCGCGAGCCGTTGCGCGCCGTCGAAGTTGGCTGCGATCACGGTCATGTACTCGGATTCGTTGACTGCGAAACGAAGCAAATCCTGTATCGGATAGTGATGCCGCCGCGCGACGAGTTCGCCGATCAGTTTAGCGGCGCGGTCGAGCAACTCGTGCTCCTCATCGCTGATGTAAGCGATCTCGCTGTGACGCTGCAACGCGACGTAGAACCGGCGCGTGACTGAGAAACCGCGCAACGGATCGGCTGTTTCAATCTCCGCGACCAACGGCGCGCAACGCAATGCGAGCAATGCGTCGTCTGAAATACCGCACAACGGCGAACGCAACACCGCGGCGAGCGCGATTTCATCAGTCTTGTTGTCGAGAAAGCGCAGCAATTGAATGAGGTCGGTGATCTCTTCGCGCTCGTAGAAACCGCGTCCGAGCACGGTTTGATAAGGAATGTTCGCGCGGCGAAAAACAGATTCGTAAATCCCGACCTGCGTCATCGCGCGAAACAGCAAGGCGATGTCGCCATACTTGAGTTCGGGAGAGGAACGCTTCAGTGCGAGTATGCGGCGCGCGACCTGCTGCGCGTCGAGCACACGCGAATCCTGTTCGGCTCGTGGATTATCCTCGAGCGAAGGTTTAGTCGTCACGAGCAGTTCGACGAGTACGCCCTCATCCCGCAGTTCACGGCGCGGTTCGCTCCGTTCGTGCTTCACGTAGCCCAACTGGTCCAGGTTTTTATATTCGCTCGCCGGAATGTCGTCAGGTACATTGAACAAGCGCGCGAAGAGATGATTGAAGAACGCGATCAGCGGCGGCTGACTGCGGAAGTTCAACTGAAGCGGCTTCTCTTCGCCGCCATGCTCCAACAGTGTCGTGGTCATCTCGCGAAACACGTCAACATCCGCGCCACGAAAACCGTAGATCGACTGTTTGCGATCGCCTACGATGAAGAGGTTTGCCGGCCGCCGTCCTTTTGTTAATGCGAGGCGTTCGAGCAGCACGCGTTGCACCGCGTTCGTGTCCTGAAACTCGTCGACGAGGAAGAACCGGTAGCGCTCCGAAGTCCGCGCAAGCACTTCGGGCCGCTCGAGCAACGTCAATGTTCTTAATTCCAGATCGTCGAAGTCGAGCGCGGATAACTTTTGCTTTTCCTCGTTGAGTCGCTGATCGATGCGCAGTAATAAATTGACCATTTCCAGCGCGTATTGCTTCGCGAAGAGATCGAGACAGACTTGCGGCACCCGGCCCTTCAGGTCTTTGGCCCAAATCAATTCGTCGAGCGTCCTCACATGATCGGCGACGGAACCGCGAAGCGCCGGCCGCGGATCTCGGAAGTCGTCGACAAGCCGGCAATAATCCGCGAGCGTTTCGTGCGAGGGAATAGACGTTAAGTGTTTCCTTGCTTCGGACCACGCGGCGAGAACTTCGGCCTGATTTTCCAACGACGCTTTCGTCGTGCGTCGCACGCGGAGAAACTCAGTCATCGTGCGATCGAGTTCTTCAAGCGCTTGTGCGTGATCTTCTTCGGTGGCGTGAACCTGCGCGGTCGCCAGCGCGAGCTGTTCGAGCGACAAGCCTTGTCCGCGCGCTTCACGATAGATTTGCGCGAGGGCCGCTGCGAGACGGCTGCGTCCGACGCCGAGTGTGAGCCGTGAGATCTCCAGGTGACCGCCGCTGATGAAATCCGACAGCACTTCTTCAACCGTCAATTCGAGCATCATCGCCGCGCGATGTTCGTCCAACAACAGAAACTGCGGATCGACGCGCGCTTCGATCGGAAACTCGCGCAACAGCCGCGCGCAGAAGCCGTGAATCGTCGTGATCACGGCGCCGTCGAGCGTGCGCTTGTAGTTGAGCCAGCGCCGGCGCTCGTCTTCGCTGGCGATGCGCAGCATGTGATTGAGGTCCGCGCGCAAACGTTCGCGCATTTCGTTGGCCGCGCGATTGGTGAACGTGATGGCTACGATCTGATCGATCGAGAGACTGTACTCGCGCAGGATGTGGAGATAGCGCTCGACCAGGACCGTCGTCTTGCCCGAGCCCGGTCCGGCCGTAACGGAGATGTGTTTCTTGATCTCGTATGCCGCTGCCGCCTGTTCTGGCAACAGCACGCGTTGCTCTTTAGACATAAAACCATCCACAGATTACACAGAAAGAAATCTGTGGAATCTGTGGTTACTTCTTTCTTTCGATACGATCGCGGTCGTAACGGCTCACCGCGCGGTAGTCGCAAAATCGGCACGTCTTCAAACGTTCCGACGGGTCGACACGAAAAACACCGGCGCGCATCGCGTCTAAAAATTCCCAAATTTTTGCCACGACTTGGGCGCGAATTTCCTGCCAATCCTCATCCGAAAAGAGTGAATTCCGGGCGCGCAATTGCAGGTAGTCCAACTGACTCGCGCGGTAGAGACCTTTATTACGCCGATCCTGCGCGCCGCGAATGATGTAGTAGCCGCCACCCGCGATCGGCTGATCGGGCAGGATCAGTTTTTCGAGTGCTTCGAGATAGATCGGCAGTTGCAGACTGCGGCCGGAAATCATGTCGTACCGATTGGAACCGGTGGACAACTTGTAGTCGTAAGCGACGACTGTGTTGTCGTGCGCAACGTCAACGCGATCGATCTGGCCGCTGATCTTGATCGTCTCCTCACCGACAAACGTTTCACGCGCGATTTCGAGCGGTTCGTCCTTTGAATCCGGATCCTTCGCGGCCGACTTCATCCCGCCAAACGCGACTTCAAAATACGCGGGCAGCACCTGTTCCCGCTCGGCGGCTTCCTGAACCTCCAATTCGTACAACAGCACCTGGTCCAAAAGAATCTTGCGAATCTCGCGATCGATCTTCCAGATCTGTTTGTTGAGCGGCGGTACCACGCGTTCGTGCTCGTCAAACACTTTATCGGCAATCGCAGCGAGCTCGGTTTGCAGTTTCTTGCGATCGAGTTTGTGTAGCGCTTCGCGGCGATGACGTTCGAAGAAGCGGCGCAGAATGTCGTGCAACAGTTTGCCGGCGTCAATGGCCTGAAGATCGAGCGCCGCTTCGCCGCGCGGTTCGAGCCGCAACACGCGTTGCGCGAAGAAGCGATACGGACAGTTGCCGTAAGTGCTGAGCCCGCTGGCGCTGTGAATGAAATCAGGACCAAACTTCAGTTTCAATAATCGGAGCAGATCGGGATTGGTGATGATGCCGTCGTATGGACCAAAGTGCGGGCCGCAACGCTCGCGTTCGATCTCGATTCGCCGCAGTGCTGTATCGCTGAGAAAGCCGTCGTTACGCGCGAGGGTTAACAACCGTTTGATGCGAGGTTGCGGCAGCAGTCCTTTTCGTTGACCACGATGCAGGTGACGTTCCTGCTGACGCACCAAACCGATCTTCATCTCGTTCGTCGACGCAGCTTCGTCGAGATACTTGCCTTCGTAGTCGCGGCGGATGATTTCGGTCTCGACTTTGTACGGCGCGATCGCGCGGCGCAGTTCGTCGACGTAGTAGGACATTACCGTTTCAGTGTCGTCTTCGAGCAGCAGCGGACGCGTGAGATAGAGCCGCTCGGTCGCGCGACACGCGCACTGATAAAAATAGTGTTCTTCCTTGAGCAGCGTGTTTGGCGAGATGTCTTCGAGCGTCAGGCCGTATTCGCGCAGGCGATCGCGTTCCTCGTGCGGATAGATCCAGTCGCGCCCGGCAGTCAGTGGAAAGCCGCCTTCAGTCAGGCCCGCGATGAACACGGCGCGAAAACGAAGACCACGCACGTCGGTAGCTTCGAGCACGCTCAAACCGCTGCGATCGCGCGTGCCGAAGAGTTGTGACTGCGAACCGAGCGAACGACGCACTTCCTGAAGAAACGTCGAAAGACGCGCGGTGGTGGTTCCATTGCCGCCGATCTCGATGCTTTTGATCGCCGCGACGAAAGCACGGCGCAGCGCTTCGAGCGAATTGAAGTTGAGCATCACTTGCGGCAGTTGATCCTCGCCGGTCGAGTGGCGAGCGGGTTCGGCAATCTGGTCGCGGAAGCCGAAACTATCCAATAGCCGCATCAACTCCGCGCGCAGATCCGAGAGTTTGCCTTCGCGTGGCACGGCGTAAAGCAATTCCGCGAAACGGCGTACGACGAGCGCGGTCCACGCGAGCATCGACGGACGAATGTCGCGCGATGGACGTCGTTTCTTTTCAACGCCGCGATCCTCGAGCTTCACGATCTCCGCGTTCTCAACGTTATCCGCGATGTCGGTATCCTGATCCTGCGCGCCGGGATCGATGTTCAGAATTTCTTTGGTGGCGGTCGCGCCGGGAAGATCGGTGAACAGTTTGTGCGCGCGTGTTAGCCAGGCGCTGACGGTCAGATCGCTGCCGACGTAAGCGAACGCGTTTTCGAGTGCGTCCGCGTCCCATACACCGATGCGCGTTCGCGAATCTCGCAGGTCGCTATGATTCTCCTCGAAACGTGCAGACAAGATGCGCAACTCGGTGTCGCTGAGGCGGAAGTATTCGGATTTGATTAAGTCAGCTAACTCGGAAATGCGTGTTGCCGGCTCTTCTTGTTGATCGGTGGTCAGCCCTTCGAGCAGCGTGAGCAATTTAAGTGCGGCTCTGTTGGCGGGAACGTCGCCCGCGTCGATGCGCAATTCCAGATTGCACGGCAACGACTCTTCAGTGAGCACGCGGGCGATCGTGTTTGCGTAGCGAGATCGTTCGCGCACGACGAGTGCGATATCTGCGAGTTCGAAATTCTCAGTCAGCACCAACCGCTTTACTTCACGCACGATCGTGCGGATTTCGGTGTCGCGATCGCCGCACTCCAGGTAACGAATCTCTTTCGCGACGAATTCCGGATCTTCTGAAACGTCGTCTGAGGATCTCAGCGGATTGAAAAGGTTCTCGCGCAGTTGGGACAACACGCCGGGCGGCGACGTGTAGTCGTGCGTGTGCACCGTGTCAAACGTTGCCATGCTTTGCAGCATGCCGATCGTTTCCTGAAACGGAAGAAAAATCTCCGGGTTGGAATCGTCGTGATTGAGATTGACGACCACGTCCGGCACGCGCGGGATCAACTGCCGCAGGATCTCGCCCTGCACGGGCGTGAAATCAAAGAAGCCGTCGATGATGAACAGTTCGACGTTTGCGAGCCACGGCACACGCACGCCGCGATCGTCGATCAGGCCGCGCAACACCCAGAGCGCACGCAGTTGATCGAGATCTTCTTCGGTGAAGCGGTTTTGATTGAGTAAGCCCGTGTAAGTCGAATAAATCGTTTCGACTTCGCGATCGAAATCGAGTTGCGTGACGCCGCGTTTTTCGTTGCCGCCTTTCTCGAGATCGCGCGCCCGGGTTTCGAGAATCTCGATCAGTTCCGCCGGAGTCTTCGCGGCGCGCTCAATCTCACCGAGCAATGTGGCGACGCTGTTGACGACACCTTCACGTCCGGCGAGTGGCGCAAACGCTTTCAGTTTGTTGGTGGCGAGTAATTGCAGCAGCACTTGCGAGATCAAGCTGCGCTTCAGTGGCAGTTCGTCATGATCGATCGGAATGCGCGGCGGCAGACCGTTGCCGCTGTCGTCGACGGCGGAATAGAGAATACGCCGCACGAAACCGCGAAAGAGATGGACCGGGAGTTCACCCCAAACGCCGCGGTTGCGACTGCCGTCGAGAATCTGCTGAGTTACGACTTCGAGCAGCGGATACGACGCGGCGAGATAGATGAACGCATCGCTTTGATTGTTGGCGACGAGTTTCGCACAACGCTCGATGAGCAGCGCTCGGTTGTTATTTAGTAGAGGACCTAACCAGATTTCTTTCACAGCAGTAACCGCAGATTACACAGATTATTTTCGGCTGTCACCAGCTTGTGCGGTTTGGGCTTTCAGTAGGGGAAAGTCGTCGTTTGCGAGAGAGGTCGCGGCTTCGGGGAAGAGACCGCCTTCGTCGAGATTCAAGGGCCGCGCAGATTTGTCGAGTGGCTCGAGGATTTCGATCTCTTCGCCGCTGATGGCGCCCAATTCTTTGAAGCGCCGCGCGGTTACGAGCACGCGTGTCTCGAGCGAACCTACTCCCTTGTTATAAAACTCGAGTGCTCGATCGAGACTCTTGCCCACCTCATCGAAATGTTTGGTGAAGATGCGGATTCGCTCGTAAAGAGTCTTCGCGAGATTGCTGACTTCCTGAGCGTTCTTGGCCATCTGCTCCTGACTCCACCCGTAGGAGATGGCTTTGAGAAGCGCGATCAGCGTGGTCGGGGTGGCGATAATCACATTTTGCGCGACGCCGTCTTCGATCAGCTTCGGATCGTTTTCGAGTGCGGCGTTATAAAAGGTCTCCCCGGGCAGAAAGAGCAACACAAACTCCGGCGTCGGCTGCACCGTTTCCCAGTAAGCTTTCCGGCTCAGATTATTGATATGCGTTCTGACATGCCGCGCGTGATCCTTCAACCTGCTCGCACGCACTTCTTCATCAGTCGCCGCGATGGATTCGTAAAACGCCTCAAACGGCACTTTCGAATCGACGACGATCGTGCGCTTACCCGGCAGGTGCACGATCAAGTCCGGACGAATGCGGACGTCTTCGCCATTAACAGTTTCCTGTTCGATGAAGTCGCAATACTGCAACATACCCGCCAGCTCGACGACGCGCCGCAACTGAATCTCGCCCCAACGTCCGCGCACGTGCGGCGCACGCAAGGCCTTCACGAGATTTCCCGTTTCCGACTGAAGCTGTAAATGCGACTGAGCAAGCACCTTCACCTGCTCGCGCAACTCCGAATACGCGCCCGCGCGTGATTTTTCTAAATCACCAATGCGGCCGTCGACTTTTTCGAGTGACTCCTTGAGCGGCTTGATCAGTTCGTTGATCGCACGCTGCCGGCCGTCCAGATCGCCTTTCGCATTTTGTTGAAACGTTTCGAGATTCTGTTTGGCGAGATCGAGAAACGAACGGTTGTTGTTGCGCAACGCATCGGCCGAAAGCGCTTTGAACGCGTCCGTGAGTTTCTCTTCAGCCGAGCTCAGTAGTGCGAGTTTTTCCTGGTTGGCGCGCCGTTCGTCTTCGAGACGCGTTTGCAGCGCGAGGAGGTTTGCGAGGTTACCGGCGTTCTCGCCACGCAGCCGTTCGCTTTCATCCTTTTCGCGATCGAGACCTTCTTGTAGATCGCGAACCTGAGTTTCTTTACCCGAGAGACGTTCGATCAACGTGGCGCGTTCGGTATCGCTTTCCGCACGGCCGCGTTCGAATTCGTAGCGAAGTTTTGTTCGACTTAGAAACCAGAGGGAGACAGCGCCGACGACAAAGCCGAGGGCCAACATCGACGCGGAGAGTAAAACTTCCATGCGGCGGATAATATCACTGGCGGGCTTTCGTATCCATCATCTTGTTTGTTTTACTGTCCTCGACCCCAATAAGCTGTGTTGTCCGCTCGGTCACACTGGGCAGCTCCTGGGGAATCGGTGCGGTCGAAACCGATCGCGTCTCCGTTCCTCCACCGACCTGCTTAGTAGATTTTGCTCCCGAAAGACTCGCGCCCTTCATCATTGCGTCGAAGAGGCCCGTGCCCGCGACAACAATGCCGAAGAGCATAAAGAACATTGAAAGCAAATGGAGCCATTTGCCGACGGCGAAGTTTTTGTCGACCACGAGCATGGCCACGCCGATGAGGAGAATGATGGAGCCCCACTTGAGCGCGGTGAACATCTTCCGCACAAGCGCTTGTTCGAGTTCGGCTTTCGTGAGTTTCTCTTGCGTCTCGGTTGGCTTGCCGGAATGTTGCGCGACGAGTTTGCCGACGGTTTCGAGACTCATACCGCAGGCGCGGCAAAACTGTTGCTCGCTATTCGCAGGTTTTCCGCAGTTAGGACAATGCATGGGTAGCTTTAGTTTCCCGCAAAGGCGCAAAGACGCAAAGGCAAACGCAAAGTTCTTGGGCGAGTCTTCTTATTTTCTTCCTTTGCGCCTTTGCGGGAGACTCACCTCCCGAAACTCGCCACGATCCGCTCGTAAATCTGGCGCGTCACGCGCACGTCGCGGAGATTGTAATCACGAATCTTTTCCAGTTCACCGGCTTGATAGAGATCAAACACCTTGCTGCCTTCAACCTCCGCGGTCTTGCTCGATTCAATTCCCAACGCCCACGCGACGTCGTCGAGACTGACGTTGCGCCGCGCGCCGAGCCACCAGCGATGCATCGTGTCAAACACACCGCGCACGTTGTAATCGGCGAGGTTCACAAACGGACGCACCTGAATCTC
>DATEHX010000387.1:0-9956 GCA_035279345.1 Pyrinomonadaceae bacterium | reverse complement strand
CACGCGGTGTGGATGCTTTACGGCTTTGCGGCGTCATCGGGAGTGCTGGCGATCCTGGTCCAACGCGCGCGTTTGGACGTTAGTCTCGCGGCGATAGCTGTTTTCACGATCCTGCTGACGTTACTCGGCGTGTATCTCGCCGGTGTGAAGGTTTACGACCAGAGCGACGAAGCGATGGCTTTGAAAGAAAAGCCGCTCTACACGTTTCTGGTGGACGTCTCTTACAAGCGCCGCATCTTCGAAGTGCTGCTCGACGTGGTGCTGATCATCCTGGCGTACTGGGCTGCTTACGCGATCAACTTTCCACCCACGAGTCCCGCGTGGAATTTGTTCATTCGCACGTTGCCCGTGCTGGTGTTCATCAAGATGTCGGTGTTTCTCGTGATGGGCGTCTATCGCGGACTGTGGCGCTACACGGGTATGAGCGATCTGATCGTGTTTGCGAAGGCGGTGATACTCAGTTCCGTTGCCAACGTGCTGGTGCTGCTGTTTCAGTTTCGGTTTGAAGGTTTTTCGCGCAAGGTGTTTGTGATCGACGCTGTGCTGATGTTCATGTTTTTGGCTGGTAGCCGCATGGCGTTTCGATTGTTTCGACAGATACTGCCCGCGGTTGGGACGTCGAACGGGCGGCGCGTGCTGATCTACGGCGCGGGTGATGGCGGTGAACTGCTGTTGCGTGAACTGCGAAACAATCGCGAACTGAATCTCTCGCCAATCGGTTTTCTCGACGACGATCCGGCGAAGAGCGGCAAGCTGATTCATGGTTTGAAAGTGTTTGGGGGTAACGGCGATCTGGGAAGTGTTTGCTCGCAGCACGAGGTTGACGAGGTTGTGATCTCGAGTATGAAGATGACGGACGAACGCGTTCAGGAAGTGCTGCTAACCTGCGCCGACCGGCAGATTGTCGTGAAGCGAATGCGGATCACGATGGAAGAACTCAGCGGGACGCTGAATAAGTTGCAAGATAAGATGTAATCAGGTTTGGCTTTCATTCACACCGGGCTTCAGCCCGGTGTTAGACGGAACTATTAGCTGAAAACCGTTTCAACGGTTTCCTGGTTCGCGATGAAACCGTTAAAACGGTTTCTCGACTATGTGAGAACCTTTCCACCGGGCTGAAGCCCGGTGAGAATGAGAAGTACACCGGTGAGAATGAGAAGTACTTTAGCCAAGATCTAATGCCGCAGGAACTCGTCCAACTGAATACTCGCCGAATACCCGTCAGGGTGCTGCTGCTCGTGCTGCTCGTGGCGGCGGCCGTTTGGTCCTACTACGTCTTTCGCTGGTACGCCGGCAACACGATGGCCGAGTATTTCGACACTTCGGAGAACAACTTACACGTCGCGGAGACGGCTGCATCGCTCGCGCCACACGATCCTCTGACGCGTTGGCGGCTGGCCCAGGCGACGCAAAAGAACCTGCCGTTGGACCAACAGAGCCAGGCGATCGCGGAGTATGAAAAGGCAGTCAGTCTATCGCCTAACGATTACCGCTTTTGGATGGCGCTCGGAACTGCGAGCGAACAGGCGGGCGATCGCGTCAAGGCCGAACGGGCTTTGAAACAGGCCGTTGCGCTCGCGCCTGCGTATGCCTATCCGCATTGGTATCTCGGCAACTTGTTGTTGCGCAGTGGGCGCTACGACGAAGCGTTTGCGGAGTTGCGCGTTGCGAGTGAGGCCGATCCGGATTTTCAGCCGCAGCAGTTCAATCTGATTTGGGAGATTTACGCCAGCGATCCGGAAGGGTTGAAGAAAGCGGTTGGCGAGAGTTCGCTGGCGAAGTCGAAGTTTGCGCTGTATCTGCTGGGACGGCAGAGGTATGAAGAGGGATTGCGGTTGTGGGAAAGCCTCAGCGTCGGTGACAAGCAAGCGAACAGGCAGACGGCTGAGGCCATCGTCAACAACCTCGTGACGACGTGGCGCTATCACGACGCGTTGAAAGTCTGGAACGACATGGCAGCGAACGAGAAGCTGCGGGCGGAAGTTGGCCGCGTGTTCGATCCCGGTTTTGAAGAGGCGAACAGCTATGGGCCGGAAGCGGTTTTTGGTTGGCAAGTCGCGCAGGTGCAGCAGGTACAAGTCGGAATCGATCCGGATAAGATCCACGGCGGCATCACCAGTTTGCGGCTCGCGTTTCATGTGCGCTCAAACATCGAAGACATCAAAGTCTGGCAACTCGTACCCGTAGAGGCGAACACTGAATACGATTTTGAGTTCTACGTCGCGACCGAAAAGCTCGAGACTGGCGGTCCGACGCTGGTGCAGATTGTGGATCCGACGACCTCAGGGGTTCTCGTTACGTCGCCGGGCGCGGCGGGCGGAACGTCTGACTGGACTCCCGTGACCTTAACGTTCAAGACTGGTGACAAGACTGAAGCAGTACTGATCAGGATCGTGCGGCCATCGTGCGGTACGAAGGAGCAGCCGGTCTGTCCGATTTTTGGTTCCGTGTGGTATGACGACTTCAGTATCAAACGAAGAGGTTAGCGTTGTCGTAACTGAGCCTGCGCCGCTGGCGGCGACGCAGAGTCAGGACCGAAGCGTCTATCGCATCCGGCATACGCTGGCGAGCAGGTTTGTCTTTCTGGTGATCTGCGTTGCGATTGTGACCTCCGCGCTCGCGTACGGCACGGTGCATTACTGGGCGCTCGCGCTGTTTAACCTCGGCTCGTTAACGATTCTGATTTTGTGGGTGGCTGATGGTTGGCGTTTGGGTAACGTGCGCATCAGCCGCAATCTGCTTCAGTTGCCGTTGCTGGGCGCTGTGATTCTGGGACTCGTCCAGATGCTTTCGTTCGGAGGAAACACGTTATCGCTGGATCCCAATTCAACGAAATTGGTGATCGTGCAGTTGTCGACGCTGTTTGTGTATTTCGCTGCGACGCTCGTGTTTGTCGATACGCCGCACCGGCTGCACGTGCTGGTGCGGACGATCATGATCTTCGGTTTTCTGCTGGCGATTTTTGGTTTGACGCAGTCGTTCATCAGTCCGACGAAGGTTTACGGAATGCGCGAACTCAACCAGAGCACGGCGTTTGGACCGTTTATCAACCGGCACCACTTCGCGGGTTACATGGAATTGACGATCTCGTTGCCGCTGGGATTGTTGTTGGCGGGTTCGATCGACAAGGACAAGCGTTTGCTCTACCTGTTTGTTGCCGGACTGATGGGCATTGCATTGGTGATGACGAGTTCACGCGGCGGAATTATCAGTCTCGTGGGCGAGATCGTGTTTCTGGTGATCGTGACGGCGATCTGGAAAAGCCAGGGCGAGCGCGAGCGGCGTCGCGTTAGATCAAGCTGGTTGAAAGGTGCGGCGGCGAGAGTGGCGCTGGCGACGGCGTTGATCGTCGGACTGTTTGCGGGCGTGATTTTGTTGGGCGGCGAGTTTTCGTTGAATCGTTTTATTGACAGCGTCAATACCGACGATCCGACGACCGGCCGCGCGCACTTCTGGTCGGTGACGCTCGACATGATCAAGGCGAATCCGGTTGTCGGAACGGGGCTCGGCGCTTACGGCGTGATCTACACGCGTTACGACACGCGCAACGGACTCTACCGGCTCGAACAGGCGCACAACGATTATCTCCAGATTTTTTCGGATGCGGGTGTTGTGGGCGGTACGCTGGCGTTCGCGTTTGTTGTGATTCTGTTTTATCGAGGCTTTGCGCGGGCGAAGTCGCGCGATGATTTCCGGCGCGGGGTCGCCCTTGCGGCGTTGGGCGGGTGTTTCGCGGTGTTGATTCATAGCTTTTTTGATTTCACCTTGCACACGACCTCGAACGCGCTCCTGTTCCTGGTCCTTGCGGCTCTTGCCACCCTGAATGGACGAGTAGAAGATGCACCACGGCGCCGCCGCCGGCGCAGCTCCGAGACGAGTGCTGAAACTGCATGAAAGCTAAACTAACACCAGCGATCAAAGAGAAATCGTCCGTTCCGGGTTTGTGCCTGGACGCGGTGCTCCGTCATGGAAAGGCTGACGCACTGAGTCACAAGGCCGACGGTGAGTGGATCAAGATGCCGGCGGAGACTTTTGTCGAGCGCGTGAAAAACTGCGCGCTCGGTTTGGCGTCGCTCGGCATCCGGCCCGGCGATCGTATCGCACTCCTTTCGGAGAATCGCCCGGAGTGGTCCATCGTCGACATGGCTATCCTGAGCCTTGGCGCGATCAACGTTCCGATTTACACCACGCAGGCCATCGAGCAGATCGAGTACATCCTTTCCGATTCCGGCGCAAAAGCGATCTTCATTTCCAACCGTCGGCTCTACAAACACGCGCAACCGGCGTTGGTGAAGCGCCAGATGGAGCATTTGATCTTCTTCGACCCGGAAGTCGCCGAGATTGTCGAGCATGGAAGCTCGCTCGAACAGATGGAACAGCGCGGCCGCGAACACGCCGCACAGCGGCCAGACGCTTTCGACGCTTATCTGCACGCCGTCCGTCCCGAAGATCTCGCGACCATCATCTACACCTCGGGTACGACCGGCGAACCAAAAGGTGTGATGTTGACGCACAACAACTTCATGTCAAACATTGTCTCGATCGGAAACGGGTTGCCGATTGGTCCGAGTGATGTTGCGCTGTCGGTGTTGCCGTTGTCGCACATCTTCGAGCGCGACGGTTTTTACGTTTTTCTATATTGCGGCGTGTCCGTCTATTACTCTGCTTCGTTCGATCAGGTGGGCGAGAACCTGCGTGAGGTTGCGCCGACGGTGATGACTGCGGTGCCGCGCCTTTTCGAGAAGGTCTATCACCGCATCATCAAGAAAGGCATGTCCGAGACAGGCATGAAGAAGAAGATCTTCATGCAGTCGCTCGAGGTGGGCCAACGTTACGGCGAACTGAAAGACAAAGGAAAGTGGATCTCGCCGCAGTTGGCGCTCAAACAGAAACTCGCGAGCAAGCTCGTGTTTTCCAAATGGCGTGCGGGTGTCGGCGGCCGTTTGCGGTATTTCGTTTCGGGAGGCGCGCCGCTCGCGCCGGCGTTGTCGTACGCGTATCTGGCGGCCGGGATTCCGATTCTTCAGGGTTATGGCGCGACCGAGTCGTGCATTGTTTGCGCCAATCGTCCGGGCAACAACAAGGTCGGATCTATCGGAATTCCTTTCGAGGGAATTGAGATAAAGATCGCTCAGGACGGAGAGATTTTGATCCGCGGCGAGAACGTGATGCGCGGTTATTACGGACAGCCGGAAGCGACTGACGCGGTGTTGAAAGACGGCTGGCTTTACACCGGCGACGTCGGCCGCATGGACAAAGACGGCCATGTTTACATCACGGATCGGAAGAAAGATCTGTTTAAGTTGTCGAACGGTAAATACGTCGCGCCGCAGTTGATCGAGAGTTTGTTGAAAGAGAGCGAGTTTGTGAGTCAGGTCGTGGTTGTTGGTGCGGGGCGGAAGCAGCCGGCGGCGCTGATCGTGCCGGACTGGGAAAACCTGAATGAAGCGCTGGCGGAAGCAGGTGAGAAGTCCGCGCCGAAAGATCATGAAGCGTTGAGTAAGTACGCGCCCGCGATCAAGATCGTGCAGCGCGACATCGCTAACCTTACATCCGCACTGACCGACTACGAGCGCATCCGCCGCGTCGCGCTGCTGCCGCACGAGTTCACCATCGACGGCGGCGAACTGACCCCCACCCTCAAGGTCAAACGCAATGTCATCGACGACCGCTACGGTGACCTGATCGACGAACTCTACGCCTGAAGCCACAAAAAAGCACAAGAAGCTTTTTTGTGCCTCTTGTGGCTAAAGCTTCTGAAACAGGATCGACTCCGCGAGAATGCGGAGGTTCATGGGGATCTCTGGGGGGCGGGGCTCGCGGCGCCCTGGTTTGTGGTGCGCCAGGAGCGGCAGTTCCGCCGCGCAGAATTCGCAATCCGCAAGGTGCGTCCGCACCAGCACCGCGAGCTTCCGCGAAAGCTTTTCCGCCCGATACGAGAGCAGCGTAGACGACGCCGGACAAGCGGCCGTCTTCCGAAATGTGAGTTGTGCGCGTGAGCTGTTCATTTGGCCTACTGCTTGTTCAACCCTACGAAACACCGAATCCCCCAACATTTCCAGAGCCTAAATGAAGTTTTCCCCAAGTGTTTCCTAGGTTTACACTTAATGTAAAAACTTGTTGCCCATTTTTTAATTTGCTGTTACCATCCCCAAGTCGATCAGGTGAGCTGACCTGCTCAACTGATCGCAATCTTCCAGGAACACCACCGCTATCGCGCGGTATTCCCTCTGTACCCACATCTCGAAAGTTAACAACCACCCGGTAAATTTATCGGTCAGCGATAAGCCAACGTGAACCTGTCGTTTCAGAGTGAAATCAGCCACCACCGACCACGCCCGGAAACTGAAGTTAGCGCAGAAAGAAATGGGGCTAAAACGGACAATCCCGTGAAATCCATAAGTGAAGATTCCGAAAAAACAGTGGCGCCAAGCGCGGCCGACAAACGGCCGCAACCCAGAGCGCGCCGCAACGACCGATCGGGCAAGAATGCAAAGTGGGTAGAAAGCCTGCGGTCTTCAGACGTGAATCGCCTGTGGACTGAACTGCACCGCATCGTGTCGCATCATCCGTTGGTCAGGGCTTCACGCAGCGCCGGCCTGCTGGTCGAAGAGGGAAGTGGCGCTGCCTACACAGACCTGACGCAGGAACTCTTTGTTCAACTTCTCAGCAAAAACCGTTTCGAACACTACCTCGAAACGGAGATGACTGATTATGAAATCGAATGCGAGATCAGCCAGATCGAGTTGACTAATCTGCTCACGGCCGAGCTTCGCAAACGACACCCGGAAAGTTACCGGCTCGCACGCCGCATCTCGACGTTGATTCAGTCGAGTCCAAACTTCCGGCGCTTCGATTCCAGTGGTATTGACGACGAACCCCATCGCCGTCTGGCCGATCGTGTTTACGGTTTGAGTGAGTGGATCGACGACAAGCAGCGCCGCGGCTCGCACGAAGTCGAGCAGCGCGTGCAGATGATTCCGGTCAGACAGCGTGACACACGCATGGTCGGTTGCACGGGCGATTCGCAAGTAGTAATCAGCAATCCCGACCTCGAAGACCTGATTGTTTCGGTGCTGGACGCGGTCGATTCCCCGGTTGACGTGCGCACTTTGCGCAGTTTGGTGATGTCGCGTTTGCCGGTGATGGACATCTACCTGGTGCCGCTCGACGGCGACGACAGCGATAACGA
The DNA here is from genome assembly GCA_035279345.1 of Pyrinomonadaceae bacterium. Lineage (GTDB taxonomy): Bacteria > Acidobacteriota > Blastocatellia > Pyrinomonadales > Pyrinomonadaceae > PSRF01. Next base: position 2,764 of record DATEHX010000387.1, on the reverse strand, counting down.
GAACGGTAACAGTTACGAACCTGTCGACAAGCGAGAGAACCCGGAGGAAGGGCTGATGCGCCGGGAGTCGGAGCGCGAAGCGGCCGGTTTTGTCGAACAGTTTTTGACAAGCCTGAACGAGGCGGTGCGCGGCAAAGTCAAGCAATACAATCGCATCATCGGCGTGCTCTGGTATTGTTATTTGAGCCCGGATCACGCCACGCAGTTGGAAGTAGCGGCAATTTTAGGCGTTTCGGATTCATTGGTTTCTGATTACCGGCGGCGTATCGAGCAGGAGTTACGCACGCTTTCGTTCAGTGAAGTCGAGGAAGCAAAGCAGTTTGAACTGGCGCTGCGAGCGCACGTGAAGACTCTGGTGTTTGAGTTTGACGAGAAGGAAGTCGTAGTTTAAGACGCAATAACTTCGAAATATCCACAGGTTACGCTCCCGAAGTCAGTGTAATCTGTGGTTTTTTGTATCTTGAGTGCCCCACTGAAAAAAGTCGCCGGTCAGTCGAAGACGCTGATCATTCTGCACCGCATTGTGGATAACTGGCGGCGGCGCAGGGCCTTCGAATCCGGCCAAACGACGACTGCCTACGGCTCGACTCACGAATCCTGGTCGCTCGAAAAGAGTGTCGCTTACATAAATCTCGTCTATCGCGACTATCTGGACTATTCCGGACTGACGCCGGATGCGGTTCGCGACTGGCGCGTTCTCGAAGTCGGGCCGGGGGACAATTTCGGCGTGGCGCTGAAGTTTCTGGCTGACGGGGCGGCGAAGGTCGTCAGTCTCGACAAGTTTTATTCCGAGCGGAACGAGGAACAGCAAGCGCGCATCTACCGTGAGTTACGGAAAGAATTGAATCCGGAACAAGCCGCCGTGTTCGACGAGGCGATAAAGTTTGACAAAGAACTGGAGTTGAATAAAAACAAAATCCAGTACATCTACGGGCACGGGATTGAAGAGGCGGATCAGATTCTCGAACCGGGGTCGTTTCACTTCATTGGTTCGCGTGCGGTGCTGCACAACGTTTACGACATCGATCGAGGTTTCGACGCAATGGACCGCCTGCTCGCGCCGGGTGGTTACATGGCCCACAAGATCGATTTCAGTGACGAGAACATGTTCAGCTCGCGTGGCATGCATCCGCTGACATTTCTGACGATTCCCGAAGGCATTTACCGGCTGATGGCCAAGGATTCGGGAAAACCGAACCGCCGTCTGGTAAACGACTATCGCGAGCAGATGCGCAAGCGAGGGTACGAGGCGAAGCTGTTCGTTTCGTCCGTGGTTGGGGTGGGCGCGTTGGGTCAGAAAAAAGAGAAGATCGAACGAGGTGTGGATTACGGCAACAAAACAGTTTCGCTGATCGACGAGATTCGGCCGAAATTGGCGCCGCCGTACCGGAAGTTGGCGGAAGAGGAATTGGCGGCAGCCGGCATCTTCCTCGTCGCTCGGAAGCCACAAAAAGGGACAAAAGGCACGAATCCGGCTGGAAAACCCTAGATTTTCGTTGTTTAATGACTGAGTTGAGCACTTTCGCACAAATCATCTTTTGGATCTCAGTTGGCGCCATTGGCTATACGTACGTGGGCTATCCCCTCCTGTTGATCCTGCTCAGTAAGCTTCGCGGAAAGCCCGTGGCTCGCCGCGAGTTTGAGCCGTCCGTAACTGTCATCATCGCGGCCTACAACGAAGAACGCGACCTCGCGCAAAAGCTCGAAAACACGCTCGCTCTGGACTACCCGAAAGACAAACTCGAAATCCTCGTAACTTCCGACTGCTCGACCGATCGCACAGACGAGATCGTCCGCAGCTTCGCGCCGCGCGGCGTTCGCCTGCACCGCCAGGAAGAACGACTCGGCAAGACAGCCGCGCAAAACGCCGCGGTCGAAAAAGCCACTGGTGAGGTTCTCTTGTTCTCCGATGCGACGACTCATTATCGTCCCGACGTGCTGCGTTGGATGGTGCCGTCGTTTGCGGACGACTCGGTCGGTTGTGTCACCGGAAACGTCGTCTATTCGCACGACGCTGATTCGAGTGTGAGTCACGGAACGCGTTCTTACTGGAATTATGAATTTCTCTTGAAGAAACACGAGAGCGCGATCACGTCGCTGATCGGTGTTTGCGGTTGCATGTACGCGGTGCGCAAATCTGCTTACGTGCCGCTCTATCACGAAGCGTGTAGCGACTTTCTCGTGGCCACGACGATGGTCCGGCAAGGTTTAAGAGCCGTTTACGAGCCTGACGCGGTTTGCGTTGAAGAACCAAACGCACGCGCTCACAAGGAACTGGCGGTTCGCGTCCGCATCATCGCGCAGACGCTCGCGGACCTGTGGCGCAATCGCGACGTGCTGAATCCGTTTCGCAAGGGCTTTTATGCGGTGCAGCTACTGTCGCACAAAGTCATGCGTTATCTCGTGCCGCTGTTTTTGATCGTGTTGTTTCTGACTTCCGCGGCGCTGGCATTCAGTAGTCTTTTTTACGCCGCCATCTTTGTTGCGCAACTCGGCTTTTACGCGGCGGCGGCGGCGTCGGCATTGATGGTCCGGTTTGGCATCAACTCACGTTTTCTGGCTTTGCCGCAGTATTTCGTCATCACCAATCTGGCTTGTTTGATTGCGCTGTTCAGGCTGGTGCGTGGCGAGCGTTACGTCAAGTGGGAACCGGTAAGGGAACGCGCTGCAAGTGTATGAAGAACGCTATTTCAATCGATCTTGAAGACTGGTTTTGCGTGCATAACCTCGCGGGGGTTATCAAACTGCAAGACTGGGACAACTG
>DATEHX010000386.1:0-26614 GCA_035279345.1 Pyrinomonadaceae bacterium | reverse complement strand
GGTAAGAAGTAGAAAGGTATAAGAAGTCGAAAAGGTATAAGAAGTAGAAAAGCTGGTTTACCAATCACTTCTACCTCTTGTGCCTCTTGTGCCTTTTGTGCTTCTTCGTGGCTCACAGTTCAGACCAGATAAACGTGCGTTCGCGCCTGCGCTCGGATCGCACACGCGCATCGTAAACATCGCTCAGAACGTTCTCGACGAGCACGGTCTCCGGCGCGCCCGCGGCAACGATTCGTCCGCACTTCATCGCGAAGATCAGATCCGCGACTGAGTCGAGCAACATCAGATCGTGCGTGATCGTGAGCGCGGCGATGCCACGCTCGTCGCTCAGGCGCCGCAGCGCGCGCGCCAGTTGCGTACGGTGCTTCAGATCGAGTGCGCTCGCGGGCTCGTCGAGCAGCATGACGTCCGGTTCCTGGGCCAACGCGCGCGCAACCGTCACGAGCTGGCGCTCACCGCCGGACAATTCCGTCACCGGACGATGGGCCAGATGCGCTGCGTCCAAAACATCCAGCGCCGCGAGCGCGATCTGTTTGTCGTCATGGCTTTCGAAACGAAAGCGGCCGCTGTAAGGACTGCGACCGGTCAAAACAACTTCCAGCGCAGTGAAGGGAAACACCATCGAGGTCGACTGCGGCACGTATGCGATTCGTTTTGCGCGTTCCCGCAAAGGAATGGATGCCAGCGGAACACCGTTGATAAAGACTTGTCCGCTCGAAGGCGTGAGCAGTCCCGCGAGCAAGCGTATCAACGTGGACTTTCCGGAACCGTTCGCGCCGATCAGTGCGCCGACAACTCCGCGTGGCAGCGCCAACGAAACGTCGTTTACTACCGGCGTCGCCGCGTAAGCAAACCCGACGGCGCGCGCTTCAACCAGCGCCTTATGGTCCATCGGAGAAAGCCTCCGGATGAATCACACGAGCGAAGACGCGCGCGGTGTGACCGACAAACTGGCTCGGATGAATCGCCATGTCGTCCCTGATCGGGTAGATGCGTTTATTCTGAACCGCGCGCACGTCAGACAGTTCCTGCCACACGGCCACGGGATCTTCGCCGAAGTTGCCTTTTGAGCTCTGAATCATGTCGATGATCACTTCGGGATTGAGCGACACGGCTGCTTCCTTGGTGATCTTCCCCCAACCGTGTTGGGCCTCCGGCGCGATCGATTCGCCGCCCGCGATGGTGATGAGTTCGTCGAGATAACTGCCGCGCGTGGCGGTATACAACTCGCGAATCGTACCCGGCACGCGATCGACTACGCATAGAACCTTGAGCGGTTGACGATCGTTCACCGCTTTGCGAACTGATTCAATCTCCGATTTTGTCTTGCTCAACAACTCCGCGGCCTCTTGTTCGTGTCCACTAGCCTTGCCGATCTCTTCGATTGCTTTGTAAACGTCAGACAGTGTGTTGCTGTTGAGGAAGACCGAACGAATGCCGAGTTCGCTCAGCTTGTCCTGCAAAAACGGAGCTTGCGCCGCCACACCGATCACGAGATCGGGTTTCAACGCGGTGAGTTGTTCGAGATTGGTCTTCTCCCAACCATTCACGCGCGGCTTGTTCTTGACGTCTTCCGGATAACTACAGAACTGCGACACAGCCACGACCTGCGGCCACGCCCCAACGCCGTAAAGAATCTCCGTGACGCTCGGACTGATCGAGACGATTCGCTGTGGTGTTTGGACCACAGCATTCCGAGATTCTTGCGCTGGTTGTGTGACACAGCTCGCACAAACAACGGACAGGATGCACAGAATTACCAAGACTGGTTTTGAAAACATCTTGTTCATTCTGTTAGTCCTGTCTAAAACACAAAGCTCGCGCCCGCGCGGCCGGTGCGTCCGGGCGTGCGAAAGCCGCTCTCGAAATATTCGCGGTCAAACAGATTGTCGACGTAACCAAAGAAGCGCACTTGCCGCTTGTCATCGCCGAGCGGCAACGAATAGCTCGCGCCGAGATCAGCCTTCGCGAGACCTTTGAACCTATACCCGCGGCTCGCGAATGTGACCGGATCGAAGATCGCGCCAAGGTAATTACTCGACGCGGAGAAATCGAAATTGACCAACAGACGCCGGCCAATGCGCTGCGTGGCGACTATAGAAAATTGATGATCGGGAATGATTAACGAACGAATCGTCCCCGGCACCTGTGGCGTGCGCTGTTGTGCTTTTGTGAACGTGTAGGCCGCGGTCAGGTTCAACGATCTGGTGGGCGTCGCGCGCAGTTCGACTTCGGCGCCACGCGCGATGCCGCCGTTCGTATTCAGATAGCCGCCAAACCGGCCAAACGGATCGGTCGTGAAATCGATCAGTCCCGAGAAGTCGAAGATGATCACCTGCCGCAACTGAGTGTAGAAGTACGTCGCGGAGACGCGCACTCGATTGTTGGCAAACGTCTGATCGATGCCGGCGTCGAAAGCGATCGTACGTTCCGGTTCGAGACGCGGATCGCCAAAGATCGAGTAACCGAAAAAGCTGTCGAACGCTGTTCCGAAACGCTCGAACAGCGACGGCGCCCGATAGCCGTTGCCGACGTGACCGCGCAGTTTCGTTCCCGAAGAACGGAACGTATACGCAATCGAACCGTCGCCGGTGTAGGCCGCCGGCGGCGACTGAAACGTGATTCCGGCGTATGGCGCAGACGCCACGGGAGTGAACCGCGGCTCATTCAATTTGAAAAACTGTGCGCGAAACGCGCCGGCGATTTGCAGTCGATCGTCGAGCAGCCGCAACTGGTCCTGCACGAAAAGCGCGTGGCTCCGTTGCGACACATCAACGTCCGAGTTGTCAGCCGGGTTCACCTGAAACGAAGGATTCGTGAAGCTCTCGTTCTCAAACTCGTAACCGCCGGTGATGTAGTTGAACGCTCCCGCTTGCACGTCAACACGCGCGTTGATTGTGTGAATGCGTCCGTCGAAATCCGATCGCGTGGAGCCGCCGAAAGGTTGAAAGCCGACGCCGAGTGGTCCATTGATCGTGCTGCGGTTTGTCGCGAGACCCTGGTAACTGATCGTGTAGCCGAAACTCTCTGTCGGACGTTGCGTGAAGATCAGGGCGCCGTCGAAGAAATTCGCTTTGCGCAGATTGTCAGGGTCGTTCGCTGCCGGGACAAAAGTGGCGTTGCCGATGTTGAGTTGATCCGATGGCACACCTGCTTCGAAGCGAAGTTGTTCGGCGGGAGACAACGGAATCGCTTCAATGATGCCGGTCGGCGGAAGATTGCCGATGCCCTCCGGACTGTTGTTCAACTGCAAGCGCGAGTTTGCGGTGTAGATTCGTCCAGAGAGTGTTGCCGTAGGAGTGAGACGAAACAGAATGCGTCCCTGACCGCTGGTAGTGCGGGCTTCGTCTTCGTTGTCGATGCCGCGCGTGACGTTCAGAAACGAAAAACCGGCGCTGTAAACGACGCGATTATTGCTCGCGCCACCGGCAAGGTGGGCCTTTGTGCGAAACAGGCCGAGATTTCCGCCCTCGCCGAGTACGCTGCCGTGAATTGGACCACCGCCTTCGTCAGTTACCACGTTGACCACGCCGCCGACGGCATTCGAGCCATACAAAGACGATCCCGAACCGCGCAGGACTTCCAACCGGCTGACGTCCGTAACGATCAAATCTTCCAGGAGACCGGAAGCGTCGCCTTGCGTTGAGGCTGCGTCGCGAAAGCGTATGCCGTCGATCAGCACCGCGGTGTCTTCGCTCGGCAGACCGCGCGTTTTGATCGAAGTGAACGAGCCGGGACCACCGAGCTGCTGCACGCGCAAGCCGGGCACCGTGCGCAGTGCTTCGGGAATCGCGATCTCGTTTCGTTCTTCGATCTCCTGTGAGTCGACGACGGTTAAGGCCTTGGAGACTTCGTCGACGGTTTGCGGTGTGTCCGAAGCAGTCACGACGACGGAGCTACGCAAACCTGACAACTGCAAAGCGATGTCGAGCGTGGCGCTTTGACCGCGCGTTAAGTTGACCGTTTGCGCCGGCGCTGCAGCAAAACCGCTCGCTTCAGCTTCGACGAGATACTCACCCGGCGCCAGATGTTTGAAGCTGTACGCGCCGGTCGAGTCGGTCGAAGTGACGAGGCTGAAACTCCGATCGCGGCCGTAGAGCGTGACTGTCGCGCCCGCCACGTTTGCGTTTTGAGGGTCTTTAACTTGTCCGCCGATCGTTGCATTGCTGCTATCAGTCTGCGCTTGCGCTGTCGCTGCGATCGCGACGAGCACTAAAACGAATACGGTGCGCGTGAGTCTTTTCATGGCCATCTCCCTGCTTTTGTGCTTCTTCGTGGCACAAAAAGAAAACGCCCTCGATCTCTCCAAAGTGGAAGATCGAGGGCGTCTAAAACTCGATGATTTGTCGGTAAGTTGGTGAGCTTCTCGAAGAGTCGGTCAGCCAACTTGCGTTGACGCCACATGCTCTTTCCCGGAGCGTTGGTGGTCGCATCCGTTTGCAGCAGGCAAGGTTTCCTGACTCCCGGCTCAGACGCGTTGGCTTCACGGCCTTCCCAATCTCTCGCGAGAGATCAGTGACCTGTTTCGGAAGCTACGCAATCGCCGGTACACAGTGGCGGGAACCGTCTGGGCATTTCACCCAACTTCCCTTGTCACCCTCATGGGCACCTGCAACGGTTCAGTGCGGCAGTCGAATTCGGCAAGCGAACGACTACGAACTGAATTGCGATTTGAAAATAATCCAAAGAACGAGCTGTCGTGAGCGCAAACTCTAGTTCCTGGGCCATGCGGCTGTCAAGGCGGGTAGTTATGGTGGCCACTTCGCAAGTAAACAGGATTCACAGAATTAACAAGATTGCCTCAGAAAATAACCCATTTATGTTGGTTCCCCCGGACGAGGATGGGAGCGCGCGCACAGAGCACGTGCGAGCGCCACCCTCCGACGCTGCCCTACGAAGAGCATTGCCCTCCGAGCGTCAGAGTCGTACCCATCCTCGACCTTCTTGAATAGACTCGTGAGCTTTTCGCGGCTATCGCAAAACCAAGCCGCATTGACCGTACGATGAGACAGTGCGGTCAGGTTTACGGAAAATACATTTTCCCCTAGTTGAAATCCCACTTGTCGAACGTAAAGCGCAGTCCAAACGCATGCGAAGTGAATATTTTGTCGATATCGTTTGAGTCGCGGTTCTCATACTGGTAGTTGAAGCCCATCAGCAGATTGGGCCGCACGAGCCGCACGTAGTCGATCTCGAAAACCCAGCGGTCGTCGTGTCGCGGCACTCGAATTCGATCGACCCGCGTCGTGCGATTCTGGTAGGTGCGCGGAGCGTAACGAAGTTCCGCGGTTAACCAATCCTGACGCCGCACCGAAAGCGGCGTTTGAAACTCGAGTGAGTAAGTCCTGCGAATGTAGTTGTTTCTTGGATCCCAGGCGCGGTTGTGGTCGTAGCGGTAAGTCAACTCGACCCGGCGATCGCCGCTAAATCGCTGTTCGACTTTCGCGCCGATGTAGGAGTCGATCGCATTCGAATCGGCTTCGATCAACGGATATCGTTTCATTCGATAAGCTGCAAACCCGGCCACTCTTGTGTTCGTCACGAAGCGATACTGAAGTTGCTGCTCGAAGATGTAGTTGTTGTTGACGTCGCGATCCTCTGACGAGCCTTTGAGCGAAATCTCCGTAGTCGTTTTGGAGACGATTCGTTTCGACAGTCGTTTGCGATAGACCCCGATGAAGCTGTGGCTGACTCGATTGAATTCGTCGGTATTAGTGTAACGATGTAACCCGACTTCATAGTCAAACTCGAATGAAGGCCGTTCCGGATTGTCTCGGAAGTGGAAACCAAGACTCGGGATCACTCCGAAAGAACTGACTTGCCGTTCGTCATGAGTAATATTCGTGTCGTACCCGCTCGCCAGCGACATCGAAACCCACCAGCGGCGGTGCGCCGGCGTGTCGGCATCTTCCCTGGTTTGTGCGGCGACGGAAACACTCAGGATGATCGTTGCCAAAATAATTATCAGTGCTTTTCTCATGATGTCCCTCCTGGAATAAAATCGCGCATCAGGACGCAACGCGCTTGAGAGTGTGTCGAGACCAACTGCAAGAGCTCGCCGAGCCTGGCACGTTCTTCTTCGTTCATCACAGCGTGATGAAGCATCACGCCCACTCGCGAACGGGCAGATGCCGCGGCGCTGAAAGAACTACCGATCTCATCGGGCGTCAGCCGAATCTTCTTGCGCTTTGCAAACCAATCGATCGAAACCGGAAGCTCCGCTAATCCGTCAGTACTTAACTGCGCCGCTGTTGTGTCGCGAGATAGAAGTTTAAAACCCGCATCACGCAGGCACGCGGCAGTCGCATCGGTACATCGGTTCCACGGTGGTGTGAAGATCGGCTCCAGCAGTGGTCCAAAAAGATCGTTCAGCCGGTCTTTACCCGCCTCGATGTCGGCTTGCTGCAAATCACGCGAACGAGTTTCGCCAAACTCACACTTCCTTCCATTCTGTTCGTGATTCAAGTGCGCGTAGCCATGTTGGTGAATGGAGAGTTTGCCCGGATTCCGTTCGACTAACGTTTGCAGACGCGCAGCAGTGCGCGGCGAGATCGCTGCCGGAATCGCTGCCAGATCGAGCGGCAGGTTGAACTCCGCAAACAGATCGAGCAGTTCAAACAGTCGTGTGTCCTCCCATCCCACATCGTCGTTGCGAAAGAAAAAGGTGATTGAGCCTGGATTTGAATCCAGGGTTTTTCTTAGCGGGTCCAGCCAGTTCATATCATCGACTCGATCAATTTCACCGTACATTGCGCTCCGCCGAGGTCCAGTGTCGTCCGCGGAAACTTGAAATCCATTCGGCCGCGAATCTCCGCCGCCAACCGCTCGGGAGTTTGTTCTTCCTGGGCCAACACTTTCACGAGCCCAAGATTCTCAAGACGCAATGCGCGTCTGCGCTGTTCGTCTTCTTCTTCCTTCGTGAACGGAATGAGCAGCGCCGGTACGCCTGCGCGAAGAACATCGAGACACGTGTTGTATCCCGCTTGGCTGATTGACACCGCCGCATTGCTTAATTCACCACACAGATCGGTCACCTGCCTTACAAGCCGCAGCCGTTTCCTGCCTTGAGCTTGCGAACGAAGTGCTTGCCACGACGATTTCTGTATCAATGGACCAGCAATCACTTTCATCTCGACTTGCGGATCGTTCGCGAAATGACGATGGGCCTCGATCGACAAGCGCAGCAACGGTTCACCAACAACTCCACCACCCGCGGAAACCACAACTCGCTTTCGCCGGGTTTTCGTCGAAATCGGTGTCGATTGCGGCACCACAAAACCGGTGTATTTAACCGGCACTTGCAGCGAAATGTTCGGATGAAAAGTCTCTTCAAAACGAGCGAAAGTCGGATCCGAGTGAACGAGCACCGCGTCGAAAAACTCATTCGCCACGGCAGCGGCTCGATCGTCGTATTTCTGCTGATTGGACCGCCTACAAACGAGGATATCGCGCAGACTACACACGACGAGCGCCCGCGTTTCCGGCGCACGTGCCGCTTGCAATAACGGAAGCAGTTCACCGGCAAACTTCTTTCGGCCGAAAGGAAACAGCTCGACGATAATCGCCGCCGGCCGCAACTCTTCGAAGGACGTGAGGATCATCGTCCGGCGACGATCCATGGCACGCTCGACCGAGATTCGTTTGTCGTGACTTACGAGCTGATTTGTTTCGTCGATTCCTATCGGCGGTAAATTGACGAGTTCGATGTCACTGTGAATGCGAATGCCTTTGGGCAAGCGGCCGCCGTTGAGCAGCACCACGCGGAAACTTTCCACCATGGCGTCCGCAAGCGCCAGCGAGCGCATCAGATGGCCCATGCCCAGCGAGTGCTGACAGTAGAATAAAATTGCGGGCTTGTCGTTCATCTTCTTTCGATCATTGAACCGGGATCGTCAACGGCCGATTGCGAGTTACGTGCGTGTTCCACAAGTGGCGATAACGCTCTCCCGTTTCGAGTAATTCCAGCGGTGTACCGTGCTCGACGATGCGTCCGTTTTCCAGAATCAACACGCGATCAGCCGCCGCCGCTGAAGCGAGATCGTGCGTGATCAGCAAACAAGTCTTGCCGCGCATCAGCCGCTCCAACGCATCGCGCACTGCTTCTTCGCTTTCGCTGTCGAGTCCGGTCATCGGTTCGTCGAGGATGAGGATCGGCGCGTTTCTCACAAACGCACGTGCGAGTGCAAGACGTTGGCGCTGCCCTCCGGAGAGTGTTCCTCCGCGCGCGCCGAGAATCGTGTCGTACCCATCTTCGAGACTGCTGATGAACTCGTGAGCGTTGGCGGCCTTTGCCGCGCGAACTATCTCTTCGGAAGTTGCGTCGAGCTTTCCGTACGCGATGTTTTCGCGGATCGAAGCGCCAAACATCACGATGTCCTGCATCACGATCCCGATCTGTTGCCTGAGCGATTCGCGTTGAAAGTCTTTGATGTTGACGCCGTCGAGCAGTATCTCGCCTTGCTGTTCCTCGTAGAGCCGTAAGAGGAGACTGACAATCGTTGACTTGCCGGCGCCCGAACGTCCGAGCAGCGCGACCTTCTCACCGGCAGTGATGCTGAACGAAATATTTCTCAGTACTGGTCCAGCGTCGTTGTAACCAAACGAAACCTGACGAAAGCTGATGTTGCCGCGCAGTGCGGTTGCTTCGCGGGCACCGGGTCGATCTTCGACTTCGGGTTCGACTCCGAGTGTGTCAGAGATTCTTCCGGCACTGACGAACGCGCGCGAGAGTTTGGCGGAAAGCTTTGCGAGCGTACGAATCGGCACGTACAAGCTGTTCATGTACGACACGAAAACCAACAGGGAACCCGGCGTGATCTGTCCGCGCATTGCCTGCAACGAACCAAACACGAGTACGGCAAAAGTTCCGAAGGCGTTGACGATGTCGGCCGCGCGAGACGACGCGGCTTCGAGGCGAGCCGTGCGAATACTCTCGTTGAGTGTTTCCGAACTTTCCGACTCGAAGCGTTCAGTCTCGTAACGTTCGCGGCCAAACGCTTTCACAATCGCGATTGCGTGCAACGTTTCACTCACGCGCGAAGCGAGGTTGCCCTCGGCTTTGCGGACCTTGCGCGCCGAATCGCGTATGCGGCGAAACCGGTAGACGGAGATGACAGCCAGCACGGGAAACGTAGCTAAAACCACCAGACTCAGTTCCACGTTCATCGCCAGCATGATCACGACCATGCCCGCGAGCGTCAGCACTTCAGTGACGAGCGTGAGGGCAAATTCCGAAAATGCATCGCGTACGGAGTTCGTGTCGCTGGTGACTTTGGTCAGCAGTTCGCCCGCTTTGGAACGCTTGTGAAAGGCAAGCGAGAGACGCTGTAAGTGCGAAAAGAGTTCGCGCCGCAACGCGTGCGCGATTCGATATCCGATCCGCGACGTGATCGAAGTTTGCGCGTAAACAGAAAAGCCTTTGATGGCGCTGAGTACGATTAGCAGTGCCGCGACCGCGACTGTGGCCCAGATCTTTTCATGCGCGAAGAAAGTCTCGAACGAATGCAGAGAGGACGGCAGCGGCTTGCCCAGTAGAATATTGTCGATGATCAGTTTGAGCGGCCACGGACGCAACAGGTCGGAAATGGCGACGACCAGCGTGCAGAAGAGGGCAAGACCGAAATTCCACTTCTCAGCGGTGAGATTATGCGTTAAGAGATTTTGGAGTTTAGTTCTCACTAAGACCTCCGTCGAGCACTGCTTCCGCCGTAGCGAGAATGTCAGGAAGCCGCTGGAGGCTTTCGAGGCGAATTCGAGTCACGGAACGCAACGCGCGCTCGGTTAGCAGGGCAGCTCCGATGTGCCACTGAAGCGACGCAGAATCTTTTAACGGACCATAGCCCGCGAGAAGATTTCGTCTTAACGAAAGCGCTTCGCTCCAGGTAAGCGCCCCCACGCACGCGGCGCAATACAAGCCCGCGATAACGCTCGCGAGATCGATCAGCACGTTTCCAACTGCCGCCTGATCGAGATCGAGCAGGTAAACACGGTCGTTACTCAGCAAAATATTTTTGGGATGGACGTCGCCGTGCAGCAGTGCCGGCTCGTCTTCACAAACTGTGTGGTGTCGTTGCAGAAGACGATCGTTTAGTCGTTGGAGCAGCGCGGCAACGTCCGGCCGTGCCTGACTGATGGTGGTTGTCGCGCGTGTCAGTGCTTCCGGAGTCAGCCGCGTGGATTTCGGAAGGTCCGACGGCGGAGTGATGACGTGGAGATCTCTCAAAGCCCTGCCGAGCATGAAAAAAGAGTGCTTCCGTTGCCGTGTTCGTACTGCAGACAATGAAACGCCCGGCAGAGACTCGAGCAATAGCAAACGATGGTTGTCGGAATACGACAGTGCCCGTGGTACTCGCAAATGGCTGGTATCTATTTCCGCGTTGACGTGGGCGTATGTGTTGAAGGTTTGGCGACCCTCGCCGCCCGCGTAGATTTTTGCATACGCCAATAAAGCATCGTTCTCACTGATGCACTGAGCCGTAAGCGATTTCTCAGGCGCGTGTCCGACAATGCGGCTCTTGGTCCATTGCTGCCCCTGAATGCTGCGCAGTTCGCCGGGGACGTCGTTCAGCACCGAAAGGTTCCTGATCTTTCGATCGTTCGGAAACAGCCAGAAGCTCGTATTCAATTCCCTTGCGTGAATTTCAGCGGATTGATGATCGATCCGGTGAGCTTTTGGAAAAGCGCGGGCCGCAATGCGATACGATTGCTCCAGACCTTCAATCCGATAAAGAACGCGCAGACTGGTACCGACGCGATACTTTGTTCTCAAACGTTCGCACTTCCGTACGCCGAGCGCTCCGTAAGGCGTCACCAGGCGCGACAAGTACTGCGCCATCACAGTCTCGTCCAACAGAAGATCACGTTGAGGTAATGCGGGATCGAGAGCCAGCTTGGAGTGCGACAGGTTCATAGCAAACTACGCCTCCATGCCGGGCTGTCGTTGGTCCAACTAATCTCGTCGACTTCCTGAGAGTTCTTACCGACGCGTTCAACTCGCACCTGACCGCTTGAGAGCGCATCCGACCCGACCGTTTCAACCTGAAACGACGGCGCAGCAGAGCCTGGTTTTAGTGGCACGATCAGCGTGTAAAAATCCGTGTCTTTACATGCTTCCGAGACCACACTTATCACCGGTGCGGCCTCTTTGATTCCGTAATACGGCGACACCCAACCCTGACTCACAACCGGTTGCCGGTGCGGTTCGAACAGGAGAACGAACTCGTCAGTAGCAAGAGGCGATAGGTGAAAACGAAGCTCGTATTTGTGCGGGACGGCCGCGCGCAGGCTATCTACAATCAACCAATACTCGCCGCTAATAAAGAATATTCGTCTTGTGTGAACGGCATCGTAGACGGAACTGCGAGCTTGGCCACACAACATGTCGAATCCGGGCGCGGTAACACGACTGAGGAGCCGTCCTTGCGCGATAGCGCCCTTTGCTTTGCCGCGGCTGTAAGGCGTTTGGTCCAGATCGTCGACGCAAACTGTGTTGTGCGCCGTGGTGCCTTTGAAGTAACGGCGCCATTGCGCATCGTCGTCTACGTACGTAAAACGCCCGGGATCTACGATCAATGGGCGGCCGTTTGCTGCGACTTCGATGTTCAGCAGATCGTAATGACCGTGACCGCCGTCACCGAGTGGACCACAATCGAAGACCAGATATTTCCCGTTGCTAAAGTCACCCCAGCCGCTTCGCTGGATGTAATAACCGCCATCCGGAAAACTCGGACACAACTCTGCCGGTGGCTCGCCCAGCGCGCCGGCGGTCGCGACGTAAAGAAAGTCCGATCGATCGAAAATGAATGCGGCGAGCTCGAGCAGGTCAGAGTAGTTGCCAGTATCCGCGTCGGAGAGTGCGGGAATCAGACCGTCGGGCCGCTGAACGTGAAGTAGAAACTCACAGGCTTTCTTCAGGCGCTCGTCGTAACCGGCAGGGAAGTGCAAGCCAAAACATTTCGCGTTCTCACGCGCGCCGAGAAACGATCGCAGCACAACTGCGTGGTAATGCGTTGACTGCTCGCGATGCACACCGTCCGGTCTCACGTCCATTAGCAGACTGCGGTGCAACTCCGTCATCGCAAACTCGAGCAGGTTGTCGTTGTTAAGTTCCGGCAGCGAGAGGGCGGCGATGAACAGAGCGTAAAGTTCGAGTGTGCGGTGATTGCGTTCGGCCGTGAGATGGTGGCGTAAGTGAGACACCTGGGCCGCAATACTGCAAATGATCTCGTCTTCAAATTGCTGCTCAAATGAGCCAACCTTTGAAAACGCGTTCCACGCATAAATCCAGTTTTGTATCCGGCGCGCGGCGACGTCGCTGGAGTCGCAACCCACCGACATCTGTGTTATCCACGATCGCACCAACTGTCTCCACGTCGTTCGATACTTCTCGTCGCCTGTAACTGCGAAGGCATGAGCGAGATCGAGACCGTAGTAAAACTTGTGCCACTCGATCTTCCACTCTTCATCCGATGGCAACGCGGTGGTGGTCCAGTTAGTTGGAATGCCTAGTTCAACCTTGACCCCTGCGCAGGTAAACACTCCATCACAAACTTCATCGGCCAGCGCAAGATCTGTGTGCGCGTGCTCGCTGACGCAAAAAACATCACGCCACCTTTCAGCTTTTCGCTCCTGTACTAGTATTTCCATCTGCGTAATCTGTGGATTGCCTTTACGTTCCGGCAAACAGCGCCGCTAACTCCAGCGCCGTTCTGTCTCCGTCGAATCGCTCGAGCACTGTCATGCGCCCGGCACGTCCCAGGTTGCGCGCAAGCATGCGATCCGTGCCTGTTCGCTGAATCGCATCAGCCAGCGCGTGCGCATCGTTGGGTGGAACAAGTGTGCCGTTGCGGCCGTCTTCGATGATTTCCGGAATGCCTGACACGGGTGTCGTGATCACCGGCAGCCCGCACGCCATTGCTTCCATCAGCACGTTTGGCAATCCGTCACGATCGCCGTTTTCGAGCACGCGGCAAGGCAGGCAGAAGACGTCGGCATTCTGGTATTCGACATACAGACGCGATTGCTCGAGTGGTCCAGTAAAACGAACGTTGTCCTTGAGTCCGAGCGCTCTGATCTGTTTACGTAAGTCCAGCTCTTGTTCGCCGTGCTCGCCGACAATGACGGTTTCGAAATCGAAGCCGCGACGCTTCAGAATGGCGCACGCTTCCACCAGCACATCGAAACCTTTCTTGGGCACTAACCTGCCGACGCCCAAGGCGCGCAATTTGTGATTCTGTTGTGGACTATGAGTTGAATCAGTCAGTAAGCCGGTAAACTCGGCATTCAACCCGTGATAAATGCAACGAACATCCGCGGTGCGATCAATCTTCAGCAGGTATTCTCGGTTCGCGTCCGTGCAGGTAACTACAAAACGCGCAGCGCGCATCTTGCGACGCAACAACCCGGCCGGATTGAGTGAGTCGCAATAGATGTCCTTCGCGTGAGCCGTGAAAGAGAAAGGAAGTCCGGTGATGATCGACACGAACCATGCAACAGTCGTCGCGCCATGACAGAAGTGTGCATGTATGTGTCGCGCGTCACCGGTCTCAAGGATCAGCCGCGCTATCCACACTGCCTGGAGTAACTCCTTCAGGTACAACTTGCGCGGCCAGGAAAAGAAACTGCGCCGCGCTCTGACGGCTTGAAAGAATGCAACCAGACCGGCTCGAACCAGTCCTCGCGGTTTTGCTTTCGTTACGCTGTGAAGCGCCGGCAAAAAATCGCTGAGATGTAGACCAAGCCATCGCCGCAGCGACGTCTGCGACAGTGAAGAAGTTTGCGGAAGATAATTGGGAGACGCTTTGATTTTTCGCGAAATTCCGTTCGACCCAGGCTCGTCGCCGTGTTTGATCACCGCTAGTCGAAGCTTGATTCCCAACTGTTCGAGGCGATAGATCTCGCTCGTGATGAAGGTTTCGGACAGTCGTGGATATCCCTTGAGAATGTAAGCGACTGTGCCCTGTGTTGTTGATCCGTTTGAATTCATCACGCGTATACGCTCGTCAACAGTCGATTGAACCGTTCGCTACAATGCCGGATGTCGTAATCGCGTTGGGCACGTATGCGTCCGTTTCGTCCTAGCTCCATGCGCAGTTCCTTGTTTGCACCTAAAAGTGAAAGAGCATGTCCCAGCGCCACCGGATCGCCCGGCGGCACGAGCAATCCGTTCTCGTTGTGGACCACAGCACTAGGAATGGCCGCAACTTCGCTGGCCACGAGCGCGCGGCCTGAAGCCATTGCTTCCAAAACCACGTTGGGCAAGCCGTCGCGATCGCCTGAACGATCTTGAATCGAAGGCACTACTACAACGTCTGTTTCTGAGTAGATTTGCGGCAACTCGGTGTGAGTAACCGCACCACGAAAGTCGATGCGACGGGCCAGATTATTCAGAATGGCCAGGTGTTGCAGCCGTTCGCGTTCGGGACCGTCGCCAACAATGGTGAGCGTAAAATTGACCTTCACACCCGCTAAAGCCGCGATCAGAAAATCGAAGCCCTTCTTTTCAACCAACCGTCCTACGGCGAGTAATCGCAACGTGCTGTTTATCTCCGTGATTGGCGGCCGGAAGCGTTGCAGGTCGACGCCGTGCGGCAACAAGTGAACCGGAGCACCCAGATCGCGCGTGTCTTGCGCGACATCCGTGTTGCAGGTAATGACGCAAGCTGCGCGGCCTGCTCGTTCTGTCAACGTCTCCGGCGCAACCTTGCGCAGATCGCGAGCATGAATACTGAAACCAAACGGAATGCCTAACATCTGCGCCGCCTGTTGGGCCACTTCCGCGGGACGGTGGGCAAAGTAACCATGAATACCGCCCACAGCTTTGCGTTCGAGTATCTGTCGAACGGCTCGCGCTTGTTCCTCGACGGGAGCTTCGGGTAGGAACTCAACGTACTTCGCTAATTTTTCGGTGCCGGGTTGAACTGCGCCGGGCTCTCCTGCTTTCGTCGCCAGCACCGCGGCCAACACGCCACTCGCTTCGAGCGCTAAAAGCTCGCCGAGCATGAATGTCTCCGAACGCCGCGGAAATCCGCTGACGATTACTGCCACACGTGAACTCATTGCTGCTGCTCCTCTTCCTCCAGCAGTTCACGGATGCGTTCGCGAATGCGTGGCAGTCCTTGCAGATCGATTCGAACCGGAAGAGCGGCGGCGTCGTTCAGCCCGTGCAGCACCTTCGCGATCAGTGTTTCCGGCGACAACTCATCCGGCTCGACCATCTCGAACAGTCCCGCTGCTTTCAGCAAGCGCGCGCGGATCAGTTGTTCCTTCACTGGTTCTGCGCGCGGAACGAGGATCGCGTTGCGGCCAAACGAAAGCAGTTCGCAGACGGTGTTGTAACCAGCCATCGAAACGACCAGGTCCGCCTGTGCATAAAGCTCCATCAAGCCCGGTTCGAATTCTCGAAACTCTACGTCGGTCAAGTATTCGAAGCGCGTAGTGATCTCGGCGCGCGTATCGGCCGACATTTGTGGACCAAACACGATCGTCGACTTCAATGCGACGTTGCGTGGCAAGGTTGAAAGTCCTTCGAGGTAGGCGCCAATCATCCGGCTGCCGTCACCGCCGCCGCCGGTTGTTACCAGCACGTGCGGTGGACCGCCGTTACGATTCGTTACCATCGTGGGCCGTTTCAGGTAACCGCAGTAGTGAGTGATGCGCGCGATATCGTCAGGAAAGTCGTATTCGCGAACGGTGTCGAAGATCGACTGAGAGCCGTAGATCCAGACCTCGTCGTAGTAATCGCGGATAACCTCGAAGCTGCGATTGTTCTTGAGCGTCTCGCGCGTCTTGCGCGGTTCGTCGAGAATGTCGCGCATGCCGAGCACGAGACGGGTCGGAAAATTCCGCGTGCGGAGAGCCTTGAGCGTGTCCGCTAATTCTCCGTCCACGCCTGCCGGACGTTTATCGACAATTATCAGGTTAGGAGCGAATCCGAGTACGGTTTTTTCAATGATGGCACTCCGCGTGCGTTTGACCGCCTCCGAACATTCGACGAGGAAACGCGATTCATAGCGTTCTGCGTCGATCCGATCGAGACACGGCAGCTTGATGTAGTCGACGCCTTCGGGAATACGGAACGAATGAATGACCTGCGATCCGGTTATTAATAAGACAGCCGCACGTGGATATTGATCGATGACTTCCTGAGCTAAGAGTAATGTGCGGCGAATATTTCCGAGTCCAAAGGTATCGTGCGAGTAGAGAAGTACTCGGGGATTTGTTAGTAGAGACCGCGCAGTTGATTTAGGTTGCGGGTTAAAAAGTGCGAGAGCTTCCTTATACCGAAGCATTGAACCTCGATTCTGATTCCTTGATTTGCCGGGGGAGTGAGTCTGATTTGAATTTGACTCGTATGTTCTGACAGTGCGAGCCGGTTTGCGGAAAATACACTTAGATTCTATGCTCGATTAACCTGCGGTTTGGATTCATCATCTGCATGCAACCCACTGACAAAGAGTTGCTGATCGCCTGCCGCCATGGCGACGAGTCGTCGTGGAACGCCTTGATCGATCGTTATCAGCGCCTGATCTATGCGATCCCGCGGCGCGCTGGTCTCAATGAGGATCAAGCAGGAGAGGTGTTTCAGGAAGTATTCGTGACGCTGTTTGAAAAGATGAACGACATTGACGATCCCGACCGTCTGCACGCGTGGCTCGTGACCACGGCCCGCCGGAAGACGTGGCGGCTGCTGACAAAGGAACGTGCTTTACAAACAGCGAAAACCGACGACACACACACCGCTGACGACGTGTTGGCGGCCATTGTTGATACCGCTCCGCTGCCTGACGAATCAATGATGCGGCTCGAGGAACAACATCGCATCCGTACGGCGCTCGCCGCCCTCGATCCCCGCTGTCAAAAGCTGCTCGTGATGCTCTACTATCGGCCCGTACCGGCGCCTTATTCGGAGATAGCGGCAGCCTTTGGGACGTCGGAAGGCAGCATCGGCCCGACGCGGGCGCGGTGTCTAAAGAAGCTGTTGCAACTGCTGGAGGAATGATTAGAGGAGAAGATTTCTCCCGCAAAGTCGCAAAGAAAACCTTTCGAAACGTGGTAGCGCTTTGCGTCTTTGCGCCTTTGCGCGAAAACGCTCCCCTCGTGCGTATTTTACTGTCGCGGAGAGGCACTGTTTGACTGGTTGAATGAACCCACCTTCGATGGGTAGAGCACCATTATGAACATTTTCTCACCGCACATTCCGTTTACAGCGTTGGTTGACCTGGCCGATGAAAACTCGGTAACGTCCGACGAAGTATTGGAGCATCTCTTCGCCTGTTCGCTTTGTTCAGGGCAGTTGGAAAAGATTCGGCAGGCCATCGTGTTAATGCGATCCGACACGATTGAAGATCCGCCGGCCAGTCTGGTGGAGAACGCGCGGAAGGTTTTTCGTACCCGCGTGAGTAGCCGGCAACCATCACCCGCACCTTCATTGGCCACGCGTGTCATAGGAGCGCTGAGTTTTGATAGTCTGACTGCGGCGCCGGCGTTCGGATTGCGCTCGCAAGCAAGCGGCGGCAGACAGTTGATCTATTCGACTGAAACTGCTGATATTGAGTTGCGCGTGTCGCCGGACAACGAAATAGCGGGCCAGATACTCGGAGCAACCTGCGAATACGGCGAGGTAAACCTCGAGAGTGACGATTTCTCCGCTACGGCGAGATTGAATGAGGTTTGCGAGTTTTTCTTTGGCTCAGTGCCCGCCGGGACTTACAAGATCTCCGTGCATCTGCCCGGCTTGTTGGTAGACATTCCCCAACTCGAACTCGGACCTTAACTGGTGATCCATAGATGGACCGTGCGGAACTTGCAGCGCGTCTGGTTGAAGCCGATGAACCTCAACGGAACGCTCTGCTTCAGGACCAGCGCGCGGCGCTAGACGTACAACTCGCCCACATTCTCAAAGACATTTGTCTCGACGGTTGGAGCAGCAACCCGCTGCGCTCGTTGGCCGCATCGGCTACGTTACGGACGATCTCCCAGCTACAAACCGATCCCGAACTCACCGCGCTGTGCCATTGGACACAGGGCATCGAAGCCTTGATCAAGGGCGACATGAACGGTGCGATCGCTACGCTTGATGAAGCGCGCCAAGTGTTCCTCGGGCTCGATAAACCTCACGCGGCGGCAGCTACTGAAGTCAGCAAAGTCATCGCTCTCGCGATGCTTGGTCTTTACGAAGAAGCCATCGCGTGTGCCCTGAGGGCACGGCGAGTCTTCCTCGATGACGGCGATCTGCTGGCTACCGGAAAGATCGAACACAACATCGGCAACCTTTACTTTCGCCGCGATCAATACCTCGAGGCGGAAGAGTTTCATACCTCCGCGCGCGTTCGCTTCATTGCCGTCAACCACGAGAAACAACTGGCCACGATCAATAACTGTCTCGCCAATACTCACGCGGTGCTGCACAAGTTTTCGTCCGCGGCCGCGTTGTACGAGGAAGCAGTAGCACTCGCGGAACGTGCGGGCGTGCCGGTAACGCAGGCCGAGATCGAGGGAAATATCGGAAACTTTGCGTTGCTGCGCGGGCGCTACGATCAGGCACTTGATTATCTTGAACGTTCGCGCCGCCGTTACGAGTTTCTCGGCATGCCGCATCAGTCAGCACTGGCTGAAAGAGAGATCGCGGATGCGTATCTGGAGTTGAACCTGGTTCCGGAAGCGGCGGCGATTTATGCCCGTGTCACCGAGACATTCGCGTCA
Organism: Pyrinomonadaceae bacterium; assembly: GCA_035279345.1. Classification (GTDB taxonomy): domain Bacteria; phylum Acidobacteriota; class Blastocatellia; order Pyrinomonadales; family Pyrinomonadaceae; genus PSRF01. Next base: position 7,912 of record DATEHX010000386.1, on the reverse strand, counting down.
CTCGGATTACGCGCGGACGAAGCGCGCGCGCTCGCCTCGCGCGGGCGGGCGGAGCTTTTGTCAGGTAACGACAAAGCCGCGTTGGCGGCGCTGAAACGAGCGCGTGAACTCTATCGCGCCGAGGGAAACAAGGTCGGCGAGGCGCTCGTGCTGGTGACGCAGGCACAGCTTCATCATGCTCACGGCAACGACGAAATCGCCCACGAACTCGCAGTGCAGGCGGAGAGCGATCTGCCTGGTTGGCACCAGATACTTCTCGCTCGCTGGTTGCGCGCCGACATTGCCCGAACTCTGAACCACACTGACGAGGCGCAGCAGCTTTTCGAGAGCGTGGTTCACGACTCGATTAACCACGGACAACCACAGATCACCGAGCGCTCTTACACCGGTTTGGGACTGGTAGCGAATGCGAAAGGTGAGACTGCCGTAGCCCAACGTCATTTCAGAAACGCGATCGCGGTGACTGAAGAACTGCGTGCTCCGCTGCCCGGCGAGGAGTTTAAGACAGCGTTCTTCGCAAACAAGCTGGCGCCGTACAGCGAACTGGTTCGCATCTGTTTGGAAGCCGGAGACGAGCGATTGTCTGAAGCGTTGACGCTGGTTGAGAGCGCTCGGTCGCGTGCGCTGGTCGACAGTCTCGGCGGTGGGCATGACTTGGTTGAACCTCGCGATGCGTTCGAAGCGAACTTACTCACGCAGATCGGTGAACTGCGCGAGGAGTTGAACTACCTCTACAAGGAGATCAATCAACCTGTAAACGGCCATGCGCAGAGACGGCGCGAGGTGCAGCAGGAGTTACGCGAGCGCGAAAACAAGGTGCTCGAGATCACGCGCCAATTGCACCACCGACGCGAGGGTTCTGCTTCGCCGCTCGGGTCTTTTGACGTTGGCCGGCTGCAACAACAGCTCCGGGAAAACGACGCGTTGGTTGAATACGCGACGCTTGGCGAAGAACTGCTGGCTTTCGTAGTCACACGAGATAACGTGCGGGTCGCACGAAATCTAACGTCGCTCACGTCCATAAAGGAACACTTGAACGGCCTGCGGTTTCAAATTGAGACACTCCGCTACGGTGCGAGCGCCATTCGCCGTCACCTTCCGACGTTAACGAAAAAAATAAATGTTCACCTGCGACACCTGTACGAACAGCTAATTCACCCGCTGAAGCTAATACTCGAACAGCGCAATTTGATCGTCGTGCCTTACGGCGCACTGCATTATCTTCCGTTTCACGCGCTTTACGACGGCGACAAGTATCTAATCGAACACTGCGAGATCTCCTACGCTCCCAGCGCGGCAATCCTGCAACAGTGTCTCGAACGCGGCCAACATAACCTGAATCGCGCGCTGTTGATGGGCGTTTCAGACGAACAAACACCGCGGATTAGCAACGAAATCCAATCGCTGAGTGAAGTTTTTCCCGCAGCCAAAGCCCTCGTTGGCGAAGCCGCCACGAGCGAAGCCTTGCGGCAAAACTCAGGAACCGCTGACGTGGTGCACTTGGCTTGTCACGGGCAATTTCGTTCCGACAATCCACTCTTCTCGGCGTTGCGGCTCGCCGACGGCTGGCTCACGGTTCGCGACGCGTACAGCCTGAAACTCGACCGTGCCCTTGTCACTTTGAGTGCGTGTGAAACAGGCGCGAACGTCATCGCGCCCGGCGACGAGCTCATCGGTTTAGCACGCGGTTTCTTCTCCGCCGGCGCGCGTTCTGTGCTCTTGAGTTTGTGGATGGTAGACGACGAAGCGACCGAGCAAATGATGGTTGATTTCTACCGGGAAACGATGTCCGGCCGCACTTTGTCCGCCGCTTTGCGCGCAGCCCAACTAAAAATGCTTGAAGAAAAACCTCATCCGTTCTTCTGGTCCCCTTTCGTTTTGGTGGGACACTGGTAAAATACCCCATACCCCAGACGGCACAATCTTTGCCCGACACTGTTGATTGTAGTTTGAAAATTTAAGCAGGAAACTATTTCCGGCGCTTCTTAAAGCCCAGACTGTTCAGAGAAGCCGATCATGCCAAAGAAACTTAGAATTTCGTTGGTGCTGCTGGTGTTCTTTGCAGCAGCTATCTTTTTCGCTGTTGGCGATCAACCACGCGCGGTGAGTTCCGCGTCGGACAGCGACGAGTTTATCAATGGCGAGGTGCTCGTAAAGCTGACGAGCGCTGCCCAACTCGCCCCTATCGCCCTTCAGTACCACCTCGACGCTAATCCGCTCGATCAATTTGGTTCGCGGCCGATCTATCGGTTGCGCATCACCGATCGCGCGAGAGTCGAAGACCGCATCGCCCAACTCGTACGCGACACTCGGGTCGTCTTCGCGGAGCCAAACTTCGTTCAGAAGCCACCCGAGGGAGGCGGCAACGGTTGGAGCGTTGGTAACGGTTGGAGCGTCGGCGATCCGTCCGCTTACACGGTGCAATGGGCGCCAGCGACGATCCGTTTGGCCCAGGCTCACGCAATCAATCGGGGAATCGGCGCTGACGGGCAACCGGTTCGCGTTGCCGTGCTGGATACAGGTGTTGACGTTTCACATCCGGCGCTCGCCGGAAGACTGCTTCCCGGTTTTGACTTCGTGGACATGGACACGGATCCGAGCGAAGTCGGCAGTTTGAGTATTGGGCCTTACGGGCACGGAACGCACGTCGCGGGACTGATCGCGCTCGCTGCTCCCGGCGCGAAGATTATTCCGATACGAGTGCTCGACGAAAAGGGTATCGGAAATACGTGGGTGTTGGCGGAAGCCTTGGCCTTCGCGGTCGATCCTGACGGCAATCCAACCACGCGCGACGGCGCGGACGTCATTAATCTCAGTCTCAGCACGCTGCGCCGCACCGGGATGTTGAAACAGGTGCTGGAGGGAGCCTGTGACGATGATTCGTCGGGTGATTTTCCGGTTGGAAAACCAAACCTCGTGATCGTCGCGGCTGCCGGAAACGGTGGTGACGACACCGAACAATATCCGGCTGCGGAAAACGTTCACGGCTTGATTGCCGTCGCTGCCTCGACGTCGAAAGACCGGCTGGCGTCGTTCTCGACACGCGGATCGTGGATCGCAGTGGCAGCACCGGGGCAGGGAATCACGAGCACGATTCCCGGTGGAAAGTATGGTGTCTGGAGTGGTACTTCGATGGCGGCTCCGCTGGTTGCCGCGGAAGCAGCGCTCATACATGCGCAGTTTCCGAGAGCCCGTGGCCGAGACATCACGGAGCATATCGAGGAGACGGGAAGGCGCATCGACGGTCAGGTGGACGTGCGCATCGATTTCTACAGGGCATTGACTACGACTCCGGACTAATTGGTGTTACATGATGAGACACTTCTGCGGTGGAGTGTTTCACCTGTAAACACGTTACAGGCGTATTTCTGAAGCAGGTTCCGGCACTGTCAGATTGGTCGAACTATCCCCACGATCGATCGCAGGTCGGAAAACTATGACGGAACCGGCAGATTTAGCCGAGCTTTGGGACGACTTTAAACAACTGATCAGGGATGTAGTTGAAGAGATGAACCGGCTTGAGGAGTTCAGGACCAAGACCGGTGGCCTTGATCATCAACTCAGCGAAACGGATTCAATCGTCGTCACCAAGCAAACACTCCCGCGTATCGCTATAACTATCTCTCATCGCCCGGACGCGCTAAAGATTGAAGCCAGCATGCTCGGCGGAGGCGCCGAACCCATTGCAGGAGAGGAAACTTTAGCGTTAGAGATCGGCGAGAGTGGCCCGTCCTTTCAGAACGAAACCGGCGAAGTTTTTAATATCGAAGAGACTGTCTATTACATCCTGCGTCCCTTCCTGCATTTCAACAGCGTCGCTTCCCGAACCGCGGCCCGGCAGAAGTAGCCCCAAAAAAGCACATAGTGTTTCACAAGATCCTTTTGTGCTTCTTTGTGGGAAAGTAAAGGGCGCGAGAGGATCTCGCGCCCTTAGTTACTCAAACGAGCCCGGCGTTATTGTGGCGGAACCGTGAGAGCCTCGACGTTGACGAAGAACCGGAATTGTCCGGGAGTCTGAACGCCGAGATTGAATTCGACAACCGTGCTGGCGCCATTGGCGAGCGGAGCAGTTGTCGTGATTACACCTTCCGCCAGACTGGAGTTTAGTCCACCACCGCTTGCCTGTGCTGCCGGAGTCTGCAAGGTCAAGGCCTGACCCGTCACACTACTCGTGTCCGTCAGCGTGATCGTCTGCGTCGGTGAATTCAGAACGCGGAGATCCGCCTGGCCCGGAGGTATAGGCGCGCCGGTCAGCGTGGTGATGGCCACGATGCGATAGCGCAACGCGACGATCGGCAATCCGGTGTTGTTGGTAAATCTGCGCCGGATCTTGAGAGTGCCATTAGCGCCGTTGGTAACCGGAGTGAAATCGCGCACTCGGTTCGGCGCCACCGACGCCGGTTGCAGTAGATCGATAAGCGTTGCTGGCATCGCTGCGTTGTGTTCGATTGGCGCACTCGTAGTCGTATACGCAGTCATGGTTGGACCACGCTGCGGTCCCGGTGCACCAAGACTTGATGCTACACCGTTGAGCGTCGCCGCCGTTGTATCAACGAGCACGAAGTCCACCGCATTGTTGTTGGTATCCTGTGGCTGTCCGTTGGCCAGCAAACGACCCCAGCTATGTTGACCAGCCGTGGTAATACCGGCAGCCGGCGAAAGGCCTGTGCCTTCCTTATAGTCAGTAGCCGTGACCGAGCTGTAGCCGACTGAATCCAAGCGGTTCGCCGTTAATGCCGCAGCCGTTGAAAACACTGCGAGTCCGACGTCATCGGGCAGGAAACCGACTGTTGCCGAAGCCGGATTGACTGACACGTTTGCGCTTCCGCTAGCCGTGATTCCGGTGCCGGTCGGGTAAGTGGAAAGACTGTAAGTATTACCTGCCGGACTCGGCGTCGTCGGTTGCGTGGAGATCAGGAAGTATCCGCGCGGTGGTAAAGCAAGCGGACCTGCTGTCGACAATGTTTGTGGTAACACGAGGAACGTGGTTTCAGCCGCGCCCTGCGCGCCAGCGAAACGCCAGCCCGCGCCGGTTGGTGAAGTCGGGTCGGCGCCAGGAATCGCGTCGATGATCGTGATGTTCTGATCGGTGTTGTTGTAGATCTCGATGAACTCGTCAGCACTGCCGTCCGAACCCGGCGGGGTCGTTCCAGCGCCACGGGTACGAAACTCCGTGATCAGGATCTGTCCCGCGGTTGGTGCAGGTGGGCGGACGTCGAAGCTAATGGTCCAGCCACCGCTGATGGTGCCGCCGTCAAGGTTGGCATCGTCGATGATGTAAAGGTTCCACGTACCATTCGGACTGTCGCCATTGAATGCCGACAGCGTGTAGGTGTACGGAGCCGCGGGTGCCGGCGCCGGGAAAAGATCCGTCGTGCCGGAATTCGCAGGCCGATAGGTGCCGGTTACGAACGGCACACCAGTGTTGCCCGTAACAGTCGACGGAATCGGTCTGTCCGCGTAGTCGTCGAGCGTGACGTTGATGTTCGAGACACCCGGCGAGCCGGCGCCGAAGTCTGACATCAGAACTGTTTTACGTCCCGACGGGGACACGAGCAAAAAGTCTACGTCCGCGGGAAAGGCGTGGCTAAATCCGTTGATTGTTACAGAGACTCGTTGCACCACCCCGACTTCACCCGACACAGTGATGGGCGACGGGTAAATCGAGGCCGCTTGACCACTGGCGGGACACGGATTAGGACAGTCAGTAATCGTGATGGCGGTGGCATTGGTGAACGTGGCCGCCGCTGGTCCCGGAACCTCGAGGCCCTTGAGGCCGGAAGACAACTTGTTGGTGGTGGTACTTTGCAGCGCGCTTTTGGCTGGTGATTTTAGAGCTTGAACCCTCGGGGTAGGTTCTACGCCGGAAGTGGCGGTTTTAGGGGAAGGCGTTTGTGCGTAGGTGCTCGAAGTTAACGACAGGGCACCGGCTAGCAGTGCGCCCAGCGTATGGCTCGTGCGCCTGGGGAAAAGGTGCATATTTGACTCTCCATTCTTAGGTTCTTAGGAAACTCCCGCGTGTTGGTACGTTAGGGTACTTTGTTGATCTTTTAAGCGTCAAGTTAAAGCTTATTGAAACTACTGGGCGAGGAGGTCGCGGATGCCGCAGTCTAGGCCGATAAGATCGAATCGTCAATTCAGGAAAAACCTGAGTTTTCTCGGTGATCTCCTTCAGGTTTTCGAAACTGAATTGTCACAGTGCAGTTGTTTAATGGCGCGAACGAGCAAGGGCCGAGCAAGGGGGAAGTAATGCCGCACAGGTTGTTGATCGTTAACGACGAACCTCACTTACTGCGAAAACTCGAGTCCTGCCTTGGACCAGAAGGGTTCGACGTCGTAACCGCAAGAAGTGGCCGCGATGCACTCGTCAAGATCGCGCAAGCAGTACCCGACCTGATCATCAGCGACATCGGGTTACAGGGAATGAGTGGATTCGAACTCGCGCGCCACCTGCGCGAGTCGCCGCGCTCGGCACTCGTGCCACTCATATTCCTGACTGCCAAAGCCGAGACCGGTGACCGGATCGAGGGATTCCGCGCAGGTGTCGATGCCTACCTGACAAAGCCGTTTGTGACTGCCGAGTTGGTCGCGATGATCAGGAGCATTCTGAATCGCGTCGAACGCACTCACGCACAAATCGCGCGCTTAATCGGCCGCACCATTAAAGACGGCAACGGTTTCCGCGACGACAATCTCACGGAGAGAGAGAAGGGGATTGCTGTTTCCGTTGCGCGTGGATTGACGAACAAAGAGATCGCGGCGGAGATGGCCATCAGCGTGCGAACAGTCGAGAACCATATCAGTCACATTCTCGACAAGAAGCATTTCCACAATCGCGTCGAGATCGCTCGTTACGTGATGCAACATGAAGCGTAGTTTCAGGCCAAGTATGATCACCTACACCCAGTGAGTGATCTCACTCATTCATTCAAGACAATTTGAAAATAAGATTCCCGTACCCTCAGCCCCATTTGTAGACGACAAACCCGCCTGTTGTTTTCTTATCTTGGTTCCCTTGACGTCTGACCAAAAGAATTAGGAGGAGAACATGAAGAGTAGAATCATTGGATTCTTCGGAATCTTTGCTCTTTTATTGGCGGCATCCTTTTCGACCAATGCGCAAACAACTGCCGGAACACTCTCCGGCACAGTGCTAGACCCAAACGACGCGGCCGTGGCCGGCGCTGACGTGACCGCAACTGACAACGCAACTCAACGCGCTCGCATGGTCAAAACAAACGACCAGGGCCACTTCATTTTCCCGCAACTCGAATTCGGCACCTACACAGTCACGGTCGCCGGAAGCGGTTTTAAGAACTACACCGCGACCGAAGTCAAGATCGACGTCGGCCGCGATTACTCACTGAACGTTCAACTCGAACCCGGCGGCTTGCAGGAAAACGTTACGGTCGTAGCCGGTGCTGATGTGGTCAACTCAACTTCCGCCGAATTGAGTGCGACAGTCGGCCAGCGACAGATTCAGGAACTACCACTCAACGGAAGAGATCCGCTTGCCTTGATCGGACTTCAACCGGGCACCGCTTCAAACGGCGCCACCAACACGACGATCAACGGTCAACAGAGTTCATTCACCAACATCACGCGCGACGGAATAAACATTCAGGACAACTTCATACGCGCGAATGCGACCGACTTTGCGCCTGATCGTCCGCACGTTGACGACGTGAGCGAGTTCACGATCACTACGCAGAACGCCGGTGCAGAGAAGGGCTACGGTTCATCGCAGGTTGAACTGGTGACACCGCGCGGTGCACAGGACTTTCACGGCGCGGCTTTCATCTACAACCGTAATTCGAAGTTTGCGGCCAACACGTTTTTCAACAACGCGACCGGAGTCGAACGGCCGTTCCTCAATCGAAACCAGTTTGGCGGGCGGTTGAGTGGTCCATTG
>DATEHX010000385.1:0-5826 GCA_035279345.1 Pyrinomonadaceae bacterium | reverse complement strand
CGATTTCCGATTTTGGTAAGCGGCCGCCGGAGTTAAATCGGCAATCGGCAATCGGCAATTGAAAATGAAAGTCCTGATCGCAGCAGGTGGCACTGGCGGACACATTTATCCGGGAATCGCTGTGGCGCAGGAGATCATGCGGCGCGATCCCGAATCGAAGGTTCGCTTCGTGGGCACCGCGCGCGGTTTGGAAACGAAACTCGTACCGAAGGCGGGATTCGAGCTGACGCTCATTGACAGTGCGGGATTGAAGAACGTCAGTCTCGTGGCGCGCATGAAAGGCGTGGTGATCCTGCCGAAGAGTTTTGTGTCGGCTGGCCGCGTGATTCGCGAGTTTAATCCCGACGTTGTGGTTGGCGCGGGCGGTTATGTTTCCGGACCGGTCGTACTGATGGCAGCGTTGATGCGCCGGCCGACGCTGGTGATGGAATCAAACGCGTTGCCGGGTTGGACCAACCGCGTGCTGGCGCGTTTTGTGAATCGTGCGGCCGTGTCGTTCGAACAAGCGTTGCCATACTTCCGTGGTAAAGCGGTCGTGACCGGGAATCCGGTGCGGCGTGAGTTTTTTGAAATACCGGCGAAGAGACGCGAGCCTGGCAAGTTGTCCTTGTTGATCTTTGGTGGCTCGCAGGGCGCGCGCGCGATCAACGAAGCGATGGTGGCGGCATTGCGGGGGTTGAAATCGTTGCCGGTGGAGTTGCGGATCAAGCATCAGACTGGTCCGGCGGATTTTGAAAAAGTGAAGGCCGGATACGCGGCGGCGGGTTGGAACGACCACGCCGAAGTATGCAGCTACATTGACAACATGATGAACGACTTCGCCGAAGCGGATTTGGTGATCTGTCGCGCGGGTGCGACGACCACGGCGGAGTTAATTGCCGCGGGAAAGGCGTCGATCATGATTCCGTTTCCTTACGCGGCGGACGATCATCAGCGCAAGAACGCGGAGGCGTTGCAGGCGGCCGGCGCGGCGCGAATGATCGTACAGCAGGAGTTGAGTGGGGAACGTTTAATAGAGGAGATCGGTAAGTTAGTTGAGAGTTCTGGTGAATTGGATCGTATGGAAGACGCAAGTCGCAAGTTAGCACGTGGAGATGCCGCTGTAGCGGCGGTAGACCTGATTGAAGGGTTAGTTAGAACGAATGTTTAGGCGGATACAACACGTCCACTTTGTCGGCATCGGCGGTATCGGAATGTCCGGTATTGCCGAGGTGCTAATCAATCTCGGTTTCCGTGTTTCCGGTTCCGACCTGAAGCGTTCGGGTGTTACCGATCGCTTGCAGCAAATGGGCGTCGAGATTTTTGAAGGCCACAGTGCCGACAACGTCGGACAGCCGCACGTTGTGGTTCGTTCGACTGCTGTGCGCGACGACAATCCTGAGATCGTTCAGGCGAATCAACAATCGATTCCGGTGATTCCGCGTGCGGAGATGCTGGCCGAGTTGATGCGCCTGAAGCCGCACACCGTTGCGGTCGCGGGCTCGCACGGCAAGACGACCACGACGTCGATGGTTGCGAATGTGTTGGACCACGCGGGGCTCGATCCGACAATGGTTGTCGGCGGTGTTGTCGGCGCGTTTGGTTCGAACGCGCATCTCGGCGCGAGCGATCTCATGGTCGTCGAAGCCGACGAGAGCGATCGATCGTTTCTGATGTTGACGCCCACGATCGCGGTGGTGACGAACATCGATCGCGAGCACATGGATTACTACCACGACATGGACGACGTGCGTGCATGCTTCGCGAGTTTTGTGAACAAGGTGCCGTTTTACGGTTCGTCGGTGCTGTGTCTCGACGATCCAAACGTGCAGGCGATCATTCCGTTGCTCGAACGCCGCCGCATGACTTACGGCTTGAGCGCGCAGGCTGACGTTTCCGCGCACGGCATCCGGCACGACAGTAATTTCGGTTCCAGTTTTAGTGTGTGGCGCGGCACGGATGTGATTGGCGAGATGGTCCTGCGCGTGCCGGGCGTGCACAACGTTTACAACGCGCTCGCCGCGATCGCGGTTGGAATTGAATTGGAAGTGGCGTTCGAGAAGATCGCCGAAGGGCTTTATAGCTTCACCGGCGCCGGGCGGCGTTTCCAGGCGAAGGGTGAAGTGAACGGAGTTCTAGTCGTCGATGATTACGGCCATCATCCGACTGAGATTCGCGCAACGCTCGCCGCCGCAAAACTGGGATCGGGTGGCAGAAGGATCGTGGTGTTGTTTCAGCCGCATCGTTACACACGCACGCACGATCTGATGCAGGAGTTTGCGCGTTCATTCAACAACGCCGACGTGTTGTTTATTACGGACATTTACGCGGCGAGTGAAGATCCGATTGAAGGTGTCACGGCGGAAGCGTTGACGGCTGCGATCAAGCGTTTCGGACACAAGGACGTTAACTACGTCGGCTCGCTCGATAACGCGGCGCCGGCGTTGGTTGAACGTGTGCAGCCGGGTGATCTGGTGTTGACGTTGGGTGCGGGAACGGTGAATCGCGTAAGTGAGCAGTTGCTGTCGTTGTTGGTGGAGAAACAATAATCACACAGACACAGAGGTACAGAGATAGACAGAAATAGATGCAAGTGGTTGAAGAAGTGAACAAGCTGGACCAGCGCGACCATGCGATTGAAGAAATCGCTGCCAAACTCGGCGTGCGTGCGGAGCGCGGAAAGCGTTTTGCGGAGTTGACCAGTTTGCGTGTCGGCGGCGCGATCGATTGGGTTATCTCGCCGGACACTGAAGAACAAGCCGCCGCGATCGTTCACGAGTTGGACCATGCTGGCATCGGTTGGCGTCCACTCGGCTCCGGCAGCAACGTGCTGGCCGATGATGGCGATCATCATTACGTGGTTCTGAGTTTGAGCAACATGAAAGGTGTGGTTCAGATCGATGGCGAGCTTGTCTCCATGAGCGCGGGTTATTCGTTGCCGCGTCTCTGCATCGATGTCGCTCGCGCGGGTCTTTCGGGGATCGAAGGACTCGGCGGCATTCCCGGAACTGTCGGTGGCGCGCTGTGGATGAATGCCGGCGCTTACGGTCACGAGATCGGCACTGTGACTGAAACGGTGCGCGTTGCGCGTGAAGGAAAGGTGGTTGAGGTTCCCGGCAGCAGCATTCAATGGAACTACCGGCACACTTCGTTTGCGGAAGGTGAGTTGTTACTCGGTGCGACGATCAAACTGAAACCCGACGATCCGGAACGCATCAAGTCGCGCATGGACGATGCAAAGAGTCGCAGGCTTGCGACGCAGCCGCACGGCTCGCGTTCCGCCGGATGCTTCTTCAAGAATCCACCGGCAAGCACGATCGGCACGGGCAAGATGATCGATGAGATGGGAATGAAAGGACAACGCCGCGGCAGTGCGATCGTGTCGCCGGTGCATGCGAACTTCATCGTCACTGAAGGTGAGAACGCGCGCGCGGAAGATGCGCTTGCATTGGCTGAAGAGATCCGCGAGCGAGTGCGCCAGGAACAAGGGATTGAACTTGAGTACGAAGTCGAACTGTGGAAGGCGAGTAATGAGACACAGACGGACACGGATGAAACGGACCAGAGCAGGAAGGAGGGAACGTGAGAGAACAGGTAATTCCGCAAAAGGTTGGTAATCGCACGGGCATCGGTAAATCGCGTTCGGGCGCGGGCCAACGTCCGGCCAAGCGTGCTCCGGCGGAGTCGATTGGCGCGCGGTTGCGATCGCTTCTCGGCTACGTCCCGACTGCTTTGCGGATCGCGGCGATCGCGATCGTCTGTTTGCTCGTGGTGGTTGTTTATCGTGCGGCTGCGTCCGCCAGTTTCTTTCAGATAAAAAAGGTCGAGACGAAGGGCACGTCGCGCGCTTCGGTTCAGGATATTCAAGCCGCGGTGCGGCGTGACGTCAGCGAGACTGGAGTGTGGCGTGCGGATCTGCAAGCGATCAGTGCGCATCTCGAAAGTCTGCCGTGGGTTCGCAAAGCGATCGTCACGCGCGTGCTGCCGGATGGAATTCGCGTACGTATCACTGAACGTCAGCCGCGAGCGGTCGTGCGTACTTCGTCAGGCCGATTCATGTGGGTAGACGACGATGCGGTTTATCTCGGCGAAATGGCGCCAACGGATCAGATGCCGTCGTTTTTCCTGCGCGGTTGGAGTGAAGAGCAAAACGCACAAAAAGAAAACATCGCGCGCGTTTCGAAGTTTCTCGAACTACAAAAGGAGTGGGAAGCACAGGGCGTTTCCGAACGCGTGAGTGAAGTGAATGTGATGGACCTGCACGACGTGCGTGTGCAACTCGCAGGTGATGACTCGCAGATCGAAGTGCGGCTCGGCTCTCAGGAGCAGGGCGCACGTTTGCAGAAAGCGCTGGCCGTGTTGGACGCGCAACGGCAAACAGCGCGTGGTCCACTGATCAGTTACATCGACCTGAGCCAGGGGAAGAGAGCAATCGTTGGTCTGACGACCGGAGGTCAGACCATCGCTGAAAGCACTGCGCCAACACAGAGATAGTTAGGAGAGCATCCCGACATGGCCAAGCGCACGCAACACACAATCGGTCTCGACATTGGGACCAGCAAGGTGACGTGTATTGCAGGCGAGCCTGGTGAAGGTGGGTTGCTCGAGATCGTCGGCATCGGTGAAGCAGATGCTCGCGGTTTGCGTAAGGGAGTCATCGTGAATCCCGACGCGGCCGTTGACGCGATCAAGAAAGCAGTCGAAGAAGCAGAACGGATGAGTGGTTTGGAAGCAGAGGAAGTGACGATCAATCTGGCGGGTTCACACATACTCGGCTTCAACGGCCAGGCGATCGTCGCTGTGTCTGGCCGCGATCGCGAGATCGTCGCGGAAGACGTGCGCCGGGCGATCGATTCGGCGTGTGCGATTCAGCTTCCCGCGGGACGCGAGATCGTCGATCGACTGCCGCAGGAATTCATCGTCGACGATCAGGACGGCATCAACGATCCGGTAGGAATGATCGGTGCGCGTCTCGCCGTGAAGGTACACATCGTCACCAGTCCGGTTACCGCCCGGCAGAACGCAATCAACGCCGTCAATCGTGCGGGTCTCGTCGTGGCTGACATGGTTCTGGAGCAACTGGCCGCCGCGGAAGCGTCGCTAACTGAAGATGACAAAGAGTTTGGCGCGGCGCTGGTCGACGTGGGCGCGGAAACAACAGGACTGATTATTTATCAGCGCGGCGCAGTACAGCACACGGCAGTGTTTCCACTCGGCGGTTCGCATTTCACCAACGACATCGCTTTTGGTTTGCGCACGCCGATTCCCGAAGCCGAGAAGATCAAACGCACAGTCGGTTGCGCGTGCAGCAGTTCGTTGAGCGAGATGGAACGTGGCGAACTGGTTGATGTGCCTTCTGTTGGTGGGCGTCCACCACGCCAACTCTCGCGACAGATTCTTTGCGACATACTTCAGCCGCGTGCTGAAGAAGTGTTGATGCACGTCGCCGATGAGATCAAAGAAGCGGGTTGGGAACGACAACTCTCGAGTGGCGTCGTGCTCACTGGTGGTGGTGCGTTGCTCAACGGCATGACTGAGATCGCCGAACAGGTGTTTGACGCACCTGTGCGGCTTGGATATCCCGAACGAGATCGCTTTGGCGGGTTGATTGAAGACGTTCAAAGTCCCGCCTGGGCCGCGGCTGCCGGCCTTGCGTTACTCGCTTATCGCACTCAAGCAGCAGAGATTCGCACCGGCGTTAGTCGACGCGGATCTACAGGCAAACTGACGCACTTCGTGTCACGTTTTAAAAATCGTTTCGGTAGTATTTTCTGACAAGTTGTTGTATGCTTGCGCCCCGGTTGCACAAGATATTGTCCGCAAGATATCGATGCCGATGGCGCCAGC
>DATEHX010000384.1:0-3014 GCA_035279345.1 Pyrinomonadaceae bacterium | reverse complement strand
AGCCAAAAATGTCGCGCACTTTGTCGACCAGCCCCTTGTCTTCGAGGTCTTTGTTTTCGACTTCGGCCAACTGCTCCAGCAGTTTTCGCTGTTCTCTGGTCAACGACGTCGGCGTCATCACGGTCACTGAAACAAAGAGATCCCCTCGACCCCTTCCACCAAGCGCAGGCATGCCCTTACCACGGAGACGAAAAACCGTACCGGTCTGGGTACCCATCGGAACCTTGAGTTTCTCTTCGCCATCGAGTGTTTTCACCATCAGGTCTGAGCCCAACGCGGCCTGCGCGAACGTGATCGGCACGGCCTCGTAAAGGTTGCTACCTTGTCGCTCAAACTGGTCGTGCTCGGCAACGTGGATAACCACGTAAAGATCGCCCGGCGGACCACCGTGCGCGCCGGATTCGCCTTCACCAGATACGCGTAATCTGGACCCGGTTTCGACTCCCGCCGGGATTTTTACTTCCATCTGCTTCTCGCGCTCGACGCGTCCCGCGCCTTTGCACGTCTCGCATGGGTCTTTGACCACGCGACCCGCGCCACGACACACATGGCACGTTCGGGCCACGGAAAAGAAGCCCTGCTGATAACGAACCTGTCCACTCCCCGAACATGTCGAACAATTCTCCGGCTGCGTGCCTGCTTTCGCGCCCGAACCTTTGCACGTGTCACAGGTTTCGAGACGCGGAATGCGGAGTTGCGCAGTCATTCCCTCGGCAGCTTCTTCGAGCGTGATCTCCAGGTCGTAACGAAGATCGGCGCCTCGTTGCGCTGTCGAACGCCGCGAACCACCGCGTGCACCACCAAACACATCGCCAAACCCAAACAGGTCGCCGAGTATGTCTTCAATGCCACCAAAACCCGGCGCGCCCCAGTTTCCGGCGCCCGCGCTACTGGAAACACCTGCATGACCAAAACGATCGTAACGCCGGCGCTGTTCCGCGTCGGACAAAACACTGTAGGCTTCGGCCGCTTCCTTAAACTTCTCTTCCGCGCTCGCATCGCCCGGATTTTTGTCAGGGTGATACTGCACTGCCATTCGCCGGTACGCACTCTTGAGCTCCTGCTCGGTGCACGTGCGGCTTACATTTAGAACTTCGTAATAATCTCTCTTGCTCATCTTTTAAACTTCACTCGTTGTCGCATCCGTGGCCGCGTTTAGCATCGCGGATGTGAGTTGTCCGGCGACAACTTCCAAATTCGTGAGTGCCTTTTTAATCTCGTCAGTTTTATCCGCCGCTAGCGCTGCCTCAGCCTCGCCAAACGCTTTCTCGGCGTAGTCCTGCTGTTCCTGCGCCAACATTCCTCCAAACTTCGTAAACGACTTCTTTGTATTCCGCAGCAACGAATCCACACGGTTCCTCAACATCGCCGTCTCTTTGGTGCTGCGATCGGTGTCGGCCGATTCTTCAGCCTCGCGAATGAGACGGTCGATCTCGTCCGGCGCGAGACCCGATGTCGGCGAAATGCGCATCTGCTGCTCGCTTCCGGTCGTCTTGTCCTGCGCCGACACGGAAACGATTCCGTTCGCGTCAACTTCAAACGAAACCTCGATCTGCGGTACGCCGCGCGGGTTCGGCGGAATTCCCACCAGCTCAAACTTACCCAGCGAACGATTGCCTTTCGCCACTTCGCGCTCGCCCTGCAAAACGTGAATCTCTACCGATGACTGGTTGTCGACAACGGTTGTAAACGTCAGGCTGTTGCGCAGCGGAATGGTCGAGTTTCGCTCGATAATCTTCGTAAACAGCCCGCCACGCGTTTCCAGTCCAAGACTCAACGGCAGCACGTCGAGCAGCACGATGTCTTTGACGTCGCCACTCAAAACGCCGCCCTGAATCGCCGCGCCCATCGCCACCACTTCGTCCGGATTGATCTCCGCCGATGGCTTGCGTCCGAAGATCTTCTCGACCGTACGTTCGACAATCGGCGAGCGCGTTTGGCCGCCGACCAGAATCACTTTGTGAATGTCTGACGATTGCAGCTTCGCGTCCTTCAACGCCGTCTGACACGGTTCGATCGTCTGTTCGACCAGATCGGAGACGAGCGTCTCGAATTCCGATCGCGTCAGCGTCTTGTTGAAGTGCTTCGGACCCGACGCGTCGGCCGCGATGAACGGCAGGTTGATAGCTGTTTCGGTTGCAGACGAAAGATCGCACTTGGCGCGTTCCGCAACTTCCTTCAACCGCTGCAAAGCGAGGCGATCCTGTCGCAGGTCGATTCCGGTGTCGGCGAGAAATTGTCCCGCCATCCAGTTCATGATGCGTTCGTCGAAGTCTTCGCCACCGAGAAACGTATTGCCGGAAGTGGACAGCACTTCAAACACGCCGTCGTTCATTTCCAAAATCGAGATATCAAACGTGCCGCCGCCGAGGTCGTAGACCGCGATGCGTTCGGAGTCTGATTTGCCGAGACCGTACGCGAGCGCGGCAGCGGTTGGCTCGTTGATGATGCGTTCGACTTTCAAGCCGGCGATCTTGCCCGCGTCTTTTGTCGCCTGTCGTTGCGTGTCGTCGAAGTAAGCGGGAACGGTGATGATCGCATCCGTTACCGCCTCGCCGAGAAAGTCTTCCGCGGCCGCTTTGAGACGTTGCAAAACGATTCCCGACAACTCCGGCGGACTGTAATTACGGCCCTGCACGCGCACTCGCGCATCGCCGTTTGGCGAATCGACGATCTCAAACGCCGAAGTCTCACGCATGCGTTGCACTTCGGACGAGTTGAACTTGCGGCCGATGAGACGCTTGACGGCGTAGACGGTATTCGCGGCGTTCGTCACCGCCTGGCGTTTCGCGATCTGCCCAACCAGCCGTTCGCCCTTTTCAGTGAAACCGACAACGGTCGGCGTCGTGCGGCCACCTTCTTTGTTGGGCACGATCTGCACTGCGCCGCCTTCGAGCACCGAGACGCAGCAGTTCGTGGTCCCTAAATCAATGCCTATCGCTTTTCCCATCTATCCAGATTTACTTTCGTGTCGCAACTTTCACCAGGGCGGGACGAATCAACTTGTCGCCAAG
>DATEHX010000383.1:0-26521 GCA_035279345.1 Pyrinomonadaceae bacterium | reverse complement strand
TCAAACTCGATTCCCTGCCCGATGCGGTTTGGACCAGAACCGAGAATCATGATCTTGCGTCGATCCGTGGGCGCCGACTCGTCTTCACTTTCGTAAGTTGAATAAAGATAAGGCGTGTGCGATTCAAACTCCGCGCCGCACGTATCGACGCGTTTGTAAACCGGCACGATGCCCAACTCTTTGCGACGCTCACGCACTTCATCTTCAGAACGCCCCGTCAGATACGCCAAACGCCGATCCGACAGCGCCACTTCCTTGTATGCGCGCAAATCTTCCATCGGGATCTGTTTGAGTTCCGCGCCTTCGATCTCGCGCTGAATGTCCATCACTTCTTTTAACTGGCTCAGAAACCACGGATCGATCCGCGACAGACGATAAATTTCCGAGATGGGCCAATCGTGCTGCAACGCGTAAGTGATGTAGGAAAACCGCTGTGAATTTGGCCGCGCGAGTTTGCGTTGCAACTCGTCGTCCGAGATGTCTTCGAGGCGCAAAGGCTTCACGGCTTCCAACGAGCGCAATCCTTTGAACAGCGCTTCCTTGAATGTGCGGCCGATCGCCATCACTTCCCCGACCGACTTCATCTGCGTGCCCAGCACGTCTTCCGCTTCGCGAAACTTCTCAAAGTCCCACTTCGGAATCTTTGCGACTACGTAATCGATCGTCGGTTCAAACGAAGCCGGTGTCTTGCGCGTGATGTCGTTGGGAATCTCGTCGAGCGTGTAACCAACCGCGAGCTTCGCGGCGATCTTCGCGATCGGAAAACCGGTTGCTTTTGAAGCCAGTGCCGACGAACGTGACACGCGCGGATTCATCTCGATGATCCGTATGTCGCCATTTTCCGGATCGACGCCAAACTGAATGTTCGATCCGCCGGTTTCCACGCCCACTTTTCTGATCACGCGAATCGCCATGTCGCGCAGTATTTGGTACTCGCGATCGGTCAACGTCTGCGCGGGCGCGACCGTGATCGAATCGCCAGTGTGCACGCCCATCGGATCGAAGTTTTCAATCGAACAGATGATGACGACGTTGTCCGCGAGGTCGCGCATCACTTCCAGCTCAAACTCTTTCCAACCCAGAATCGATTCTTCAATTAAGACCTCGTGAATCGGCGAAGCCGCAAGGCCACCGCGCACAATCTCTTCAAACTCTTCCGGGTTGTACGCAGTGCCGCCACCAGTGCCGCCGAGTGTGAACGACGGCCGGATGATCGCCGGATAATTCGTCGTCGCAACGATCTCCCGCGCTTCTTCCCACGACTTCGCAAAACCACCGCGCGGCATCTCCAAACCGGCTTCATCCATCGCCTGCTTGAAGAGCAAACGATTTTCCGCGACTTTGATCGCGTCGCGATTCGCGCCGATCATCTCGACGCCGTATTCCTCGAGCACGCCCGCGTCCGACAAAGCAATCGCCAGGTTGAGCGCTGTTTGTCCGCCGACCGTCGGCAGCAACGCATCCGGCCGCTCTTTACGAATGATTTCCGTTAACGAGGCAACATTAAGCGGTTCGATGTAGGTGATGTTGGCGGTTTCCGGATCGGTCATGATCGTCGCTGGATTGGAATTAACCAGCACGATCTCGTAACCCTCCTGCCGCAACGCCTTGCAGGCTTGCGTGCCGGAATAATCAAACTCACACGCCTGGCCGATCACGATCGGGCCCGAGCCGATGATTAGGATTTTGTGAATGTCAGTGCGTCTGGGCATCTAGCTAATGTCCGGTCTCCGTCGCCGCCGGTAGTCTTCTCCGTCAATCACCACGTTCGTACACATTTCGAAAAGGCGGCTGCGCAAGCGATAAGTGATTCGTTCCTCGAGTTCGTTGCCTTTGTCGTGATAGTTGGTAGTAAAAATCGTGAGCTTGTTGTCGTTGTAACGCTTGTTGATGATCTGGTACATCGTGTCGCGCACCCAATCCGTGGGCACGGTGGCGCCGAGTTCGTCGAGAATGAGTACGTCGGCCTCGTAAACCGGCGCTAGCACTTTGAGTTCCGATGATTTCGAGATTGGGTTGTACGAGTCCTGGATTTGTTTGAGCAATGAGCCGAATTCGAAAAACAGACCCGCGAAACCTTTCTCGATTAAATCTCTGATGATCGAGACGGCGAGATGCGTCTTGCCGACACCCGCGGGTCCCATGAACAGCAAGCCGCGATCGACCGCCGGATACTCGTTGGCGAATTTGTGCGCGTGGTAGAGCGCGGTGTCCTGCGAAGTACCGGGATTGCTGATGAAATTGTGAAACGAACACTTCTCGTAGCGGCGTGGAATACGCGCGGCGGTCATAAGCTTGCGGGAACGTTCAACGCGCCGGCAGGGACAAGGCATCGCTCCCCTAACCGGATCCAATTTAGTCCCGGTGCCGAAGCACTCTTCGCAAACTTCGGTACTCTCTTTTTTAGGGAGTTGGCTTTCGTCGATCACCCATTCACCAGAAGAATTAAGGTAAGCCTTATAGTACCTTATAACGCCTTTCAGATATAACAGGCGATTCAGATATAACATTGGGAGTTTTACAGGAGAGATTAAAACAACGGATGAATTTGATTCAGTCGATACTCAACAAACTCGGTCTCACGCGAATGCAGGCCGAGCGTCATCCGATTCGCGTCTTTTTGCTGGACGACGACAAACGGCGTCACCACTGGTTCACCGCGCGCTTCAAGGGAGACCTTGTCGACATCGCGGAAAACGTCGCCGAAGCCCAGCAACTGTTGAGTGCGAGCTCTTACGACGCCATCTTTCTGGACCACGATCTCCATCCCGAACACTACAACTCCGATTCAACCGATGACGAACGCACGGGTTACGCAATCGCAGCGTGGCTCTGCGCAAATCCCGAACTACAACGCGCCTCGACCATCCTCGTGCACACACGCAACGCAGACGGCGCCATGCGCATGGTCGGCGAACTCCGCCGCGCCGGACGCAGTGCGGATTACGTTCCGTTTCCGTTGTTGGCTGAGAAAATTAAGACTTACTGGCAGCGTTAACTGCGCTTGCGAAATCACTACCGATCCGCGGCCGGCTTAAATGTCAGACTTAGAACCATCGCGAGCAGGTCGTCTGGTTCCACGGGCTTGGGCAGATGCATTTGAAATCCAGCCAATAAGGCCCGGCGGCGATCCTGCTTACCAGCGTACGCAGTTAACGCAATCGCCGGAATGCGGCCACCGGCTTCCGGATCCAGCGATCTCACCTTACTGATAAACGCATACCCATTTTCGCCGGTCATTCCGATGTCACTGATGATGAGGTCGGGTTTGACACGCTCCACCGCCGGCAACGCCGTGACGCTCGAGTTGACGGCGATCACTTCGGCGCCATGTTGTAACAGCAACGCGGCCAATAGATCCCGCGTGTCAGCATCATCTTCAACCACGAGAATCCGCAGATCTTTCAACTTCCCGTCTACTGACGCGAGTGAAGAGTCCAGCGTCGTCTTTAATGAGTTTGAGATTAGACCGGAGGGTGCGGCAATCACTTCCGAGGATGTCAGCGGAAACTCAACCCGGAAAGTCGCGCCGCTACCCACTCCATTACTATCGGCAGAAACAGTGCCGCCCTGTTGCCGCACCAGGTAATCAACTATAGCCAACCCAAGTCCGAGACCGCCGTGGGCGCGAACGTTCGATGAATCAACCTGCCTGAATCGTTCAAAAATATGAGGCAAATGTTCCGGTGCGATGCCGATGCCGGTGTCTTCCACTTCGAGTCGAACCGTTGAGTCAGGCCGATTCAAACGAACCTCGATGCGACCGCCGGCGGGAGTGAACTTGATCGCGTTTGAGAGCAGGTTTGTCACTACTTGTTGAAGACGCGCCGGATCTCCCATGATCGGACCAGCAGCGGGATCGATTGCTGTCTCCAACTGCAACTGCCTGGCGTCAGCGGCGGGACGCAGCGAATTGATAACGCTCTCAGTAATCGCGGCAAATGACGCCGGTTGAAAGTCGATCTTGAGTTTGCCGCTGATGATGCGGGAAACGTCCAGCAAATCTTCGATCAACTTTGACTGTGCTTCAGCATTCCGTTGAATGACGTGAACTGCACGTTCCTTATCTTTCTCACTCAGTTTGTTCGAATCTAAAAGACGCGCCCATCCGAGTATCGACGTCAGCGGGGTGCGAAGCTCGTGCGACATTGTTGCGAGAAACTCGTCTTTAACACGATTCGCGTCTTCCAGTTCGTCTGCCCGGATCCGTAAGACTTCGTGCATCCGGTGCACGTCGTTAGTATCGCGCCCGACTCCAAACGCGACCCCGTCTTCCGGCAAAGGAAAATAACTCCACGCGACCCACTTGTAAGTCGCGTCTTTGCACCGCAGCCGATTCTCCATGAACCTGATCGGCTCTCCGGCAGCGAGTTTTTGGTACCCGGTCACGGTTTCTTCGAGATCATCAGGATGGACCAGATCGAATATCGACGCCTTCAGCAGGTCTTCTTCAGAGTATCCGAGCACTTCCTGGAACGCCGGATTCACTCGCTGAAACCGGCCATCCAAATGAACAATACACAACATATCCATCGAGAGTTCGAAGAAGCGGTCGCGCTCTTCAGTCAGCTTGTTGCGCTCGGTCATGTCGCGCATGACTTTGGAAAACCCAATCAGCTTGCCAGACTGATCGCGCACGGGTGTGACGACGCCGCTGGCCCAAAAGCGTGAGCCGTCGCGCCGCAGGTGCCACCGTTCGTCTTCCGCGCGTCCGGCTATGGCAGCGGTTTCCAGTTCCTTTTCAGGGACCAGTTTTGAGCGATCCTCACGGGTGAAAAGCTTGGCCGCATTTTTGCCGACGATTTCTTCTTCGGTGTAACCGAGTATGTGTTGCGCCCCCACGTTCCAGTTCGTCACGATGCCATCCGCATCGGTCATGAAAATGGCGTAATCGCCTATGTCTTCGATTGCCTTGGTATAAATATCGTCTGTGCGGCGATAGGTAGCTCGGCGCTCGGCGGAAGTCGGCATGTGCGGAAGGTCCCTCCTTGATTCTTGCGCCACTCTAGCCAGAAACATTTCAAAAAACGCACACAACCGCGTTGTTTAGCTGTCGCTAAGGTAGCTTTCGGTGAAAATCGAGTCTTTAACTTACTGGAGCAGGCGGCGGTGTGCGCGGCGACGCTGATCGACGCGATCGTCGTAATTTCGCTTCACTTCGCGAAAGTAAAACAAGAGATCGCCCGACTCGATCAACCAGAAAACGTACAGGTAGAGCAGGCACTTGAGTACGAGTGCGTAATCAAGCACAGCCCAGGCCCATTCTTTTGAGTTTTGAATGTAAAGCGCCAACGGTTGGATCGCCGTGTAAGAGAAGAGCAGGACTACGAGCAAAGGCGCGGGGTCAAGAAACTTGCTTTGCAGACGCGCAACAAACAACGCCATGTAAACTCCCGCGTAGAGTCCGGTCAGCAAAGTTAATGCGGCGAGGCCCTGCTGCAGGTTTAAAAATCTCGACTGCGAAAGCAATGGAATCAACACCAGCAAAGCGATTCCAATCGCAGCGGGCGCGGTAAACACGCTACTACTTCTTCGTTGACGTCCCGGTTCCTGGTTGAGGACGTTATAACAAAGAATGACCATCGCGGTGTTGACAATATTGAAAACTGCTTCGAGAACCGAAGCCACTTCGTTCGTCGAAGCAGCGAAGCAGTCCAGGCTCCAGGTTTCCCACGCGTACACGACGTAGAGAGCAACCCACGACGCAAGCATCGCCGACCACCATTTCGTGAACAGCCGTAATCGCTTCTGAAGAATCGGCTCTTCCGCCGCATACTCTTCGCGACCGGTGTAGCCTGCTTCGGTCACTTCCGCTGAACTCTTATTCAACGACAAGCCTTTCGGTCGATTCCGAAGTGAATGCAGAAAAAGGCCGAAGATGATCACGCATTGACCGGCGCTGGCGATGGTTTGGGCGCGCGTTGGACAGTTGCGGTAGAAAATTGAGGCAGCAACCGTAGCGACAACTATCACTGCGACGGGAAGCAGGATCGTTGCACCACGGCGACTGAATAGCCAAAGCCCAAAAGTATCCGCAATCAAACCCGCGCGTGCTTCGTCACGTGCGACTAAATTCGTCCCAGGGTTCTCCTGCGGTTCGACGTCAGCTCCGTAAATGCGCGACACGGGCAGCTTGAAACGGTAACCTTCGCGATGCTTCGTTTCGATCACTGACTGGTCATCATTCACACCAAACGCCTTGCGAAGCGCGCCGATATGCTTGTCGAGTGTGGCGCTCTCGACGGCGACGTTCCCCCAGACAGCGCCGATGATCCGTTCTCTGGTGAAAAGCGTACCGCCTTCGCCCTCGTTGGTGTTCTCCAACATGTGTTCGAGAATCCGTCGCGGGGTCGCCGTAAGCTCGACTCGTTGGCCGTCCGGCCGGTAGAGATAACCGGTTTCCAAGTCGAGTCTGAATGGCCCAAACACGAAACTCTTGAGGGTTCTCGGATCCATGAGGCCCACAGAATAGTCTAATTTCGGGCTTTATAGTCCAGTTTCAGACTTTCTTCGCGATTTCTTCCGGACTGTTTCGTTTCTCGCCGACCAGAATCTTGGAAAAGTCCGACCTGCGTCGATACTGCCGGTCGCCCCTCCGGTTAGCGTGGCATCGATTGAGAGGCTAACGCTCGATTCACACGCTAACGGAGGTGTTATGAACGCGAACAACGTAGAAATCGCCACACCCAGGACGGGTCACCCGCCGGCGTTGCGAACGCTCTTCCTGACCGAGATGTGGGAACGCTTCTCGTTCTATGGTCTCAGGCCGCTGCTGGTGCTTTTCATGTCGGCCGCTCTGGCGGAACGTGGCTTTGGCTTCGACCGCACCCAAGCTTCCGCAATCGTCGGCATCTACGCCGCTTCAGTTTATCTATCGTCGCTTCCCGGAGGTTGGATTGCCGATCGGTTGTTAGGTCTGCGCCGTGCGATTCTTTATGGAGCTTTGCTAATCGCTGCCGGTCATATCTCGATCGGTTTCTCATCCTTCGCAAATGGCAAGGTGCCGTTTTTCATCGGTCTCATCTTGATCGTGTTCGGTACCGGTCTGCTGAAACCAAACATTTCGGCAATCGTTGGCGAGTTGTATCCCGAAGGCGGTTCGCGGCGCGATGCCGGGTTTTCGATCTTTTACATGGGCATAAACCTGGGCTCGTTTGCGGGTCAGCTAGTTACCGGATTTTTGGGTGAGACGATCGGTTGGCATTGGGGTTTTGGTGCTGCGGGCGTGGGAATGTTTGTGGGCGTGCTGGTGTTCGCCACTCGTTCTAAAGCAGCACTCGGTGAAATCGGCGCGCATCCTTCGCTGGATCCGGATCCCGTTATCCGTCGCACACAACTATTGCGGGCGAAAGCGTACATAACGATTGGCGTGGCGATCATTGCGCTTGTCGTGGTTCTCGCGAGTACGGGTGTGATAACACTCGACCCGCAGGTGATGGGCCATTACCTGACTTACGTGCTTGTCTCGCTCGCGATCATTTATTTCTCTTACCTTTTCATCGCGGGCGGTCTCGACACCAACGAAAAGAAGCGCTTGTTAGTGATCGGAGTACTGTTTGTGTTCGCGGCCGTGTTTTGGTCGGCATTCGAACAGGCGCCTACTTCGCTCAATCTGTTCGCCAAAGATTTCACGAATCGGCAGTTGGGCAGTTTCGAAGTGCCCGCGGTGTGGTTTCAGTCGGTGAACTCGGCGTTCATCATCATACTCGCGCCGGTATTCGCCTGGATTTGGACGCGTCTCGGTAAGAGTGGACGTGATCTGTCAAGTCCCGCGAAGTTTTCACTCGGTCTATTACTGGCCGGTGTCGGCTTCCTGATCATGATCCCTGCGGCGGGGATTGTGGTGAGCAGTAACGGCGCGATTAAGGTCTCCGCCATGTGGCTGGTAATGAGTTACTTGTTTCAAACATTAGGCGAGCTGTGTCTCTCGCCGGTGGGCCTCTCTTCAATGACCAAGCTCTCCCCGCGTCGATACGTGGGTCAAATGATGGGAATCTGGTTTCTCGCCGCTGCCCTCGGAAACCTCATAGCCGGATTAGTTGGCGGGCAAGTCGATCCGGAAAAACTGCACCAGATGCCGCAACTCCTCAACGCCACCACCGCATCCTTACTGATCTCCGGCGTCGCCCTGGGCCTCCTGACAATCCCCATCCGGCGCTTGATGCAAGGCGTCGGCGAACAACGCGAGCGCCGTGCTGAAAGTCAGGTGGAGATCGCAAACCTGGACTTGGCCGGTTGAAAGACGCGATCGGTTTCCGCTACCCCTACGTCTGAGTGTGAGTATGGGTCGCCACGAATTGAATGCTTTTACCGGCGATGGATAGGGTCACGTCGTTGTGACCCATCCCTTCAAGCCCGTTCTCCCAAAGGATGTTTCCCGTCTCCCCGTCAAGGGCAAAAACATATCCGTTGGAACCGACAAAGACCTGGCCCTCATGTTCGAGCACGCAAACATCACTTCCGGAGGAAAACAAGCTGTTGGTAGACAGTTCAGTGCGCCAGACCTCGTTCCCGGTCTGAGGATCGATCGCAGCTACCCAACCATTCGTTCCGATGTAGAGGTACATAGCATTGCTCCTTCCAAGGTAGCAGCCTGGCGGCTTGGCGTTCTGCCGCGAGGCCCAAAGGTAAGCGACGGCGAAATGCGTCGCCTCAAGGCTCGGCGGTCTTTTCGAGCTCCGCCGAAATAAGGGTTAGTTTGTGTTCGTAGTTTTTTCCCAGCTCGTTTCTGCGGCGCAGGTTGAGCAGATCTTCCTGCGCTTTCAGCAGGTGTGAACGCGCTTCGGCGAGCGCGGCGGAATCCTTGCGCGCGGCGGCGATGGCGAGTTGGGCCTCGCCGACTTTGCGGTTGGATTCGCTGCGCAGCACCGCGATCTGTGAGTTGTCGTTGAGCTTGGACATCTGCGTTACGAAATCCATGCCCTTGCGGTAGTAACCGAGCGCTTCCGTGAGTTTTCCTTGCCTGAGAAAGATGTCGCCGGTCTTGTTGTAGGTGAGGTGCGTTTGTTTGAGAAACTCGAAGTTTGACGGATCATTCGTCGTGATCTCTTCGAGAATCCTGAGCGATTCCAGGTTGGCCTTGACCGCTTCTCCGCTCTGGCCCATCGCGTCGCGTGCGAACGCCATGTATTGCCACAACTCCGCCACATCGCGCTTGGCCTCATTGTTTTTGGAATCCTGTTCCGAGATCGCGCGCAGGATTTCGAGCGCACGCAGGATGTAGGGTATTCCCTCTTCTCCTTTGCCAACGCGGGCCATCGCCGTACCGAGGTTGATGCTGGTGGCAGCGACGAAGCGACGATAGACCTCTGTTTGCGGGAACTCGCGGCGCAATCCTTCGCTCAGATCGAACGAGCGGCGATGCAACGACTCGGCTTCGACGTAGAGCGGCGCGATCTCCGCGTCGGGTGTTCCCATTTCACGTAACGTTTCGGCACGGTATTCAAGCCGCGTCCCGAGACGCTGGAGATTGGCGGCCATCACCCGGCGAATCGTCTCGCCCGAAGGGTTCGCGGCGAGCGCGGCCTGCGCCTCTTGCGCTGACAGTCGATACCACTTGATGACTTCCTCGTCGCCGCCCGCGAACTCCATCGTATCGCCCTTGACCTGATAACTTCGCGCCAGTGCGTTGCGGTGGTCCAGACTGTCCGCGTCGAGCAAGACGAGCCGCTTGCTGATGTCCACCGTCTTTTGGCCCATCTCCTCGGCTTCTTTCCATTGCTGGAGCCTGACGAGCAAATAAGCTTTCTGTTGCGCGGCGAGCCGGAGATTATTGAGTAGCGTCTGATTTTTGTCGTCCTTGCGAACCAGGCTCTCGAGGATCTCGACACTCTTGCCGTAGCTCACGAGCGCGCCGGCGGAATCGCCGAGATTCGCTCGATAGGTCTCGCCTTGCACGTTTCCGATCTTGAGGTAGGTGAGGGCGAGTTCCTGCGCGAGTGCAGGATTGTCCTGCGCGTCCTGCGACAGGTTGTCGAGATATTCGAGTGCGTCTTTGACGAGCATCTCACGCGTGGCAGTCGCGCCAGGCAGATCCGCGATGGCGTCGTGATACTTGAAGACGACGTTGTTCGCGAGTTTGCGTACCTGCTCGAATCTCTTTTCAGCACGTTCGCGCTCGCGGCGTGCGGCCCGCGCCTGATAAGTCGTGCCCACGATGCCAGCGATCAGCGCGAGGAAGACGAGCGACGCCGCGATCACTGCGACTCGATTCCGTTTTAGGAACTTTGAAGTTCGATACGAGAACGTGTCCGGCCGTGCCGAGACGGGAAGCTCCACCAGATAACGACGCACGTCTTCCGAGAACTGTTCAACCGATTCATATCGTCGATCGGGTTCCTTCTTGAGAGCCTTCAGAACGATGTTGTCGAGATCGCCTTTCAACGAGTGCGGGTTGTAAATCGTGGCCTCGTCATCCTCAACGGGCCGAGTCTTGGAGGAATCCGCGATCGCGTGACTCGGACGCGGCGGCTCGGTTTCGCAAACGAGTCGCAGCATCTGATCGAGCCGAAGACCATTCAAGTTGTAGGGCAACTGACCGGTAAGCAATCGATAGAGCACAACGCCGAGACTGTAGATGTCCGTCGCTGTCGTCACTTGTTCGCCGCGAAACTGTTCGGGACTCGCATACGCGGGCGTCATTAAACCAAGCTGCGTTGCCGTGCCGCGCTCGCCATCGTTTGTTTGCGAGACGACTTTCGCTATGCCGAAGTCGAGCAGTTTGACCTCACCCGCCGGAGTCACTAGGATGTTCGACGGCTTGATGTCGCGGTGAACGATCAGCCGCCGGTGCGCGTAAGAAACGGCCGCGCAGACCTGCCGGAATAACTCGAGCCGCGCGTGAAGCGAAAGATCACGCTCGCGGCAGTACTCGTCAATCAGCTCACCCTCAATAAACTCCATCACGTAGAACGGCAAACCGTCGTCGCTCATTCCACCGTCGAGGAGACGTGCGATGTTCGGGTGCTCGAGCGACGCGAGTATCTGCCGCTCGTTGCGAAAGCGGCGCGCGATCGCGTCTGTGTTGAGGCCGCTCAGAATAACTTTGACCGCGACCTTCTGCTCAAACTGACCGTCGTCGCGCACCGCGGCGAAGACCGCCCCCATGCCGCCACGTCCGACCTCACTCACGATGCGATAGCGCCCGATGCGACGGCCTTCGAGACGTGCGCCTTCAGCAAATGAGTGAGTTGCGAGTGGCGAGTGGTCCAGCACGGTCGCGTAATCGGCGGCGAGCATTTTCTCGACTTCGCGCCGCGCGGCCGCATCGCGACAGGCTGAGTCAAGAAAAGCGCCTTGCGCGGACGGTGCGAGTTCAACTGCCGCGTCGAAGATTCGTTTGATTTCCTGCCACGTTTCGGGGGATATCGATTCGAGGGACATACGTTGAGAGGGTTTTTACTTAGGTTATTTGTGTAGCGAGCCACGCCTTGGCGCTGCGCCACTCGCGCTTGACGGTTGATGCGGACGTTGAAAGCACTTCGGCTACTTCCTCATTCGAGAGACCGGCGAAAAACTTCATCTCGACGATCCGCGCCTGCACGCTGTCGAGAGTGGCGAGCCGCGTGAGTGCTTCGTCGAGCAGGATCAGATCCACCTCGCGCCGGTCGGAGAAGCTGGTGGCTTCGTCGAGCGGGAGCACGGTCGCGCCGGCGCCGCGCTTTTCCGAGCGGCGGCTGATCGCGTGGTTGACTAAGATGCGGCGCATCGTCTCGGCGGCGATCGAGAAGAAGTGCGCGCGGTTGCGCCAGTCAACTGAGTGCTGGTCTACCAGGCGCAAGTACGCCTCGTTGACGAGCGCGGTGGCTTGCAGCGTGTGTCCGGGCCGCTCGCTTGCAAGCTGGCGCGCGGCAATCCTCTTCAGCTCGAGATAGACGACCGGCAACAGCTCATCGAGCGCCGCGCGGTCGCCCGCTTGCGCCTGTCTGAGCAGTCCTGTCATGCCATTTATCAGATCTTCACGCTCCTATCGGTGGATCGCCTGAAAAAACTTTTCGGCGCCTTGACCCTTGCGGCCCGATTTTTTTGCGATTGGTTATGAGGGCGCTTTTGCCGCGCCCCACAGGGAAATCGCGGGGCGCGGTTCCGCTCATTATATGTTCAACCTGTGCGTTGTGATCAATCTGTTCCGCAAAAAATCTTCCCTGACCAATATCTCAGACAACTCTGGAGGTTTTGAAATGCCCGTCCCTCTCAAAACAAGCGCCGCCCAAATTCCGGTCCATCGTATGAACGAACCGTGGTGGGTTGGACTTGCATATTTGCTTTCCGCGTTAGTGATTGGCGCTCTGCTCGCCACCGTAACTCAAGCGGCTCCCCTTTGGACCCACAAACCCACAAACGATATCAAGTGGTATCGCGTGACTGACGTCGGTTCGCTGCTCGTCGGATCGAAGTCGGGACTCTACACGCTCGACGGCGAAAAGGGTCAAACGATCTGGACGCGCAACGATCTGGCCGGAACCGAAGAGTTTGAAGTGGAAACGATCGCCGGAACGCCGCTTCTCCTTGTCTCTGACACTTCGGGCACTTTCAGCAAAGGCACGAAGCTCATCGCGCTCGATCTACTCACCGGGCAAAACATTTGGGAGACGGACAAGTTGAAAGGCGCGACCGTCGCTGTTGAGCCGGTTTACGAGAAAGATCTGGTGCTGCTCGTCACCGTTCCTGACAACCGCGCGAACAAAGCAAAACCCAGGATCACGGCCTTACGCTTGACCACCGGGGAAATGGTTTGGGAAGCCGACTACCCAGACAACGTCGATCTTTATGGCATCGAACGCGGCAGTAAGTACTTTCCGAAGTTTGATCTGTCGGGCGCGAACGAGCCGCTGCATGACAGCGATTCGGTCTACTTCACGTACGCGGGACTGCATCGCTACGCACTTGAAGACGGCAAACTCTTTTGGGGTGTGAAATACGACGTCACCGAGGGTTCGATCAAACGCGGTAATGCTCAGGCGTTGATCGACGGCGAGATTATTTACACCTCTGCGAAGGGCCAGTTGCGTGCGATCGACAAACAGACAGGCGCAATCAAATGGACCAGCAAGGACTTCGGCGGCGCGGTTGCCGAGTTGAAACTGATCGACCACGTGCTTTATGGCCGGCTCGGCGGCGCCTTCTACGACTTCGGCAAACGCGAGTATGTAAACAAGAAGCCGTTTGGTGTTGCCGCGGTTAACAAGGCGTCAGGAGCCACACTCTGGTATTACGAGGGAGCAAAAGAAAGTGTCACGAACATGGTCGTGCTTCCGAATGAAAACCTCGTGCTCCTCGCTGATGCGAAGAACGTGATCGCGCTCGATACTTCGAGCACGGGCAAGGCAAAAGAAGCGTACAAGATGAAGCTGGAGTTTAAGAACAACCTCGGTACCGCGGCCACGGTTGCAAAGGTCGCGAAGTTTGGTTTTGGTGGTCTGTCGGCGATCGGTTCAAAAGGTGGTGACACTACTGACGAACCAGTCGCGTTGTACCGGCGTGAAAACGGCACTGTGGTCGTGCAAGGCAAACAACATCTGCTCGCTTTCGATCCACGCTCACGCAATATCATGTGGTCGGTGAAGTATGAAGCGCCGGGCGTACCGGGTTGGCAAAAGATCGCGATGGCCGGTTTGACTGCGCTCGCTTACACCTCCGCGACCGCGGCTGCGGCGAACAGTTACTACGGCACTACCCAAAACCGTTGGGCCAACAGTCAACGAATCAACTCCCTCGCGGCCTACGAACAATTCGTCAGCAAACGCTACAGCGCCACGAAGGCCACCGGTAACTACGTCTACGTCCTGACGACGGTTAAGGAAGGCAAAGAAAAGGGTGCGGGCTTGATTGGTGTTCACATGGAAACCGGCCGCGGCGATCGTCAGATCATGTTCAAAGACAAAGAACCTGACTACCAGGTGGACGACGCCGAGGGTCGCGTATTTAACCTGCGCAACTCGAAAGAGCTGTCGGCGTTTTCCGTAGACGCCGCGCCGCCAGTCGAGGCGGCGAAGACGGATGAGAAGAAGAATTAACTGCTTGAGACAAGCGGTGCGGGTGATGCCCGCACCGCCGTCACGGACAGCTAGAAACATCCGACGCACTCATAGTACGAGGCGCCCATACAAGCAATGCAAGGCGGACAGACTGGACAAAAAATACAGACTGGCGTGCAGGCGATGATCACCCCAGCGCACTTAATTCCCTGCCACACGGAACACCCCTGCGCAGTGACCTCGTTCGTTGCTTTCCCTTGACCTGAAGTTAAGCGCCGGACCGGCGCGGCTTGTAGCGGCAAATTCATATCAAGCTCCTTTCTAGTTTTGACAAAACGACGGGACGGTAATCGTTCCGGGCGAAATACTGTTGATGATTCCGATCCAGCCGCAGACTGTGGCTTGCATTGGCTCGCCGCAGTCACATTGCCAGCAGTCATCCGCGATGAAACCGGCGATAGCCCCGGCGCAGGCGGGAATGCCAACGGGAATGGCAGCACAACTCGCAACCATCCCGGCCACGATCGCGCAGCAGGCGATCTGATGACCGACGCTGCAACTAGCCTCAACACCAGTGAGTTGCGCGTTTGGTACGCCGCCCGGGACACCGCGGCTGATAGATCGAGATTGAATTGGGACGTTCATCATTGTTCCTTTCATCTAAGGTTGTGGACGCGGTCAGTAAACTTGCCAGCGGCGTACCTGTCCGACCGTGACTGGAGCGACATCGCTGACATCGATCGTTAACCGGTAGATCTCGCGCGCGTGGTCCAGACGCCTCGTGGGATGGAAGAAGGTGAGCTTCACGTCCCAGCAGTCGGAATCCGGCCGGCAGAGCGGGCTTTTTTCGGTGGTGATGGAGTCGAGCTTTAGTCCACCCTTGGCAGCACGTGTATAGATGTCGCCAAGCTGGAAGGCATTGGTCGCGGCATAGTTCATCGCTCGCTCTTGTGGCAGGAGGCCGAGATTACGTAACTCGTAGTAGATGCGGTCGAGGAAGTTCCGCAGTTCCGAGATCTGCTCGCGTGCGTCATCGTCCGGACTTTCGATCGCCGCCTGACCAACGACCGCCTCGAGGAGAGCGGCCGTCGACCAGCTATACATGCCACGAATCTCCGGCAAGAGTGCGGGTACGTTTTGACCGCTCGCCAACGGCATCTTGCCCGCGGTCCAACCCGAAACCGAGATGCGCTCAACTCCTTCTTCGAGCTGTTGCTGCAGGAACTTGCGCAATAAGTCGTAGATCTCGGCGGCGAAGGCTCCGGCCGGAATGATGGCATAGATGGGCGTACTGTCCTGGACCAGCGTCCAGGTGAGCGACGCTGCCAGTGCCCGGTGCTCCTGAAGATGGGCCAACACTTGACGCGGATCGTAAGGGTTAGTGACGCCACGCTGGATGAATGAATCGCGCCTCGCCTCGCTACCGAAGTCGTAAGCGAGCTGGCCGAGCGCATAAACCAGGGTTGGTTGGCTCTTCTTACTACCACAACCACCCTCGCTGGCAGCTTCTTTCTCACGGCAACTACAACCTTCCTCTGCGGAAGCGGAAGACTTGTTGCACTTACAGTCGCTTCCTTGTCCTTGAGCCTGGACACGGGGCGGGTCGAGCTGGTTAGTTGGGGGTTCTAAAATTTGCTCCTCGACCGACATTATCTTTCTCCTTCCATTTTTAAGTTGTGCCCAAGCGCGGGCTATGTTGAGCCGCCCTGCCAAAAAGCGGCGGCAGTCTGTGGTGGATTGTTCATCGCAGCGATCGGCGGTCTCGATCAAAAGGCTGCGTATCCCAAGCGGGTCCAGTGGCTCGCCACGCTGAACTTGCACACTGAGTAATAGGGCCGCGAAACCCGAAACAATTGCGGTAGCCCAACTCGTGCCCTGGTGCAGGACTGTGCCACCTCCCGGTACAGCGCCGGGGATATCGATACCCGGCGCCAGGATGCCGTGGTTACGATAGGCATCGCCCCAGTTACTAAGCGGAGCAGGATTTCCGCAATCGTCCATCGCCCCCACCGCCAGCACTGACCTGGCAGCGGCCGGAACATGCAGGCAACTGCAACCGTCATTTCCCGTCGCGGCAACAAGCAGTACTCCCTGTTCTTCGCAGCGACGCACCATGTCGGCGAGGTAGGGATGCGCTTCCCCTCCCGGCTCGAACTGTCCGGCACTGACGTTGATCACCGCTGCATCGTTTTGCAGGGCAAGGGCGATACCGCGAGCGAGATCGAGCTGTGAGCCACGTGGAGTTTCGTCGTGCTGGTGGAGAACCGGCAGCAGGATCCCATGACAACGCGGCACGATACCCCGGACCGGACTTCCAGCCTGACCGAACAGAATGCTTGCGACCGAAGTCCCATGAGCTGCCGCGCTGTCACCACTTTGACTCGGTTCCTCGAGTTGCGCGAGAGAAGCACCAGTGAAGCAGGGGTGCGAACGGTCAACTGGACCATCGAGCACCGCTATCCGGACGCGCGGATCGCCTTGTGATTCAAGCGCGAGCCGGTTCAATTCAGCTTGCCAATCCCTCAATGGAAAAATTTCCTCCAGAACCGAGAGAACGTACTGCTCATTTCGTACGTGCGAAATCAAACGGCAAAGTCCCTCACGGGCTGAAGAATTTTTTGGTCGGCTGCAGGAGTGTGGACCAGCTAACGCTGGCTGCGGTCTAAAAGATAGATTGACTTTTGATCGACCGCGGAGTAAGGTGCGGCCGTCTTCAAAGGGTAGTTCTCACGAGCCAGGGCGCACAACTCACGAACTTCTAACAACCTCTGCTTTCGATAGGAACAGCCATGGAAACTCTCACGCCTAAGGATTTCGAAGATAACAATCCGTTGAGTGAAGTCAGCCGCCGAGTCTTTATTAAAGGGCTGGGCTTTGTCAGTCTTGCGCTCATCACGAGTACGCTCGGCGGGTGCGACGCATTGTCGGACGCAATCAAGAACCGTCCCGTGCGCCGCCGTTTGCGAACGGGTTCCGCCGAGGTGGATGCGGACATCGCTACTTACAGAGATGCGGTCGCGGCCATGAAAGGCTTGCCTTCGGGTAACCTGACCAGTTGGGCAGCGCAGGCGACGATTCACGGAACACCTTCCGGCTTTAATTTCTGCGAACACGGATCGATTCATTTCTTCGACTGGCACCGTGCCTATCTGTTTTTCTTTGAGAAGATTTGCCAGAAGCTTACAGGGAAACCGAAGTTCGGACTGCCTTATTGGAACTGGAACCAGAATCCGGCCATCAATCCGGCTTTTCTCGATCCCGCCAGTCCGCTGTTTCTTCCCAGACCCGACACTGATCTGACCGGTCTATGGGAGATCAGCAATGCGGCGCTCAATCCGATCATGGGCGACACGAACTTTTTCACTTTTGGCAGTCAGATCGAAGGCACGCCGCATAACACAGTCCACTGCGCCGTAGGCGGTACGTTGTGTGACTACACTTCAGCGCTAGATCCCGTTTTCTGGACCCATCACTGCATGATCGATTACTGCTGGGCCAAGTGGAATATCGAACTCGACAATAACAACACGAACGACGCCTCGTGGCTCAATCACGTAAACACTCACTTTGTCGATGCTGATGGCAACGCGGCGGAGTTTACGGCGGCCGCGACCACGATCATGCCGCTCTTGAGTTATCGCTATGAGAGCAGTGCTATCGGCAGCTTTCCTGCTGTGCTGGAACTGACAACCAAGGCTGCGTTTGAGAAGGTGGAAAGGCGAATCCGCGCCGGCGCCGATATCAGGTTCGACATTAGAAAGAGAGTGCGTCTGGCGGAAAAAGCGGCCGTCAGTATCGACAAACCGACGTCGATGGAAACGAGGCTCACGCCTCAGGACTTTGCGCAGATCATCAACGGCGATACCGCGAAGGAGAGAATATTCGCGAGTATCGACTTCGCCGGCCTTCCCGTTCACAGTGATTTTTCTGTCAGGGTGTTTGTGAATTTACCAGGCGCCAATAGCGGAACGTCGACCGAGGATCCGCATTTTGCAGGCAGCTTCGCCTTTTTTGGATCTACCGGTGGTCACGGTACGGGTGAACATAAACCACATCAGCCGAAGTTTCTGGTTAATCTGACCAACACGATTCAGAGACTGAGGGAGAGTGGGCAATTGAGAGAAGGAACTCCGCTCTCGCTTCAGCTTGTGCCGGTACCCTTCGCCGGGAAGTTTGAACGGCCGGACACACAACTCGAGTTGAACGGAATTGAGATCATCACTACGCCTGTTATAATCAACCCGACTCCCCAGTAACAATTAGTCGTTGTAGATACGGGGGAAAGATGAAGTTTTACAGGTTGGGTTACGGTGTGTGTCTCGTGGCGTTCGCGTTTACTTCGTGTAACGGCAGGTCATTCGATCTCGTTAACAAGGGCAATGCGAACGCGTCCGTAAGTCCGACGAACTCTGCCAGTCAAAAAAACGACACCAAGAGTGACGAACCTCTGTATTACCTCGACCTGAATAAACCACGGATTGAACAGTCGATTGACTCCGGAGACCGCGAGGTTGAAGGGTCGAAGTTTGTGCAGGTTGAGGTGGCTGAAGTACACAATCCTCAGAAGTACCCGGTCAAGTTTGAAGTTAGTTATCAGCCGAAGGATCAGGAGAAGATTTTCCTCGGGAGCTTCAGTCTCTTTCCGCCCAACAACCCGGGCAAGTTCATTGTTGCCACGCAGGGAAAAGTCAAAGGTGAAGGAAAGATCATTTTGTCGCTGGTAACGTCAGATGCGAAAGCCGGGGACACGTTGAAAATCGGAGTGAAACGAATCCGACTGCGAAGCGAGTAGCCATGAGCACACAACCATCCGGAGCGGGAGAATGCACGAGCTACAAAGGCGACATTCTTCCTAAGTTCACCACCGAAGACATCGATCACATGAATCGTTTCGGCATCGATCTCGGCGATTACACAACCGTCCGAGACAACGCCGATCTAATACTGACCCGCCTTCTGGACACCGACAACCTCATGCCGCCGGAGCCCCGTGGTCCATGGTCCACTGAGTGGATCCAATGTTTTAAGGACTGGATCAAGAATGGCCGGCTGCCATAGAGCCGCAACAGCAGAAACCGTTAAAACGGTTCCATAAAAAATACGAAACCTTTCCACCGGGCTAAAGCCCGGTGTGAATGAGAGGGACTCCTTTTAACTTTCCACTGGGCCAAGCCCGGTATGAATGAGGACTTTTCCTTTAAAAGAAAAGGCAAAAGGCCTTCGCCTTCTGCCCCTTTTGTCTCTTCCAGCAAAATAATTCGACGTCAGCTAATTATTACGGCTTGCCGGGTGATGCATTGCTATTTGGACTGCTATTCGCGTTGTTCGAATTTATGGGACGAACGCCTGACGTATTCTGATTCCCATTGTTGTTTTGCACTACGCCCACATTCGCTGGTGCAGTGTTCGAATTCAAGTTCGAATTGGCGGTGTTACTGTTGGATGTGGCGCCATTGCAACCTCCAAGACCAACCACCGCAAGCAGACCCATAACGATTAAAGTTCGCTTCATCATTTTCCTTCCTTCGAGGCGCTGTTTAGCGATAAACCTGTTCGCCGCGATTCTTCTTCCAATCTTCCTCGAAGTAAGCAGCGTCTTCAGGATTACGCGGTGTGACGCCCATCATGATTCCGCCCTTTTTGATTCCTTCTTCGTATTTTTTGACGCGTTCTTCCGGTATACCTGCACCGATGAGAGCGCCTATCAATCCACCTGTCGCTCCGCCTGCTCCGGCTCCGGCCAATCCTGCTGCGATTGGACCAGCGATAAGTAACCCGAGTCCTGGTAACGCCAGAGTGGTACCGATCGCTGCGATTGCTGCCAACGTTGCGCCAACCGCGCCACCGATCGCCGCGCCCGTTCCAGCGCCTTCAAGCGCCTTGCTGCCGAGTTCAGTTTCCCGACCGTCGTCTGTGAAATGTTTCTTTCGTGTTTCGTCCGACATAACGAGGTTGACGTCATCTTGTGCGTAGCCTCGATCGACGATGGAACCGTATGCGCGCTCCGCGCTTTCTCTGTCTGGGAACAGTCCGGTAACCATGCCTGATTGTGCGGTTCTTGATGCTGATGTTTCTGCCATGTTCTCCCCTTTGACTCAATGATTGCTATTAAGTGACTGAGTCTTTCGATTTCTACGTCACTTGATTAATTGCGTACTTTTGTACCTGCAACTTTAGAGCCGTGCTTCAGCGTCGCCTCAAAAGAAGAAACAAAACCGCAACAACCAAAAGAACTCCGATGGTCCCCGGCCAAATAAACCATCCGCTTCCGCTGCTGTAACCTCCTGCGACCACGCACCCTGACGACAGTAGAAGAAGTAATGTGATGCCAACCTGTTTCATTGATAACCCCCTTGCTTAGTTGTTTTCCCGCGCTTCGATTTGTTCGATCAGTCGTTCCGGCTGCGTCTCCTCACCTAAGGCTTTTAAGTAAGGATCCTGAGTCAGGTCAGCACCCACCTTTGCTGCGATGGCGTGCAACATGACGATCATTTTTGTGTTTTCCTGTTCGCTCAGCAGGTTTAGTTGAAGATCCAGGTGGCTGCGTCTTTCGCTAATGCGACTGTCGAGATTTTGACTAATGAGAATGAAAGTAGAGAGAAAGATCGCTTCCAGGGAAACGACGAACGTCAGGAATGTAAAAGGAAAGGGATCGACATGCGGTATCCCCGGGAGCGAGTTAAGAAGAATCCACGCGCTGAACCAGCTAGCATTAACCCAAACAAAAGTCATGCTGCCGCAGAAACTCGCGATCTTTCCGGCCAGGCGATCTGTGGGTGTCCGTTGTTCTTTCGCCGCTTCTTCGAGCTTGGTGACGGTTTCTACATTCTTTTGCGTCAACTGCTCGACAGATGGACCAGCAGGCCGATGACCGTTAGGAGTTCCAGCGGCGCCAGGCGATGACGTTCCCTTCTTCATGCAGCAGGCTCACGCTCCCAATGACGATGCCGGGCGATCGATCTTACGAATTGATCCCCAAGGCCTGGGACGTAACTCTCGCGGCTAGCGAGAAGTCCCGGTCGAAATTCAAACTTGTCAGTTCGAGAAATCTCATCACCAGCAGTCACAATGCCGGCGGACGCAAGCAGTTCGACGCCGGCTCCGCTGGCAGCGATCGTCTTACAGTGTTTGTAAGCCTCGATCAAAAAGTTAGCGACGTCAGGTTGGACTTTGAGCGATGCGACGCTGGCTTCTCCGTCGGGAACATAAAAGGCGTCGAACAAAACTGACGAGCCGGTAAGAAAGCTGAAATCTGCCTTGACCGCTGTGCCGTTAGCTCCTGTCAAAATCCCGAGCCGCGGCGCAACAGTCACGACCACGGCGCCTGCTGTCATTAACGTCTGCTTCATATCCAAGAGAGCAGCGTCGTCGAATCCATCCGACACGAGAAAAGCAATTTTGCGCGTCGCGATCGTATCGTTCGGGAAATTAGGATTGTCGATCATTCGCAATGCCGGTGACGGGTCCATCTCAATCGCACGCTTTGGTTGGACCTTCTTTGGATCGACATCGCCGGGAACGCTCATATTCATCGGCTTCTCCAGCTTGGCGGGAACAGCCGCACCGAGTCCTTCGGCAACTTTGTTAGCCAGCCCCTTGTCGACCTGGGCCAATAGAAACAACATTCGCTCTCGAATCGGAACTGTCTCTACCTTGCCCAACTCGAAGCGTAAAGCTCTGACGATGTGATTCTGTTCTGGTTCAGACTGGCTCAGAAAGAAGAGTCGCGCCTGACTGAAGTGATCGTGAAAGCTGGGACTACGCTCACGAATTTTCCGCGCATCGATTCTTTCGGCATAACTCGCGAACCCACTCATGTCGGATCCAGCCTGGAACGGACACCCACCTCTGAGACTGTTGGGTTCGTAACTTGTCTGGCCACGATTGACCGTTTGTCGCATATAGCCATCGCGTTGGTTGTTATGCAACGGAGCGACTGGCCGGTTAATCGGGATTTCATGAAAGTTTGGCCCGCCCAAACGAATCAACTGTGTGTCGAGGTATGAGAAGAGACGGCCTTGCAGCAGCGGGTCGTTTGTAAAATCAATTCCCGGCACAATGTTGCCAAGGTGAAAAGCCACCTGCTCGGTTTCCGCAAAGAAGTTGTCAGGATTGCGATTCAGAGTCATCTTGCCGATACGGCGCACGGGTACGATCTCTTCCGGAATGACCTTCGTAGGATCGAGCAAGTCAAAGTCAAAACTGAATTCATCTTTCTCCTCAACGATCTGAACGCCGAGTTCCCACTCCGGATAGTCGCCATTCTCAATCGCTTCCCACAGGTCGCGCCGGTGAAAGTCAGGATCCTTACCCGAAATCTTTTGCGCTTCATCCCAAAGGACCGCGTGCAATCCCAGCAACGGCTTCCAATGGAACTTCACGAAACGCGCCTTTCCCCTATCGTTAATGAACCGGAAAGTATGAACGCCGAAGCCTTCCATCATTCGCAGGCTTCTGGGGATCGCGCGGTCTGACATCACCCACATAATCATGTGCATTGATTCAGGCATTAACGAGATGAAGTCCCAGAAGGTGTCGTGGGCCGACGCGGCCTGCGGTATTTCATTATGTGGTTCGGGCTTTACTGCATGGATCAGATCGGGAAACTTGATGGCGTCCTGAATAAAAAAGACAGGAATGTTATTGCCAACCAGATCGTAGTTTCCTTCCTGCGTGTAGAATTTCACCGCGAACCCGCGTACGTCGCGTGCAAGATCGGTTGAGCCTCGAGAGCCTGCCACTGTAGAGAAGCGAACAAAAACAGGAGTTTTGATCGATGGGTCTTGAAGGAAATCCGCCTTCGTGTACTGGGCCATCGATTCATAAACCTGAAAATAACCATGCGCCGCTGAGCCGCGGGCATGTACAACGCGTTCGGGAATGCGTTCGTGATCGAAGTGCGTGATCTTTTCGCGAAGAATGAAATCCTCTAACAGCGTTGGACCACGATCACCCGCTTTGAGCGAGTTCTGATTATCGTTTACACGAACGCCTTGATTGGTGGTGAGGAATTCGCCGGCAGATTCCTCAATATTCTTCGCCAGATCGTCAAGCTTACTGTTGTTTTCACCGTACCCACCGTTGGGGGGCGGATCCGGAGTTTGTTGTTTGTTCTTCGCGTTGTTGCCGGCAGTTCTGTCTTCAGTCTTCCCCTTGATCATTGTCTTCCTTCCGTTACTATCTGGCGCTCGCCTTCTTAGCTTTTGCGTTCGCAGTTACTTTTGCATTTGCGGTTCTGGACTTCTTGGCTTGGGCAGCTTCGATTGCGTTTTCAACGTTCTGTGTTTCCTCCGGCGGAGGAAGCACAGCAGGCATTTGTAAAGCCGCGATCCATAGTTCGCGCGTCCAACCAGCCGTGTGATAAAGATGCTCGTCTTCCTCACTTTCGATTTGTTGATACGCTGGTGTTAAGAGCGCGGACTCCTCGGCGTTCGCGTTCTTTGCCAACTCTCCCAGCAACTCCCAATTGAGATGATCTTTGGTTTCAGCCAGCGTGACACACTCCGCAGCCACGATTTGAGCGGCTTGAGGATCAGCACACCTGGAAGCGAGTTCCATTGCCTTTACGAGGGAAGTACCGATATAGCGAACGACTTTGCGACCCGGAGTTTCAGTATCAGGGTCAAGACCGAGTGCAATCAGTATGTCCGACACAACTTGCACATGGTTTTTGGTTTGCTCCAGATATTTATTCCATTCTTCCCGCAAATCCTTATTAATAGCGAGGCGCAGGGCGGTCGTGTATATCTGCACTCCGCCTTTTTCCGTCTCCAGAGCCTGGTACATCAGATCTACGGGCACATTTGCGAGCAATGTATTGTTTGTCATTTATCCCCCTTGTCGAGCCGCACTCAAATGAATCAGTTCGGGCGTCGAATTGCAGTACGAGCTCAAAGAAGCAAGTTCGGTGCCTGATGTTTTGGTGTGATTGATTAAGTTATTGGCTTGGCTGGTAGCCAGGGACCTATGGTGCGCCGTTCCGTCCTTCAGCGATCCCGGCAATCAGCCAATGGTCGAATGCCGCTGAATAGCCTTGAGGGCCAAATGCCGCTTGGAGGTCGCCATACGTGGCCAGGTAAAATTGCACGTCGAACGTCGAGGAGGCGCGCCGTCCCTCATTAGGCAAGCCCTGGGCAATCCAATGATCGAGAGCGCTCTGAAAGTTTGAGCCGAGCGCAGCCTGGAGCT
The DNA here is from genome assembly GCA_035279345.1 of Pyrinomonadaceae bacterium. Lineage (GTDB taxonomy): Bacteria > Acidobacteriota > Blastocatellia > Pyrinomonadales > Pyrinomonadaceae > PSRF01. The sequence continues at coordinate 2,357 of DATEHX010000383.1, read as the reverse complement.
CGGTGTACCTGGCAAGATAAAAGGTGACGTCAACTTCAGATGCACCAGCTCATCCCTCGCTCGGCAAGCCCTGATTGATCCAGTGGTCGGCCGCCGCTGTGTAATTTGCGACGAAGGCATTTGCCAGATCGGCGTAACGGTTGAGGTAGAACTGAACATCGAATTCTCGCGAGCCGCGCCGGCCTTCCCCTATTCCAAAGTCGAGCCAGTGTTGGCGGGCCGCAGCACGATCATTACCAGAGGCGGCGGCAACGTCGCCGTAGTGACTGAGATAAAAATCGGCATTGAACACTTGCGGACTATCCGGCGGAGCAGCGACCGGCGACGTGGGTGGTCCTTGCGGAATGGCCGCCAGCGCGCCGTCGGGGACAGTTCGCACGCTCGGAAAGCCGCCGTACGTGGCGAGTTCTGCCGGTTGGGAACCCATCGCCGTTGTCCGCCCATGATGCGGAACACTTCTGGCGCAGACCATTCCCTTAGAAGCGTGCCTTCATCTGGTAACCCTACGAACGCCGCGAGGGATCCGTCGGATACCAGCCGCACTGCCTGCGTGCCCCCGAAGCGGGCGATCCAGGTGGGGTCGGGTAGCTGAAACGGCGACCCTCCCTGATAGAGAAATATAGGTGCCGAACTTCTTTCGCGCAGCATGCGAGAACTGGCATTGAATCCCCTTTCAGTTTGGGCGATGTGAGTTGCCGACGTGAAAGGATCACGCACGCGGCTTTGCGGGCGATAATTATTCGTAACGTAAGGCTTGGGACGTGGGAGTCATACGTGACGAGTGTGTTTTGCGGGACTCTACTCGGTCTGCTGGTGTGTCAATTAGACTCTCTAGTTCTAATTAGAGAGTTGCTTAGATCAACTGAACACACGCATTCGCGCCGAGAGACGCTCAGTATTACAATGAACTTTGATCGAACAGAGTGGCTTGACTAGATCAAAGACTATCGAGTAACGCTTCAGGAAAACGGCTACGATGGTCAACAATCAAAATCATCATAGCTTCCGTCTTTACGAAGTGGATAGCAACGCGCAGGCTGACCCGAAACGGCAGGCCACCCGTTGTTGAACCCCTGGCGTGGATTAGGATCCCTTCGCCGGGAAATCTGGTTCCTTTGTCTTGCTATCCTTGTAAATCGTGCAGGGACTATGGTCCTGCCGTTTCTCACCCTTTATCTGACCGTCGATAGACGTCTTCCTGCATCCACCGCTGGCCTGGCTATCACAATCTACGGAATTAGCGCGATCGTCATTGCACCATTGTCTGGACGTTTGTCTGATCGTCTGGGTGGACTGCGGATCATGCAAACGTCGTTGGTCCTATCCGGCATAGTGCTGCTGATTTTTTCCTTTGTTCATTCCCTGTCCGGAATCTTCGCAGTCACGGCGGTTTGGGCGATCACCAGCGAAGCTTTTCGTCCTCCAAGTATGGCCATCATTGGTGAGCTGGCAGGACCACAGCAGCGAAAGGCCGCGTTCGCTCTCACCCGTTTAGCGATAAATCTTGGAATGAGCATTGGCCCGGTGGCCGGTGGTTTTCTGGCAATGCATTCCTTCAAATTATTGTTTTACGTCGACGGAATAACTTCCCTTCTTGCCGGTGCCCTGATCGCGATTTTGCCGTGGCGGCAGTTTAGCCCGCAGTCATTGGAAAAAGACGTTGTCCAAGAAACCAGTGACGACATAATTCCACGGCTTCGGTATTCCGACGTGCTGCGCGATCGACTGTTTATCTATTTCCTACTCGCAATGATCCCTATCGAATTAGTTTTTTTTCAACCTTTGGCTGCGATGCCGTTGTTTCTGGTTCGCGATCTTCACATGACGGAAGCTGGCTTCGGCGCGTTGCTGGCGATCAATACGGTCATCATCATTCTGGTGGAAGTTGCTTTAAATGCAGCAATGGCAGACTGGTCTCATCGCTATGCAATCTCGTTGGGCGCTCTTTTGGTCGGTACCGGTTTTGGTGCGTTGATTTTCGTCAATAGCGTTTCCGCGGCAGCCGCTACTGTCGTGATCTGGACTTTTGGAGAGATGATTCTGCTGCCGGCCAGTGCTGCTTTCGTTTCAGATATCGCCCCCAGCAAACAAGCAGGTGCGTACATGGGTCTTTATACGATGGGCTTTAGCGTGGCTGTCGCAATTGGACCATGGTTGGGAACCCAAATCCTCGAACATTATGGTTCCGACGCGGTTTGGATCGGGACTTTTGTCTGTGGTTGCGTGACGACCGCAATGTTTTGGTTTCTACCGGCAATTGCTCGTAAGGAACGGACATCGGGTTAGTACAAAGCGTAGCTTGTCGAAGGTATTAACGGCGAAGGTGCGATTCAGCTACTCGTGGTGTCTTTCCTTGC
>DATEHX010000382.1:0-16860 GCA_035279345.1 Pyrinomonadaceae bacterium | reverse complement strand
CGCGTCGAGATGCGCGCGCCGCGCCAGGGTTTGATCGTTCTCTTCGAGAAATGGCAATGACAAGATGGCTTCTCCGAGGTAAAGCGCCGATTATGCTAGATTCTAGTCCTTGGATGAAAGACAAGATATTAACACCGGATTCGATGCTCGCGGAGCGTGAGCGTTTGCGAACCGCCGGAAAGCGGCTGGTTTTTACCAACGGCGTCTTTGATTTACTACACGTTGGCCACGTGCGTTACTTATCGCAGGCGCGCGCACTGGGCGATGCGCTCGTGGTCGCGATCAACAGCGATCGAAGCGTGCGAGAGTTGAAGGGGCCCGAGCGGCCGGTGTTTGACCAAGATGAGCGAGCGGAGATACTGGCGGCTTTGCGCGACGTGAATTACGTCGTAGTGTTTGATGACATTTCCCCTCGCGGCACAATCAAAAAACTGCTACCCGACGTATTGGTAAAAGGCGGCGATTACCAGCTAGATGAAATACATGGACGTGAAGAGGTCGAGGCTGCGGGAGGTAAAGTGATCTCTTTGCCCTTCGTGGCCGGCGCCTCCACTACGTCCTTGCTGGAGCGTATGAGGAGAAAGTAAAGCCATCCACAGATTACGCAGAAAGCTTTTTCGACAGTCTGCGTAATCTGTGGATGGCTTTGGTAAGACAGAAGTGAGTAGTTCCATTCAGCAGTCAACCACGTTGCAGCAGGCGCTGCGGCAGGTCACGGAAACACGCGAGTATCAGCAACTCGTCGCCGAAGTGCGCGCAAACGCACGTGTAATCTCGATCAGCGGGCTCGTCGCCGGTTCGGCGCGTGCGCTCGCGGTCGCGGCGTTGCAACGCGAAACCGGCAGAACGTTCGCGGTCGTTTCGCAAACGACGCGCGATCTGGAGCCGTGGGAACAGGACCTGCGCTTCTGGTACGCGGCGCTCGCCGGCACGGAAACCGCGGGCAACGAAGTACTCGTTTTGCCCGCTTCCGAAACTGATCCGTACGCCGGCATCTCGCCGCACGCACAAACACTCGAACGCCGCGCGCTCGCACTCTGGCGTTTGCAACGCCAGAGGCCGAGCTTCGTACTGCTCACCGCGCGCGCACTCGCTCGCAAAACAGTCGGACCATCTGCAATAACACACGCAGGCACCGTGTTGATTCGCGACGAGGATCACTCGCCCGAAGACCTCGTCGAAAAACTGATCGCCACCGGTTACATGCGTGAAGATCCGGTAACAAACGTCGGAGAATTTTCGTTGCGTGGCGGTATCGTCGACATCTGGCCGCCGGGTCGTGAAGCTCCCGTGCGTCTGGAATTTTTCGGCGACACGGTTGATTCGTTGCGCGAGTTTGATCCGGAGAATCAACTCTCGACCGGTCAACTACGCGCGGTTGAAGTGCCGCCGATGCGCGAATTCTGGGCTACCGCACTCGATTTTCAACTCTGGAGCGAGGCCGCGCGTGAGCGTTGGAATGATGAACGTTTTGCACGCTCGTTGCGCGACCGCACTGCGTTTGCCGACGAAGGCGAACCGTTTGCGGGTTGGGAGTGGTTGATACCGATCTCAATGGGTTGCGATGCGACGGTCTTCGATCATTTGGGCGATGCGGTGCTGGTTGTCGATGAACCGGGCGGCATCGAGTCGTACCTGAGCGAGTTTTACGAACGGCTCGTGGAGCGTTATCGCGAGATCGATCAAGCCGACGACATCGCGCTGCTGCCCGAAGAACTGTTTCTCACCGACGCAGAGCTGCGGCATTTAATCGAGCAACGCCAGCGCATCGAACTGCGCACTTTAGGCCGTGCGGCGGCGGAAACGGATATGGCGCTGGCGCTCGACGCCGAGGCGCCGAAAGTACAACTCGGACGCGAGCGCGACGCGCGCCGTCCAGCGTTTGTGTTTCCCGTTGTTGAAGCGGCGTTTGAAGTCGAATGGCAAGCGCAGTCGGCGATGCGTTATCACGGCCGCATTTCCGATCTTGCGGCGGCGGTTAAACGTGCGGCCGAAGAGAACAAGAGCGTGTTGTTTGTGATGCCGAGTCTCGGCGTCGCGGAACGCATTTCCGAAATCCTCGCCGAATACCAGATCGAAGCCCGTCTCGCGTTGACCGGCGAGACATCGGACGCCGCCGACATGCGTCCGGTTGTTGTGACCGTCGGGCGTTCAAGCAGCGGTTTTGAGTTGCCGAAATCGTGGTTGATCGTCCACGTCGAGTCAGACGTTTTTGACGAGATCGCCGAAACAGTTGAGCGGCGCGGACCGAGTGAAGCCAGATCTAAACCAGATGGGAAAAAGCGTCGTTCGAAAACAGCGGCGTTCTTGTCGGATTTCAGAGATCTGAAAACAAACGACTACGTGGTCCACATCGATCACGGCGTCGCGCGTTTCGGCGGTTTGCAAACACTCGATCTGGGCCCACGCACCGGCGAGTTCATGCTGCTTTATTACGCCGACGAAGCAAAGCTCTACGTTCCTGTTGAACGCCTCGATCTCGTTCAGCGTTACTCGAGCGCTGAAGGTCATCAACCGCAACTCGACCGGCTCGGCGGTCTCGGCTGGCAGAAAACCAAAGCCAAAGCCAAACGCGCGATGCGCGACATGGCCGATGAACTCCTGCGGCTTTACGCCGAGCGCAAACTCGTCGGAGGTTTTGCTTTCGCTGCCGACACGCCGTGGCAACACGAGTTTGAAGACGGCTTCGCTTTCGTGCTCACGCCCGATCAGGAAACGGCGATCGAGGACGTGAAGAAAGACATGGAAGAAGCTGTGCCGATGGACCGGCTGCTCTGCGGCGACGTTGGTTACGGTAAAACGGAAGTCGCGATGCGCGCGGCGTTCAAAGCGGTGATGGAAGGAAAGCAGGCAGCGGTGCTCACGCCGACGACCGTCCTTGCGTATCAACACTACGACACGTTCCGCACGCGCTTCGCGCCGTTTCCCGTGAAGGTAGAGCTCTTGTCGCGCTTTCGCACTTCGAAGGAACAGAAGGAAGTCGTAAAGCGAGTCGAATCGGGCGAAGTCGACGTGATCATCGGCACGCACCGGATGTTGTCGAAAGACGTGCAGTTCAAAGACCTGGGTCTGGTCGTAGTGGACGAAGAACAACGCTTCGGCGTCGCGCACAAGGAACGGCTCAAGCATTTGAAGAAGAAAGTCGACGTGCTGACGCTTTCAGCCACGCCGATTCCGCGCACGCTCAACATGTCGCTCACGGGAATGCGCGACATGTCGTTGATCGAGACTCCACCGCGCGACCGGCTCGCGATTCAAACGCAGGTCGTGCAGTTTTCCGAAGGCGTCATCAAGTCGGCCATCGATCTGGAACTCTCGCGCGGCGGCCAGGTGTTTTTCATTCACAACCGCGTCGAGACAATCGAGACGATCGCGGCGCTCGTTAAACGGATGGTTCCGCAGGCGCGCATAGCCGTCGGTCACGGCCAGATGAACGAGAAAGAGATGGAGAAGGTGATGCTCGACTTCATCGACTACAAGTATGACGTTCTCGTTGCAACCACGATCATTGAGAACGGAATAGACATCCCGCGCGCAAACACCATCATCATAAACCGCGCCGATAACTACGGTCTTTCTCAGCTTTATCAACTGCGCGGGCGGGTCGGGCGTTCAAACCGGCGCGCTTACGCCTATCTTTTGATACCGGGCGAGCAGGAACTGTCACCCATCGCTCGCCGTCGTTTAGCAGCAATTCGTGAGTTTTCGGATCTCGGTGCGGGATTTCGCATTGCGGCCCTCGATTTGGAACTGCGGGGGGCGGGAAGCCTTTTGGGAGGCGAACAATCGGGCCACATGGAGGCGCTCGGGTTCGATCTTTACACCACGATGCTTGAGCGCACGGTTTTGGAGTTGCGCGGCGAAGAGGTCGAGGACGAGACGAGCGTGACGCTGAATCTCGGCGTGGATGTAGCCATTCCGGAAGAGTACATTTCGGACATGGGACAGCGGTTGCGGACTTACAAGCGCGTTTCTTCAGCCCGGGACGAAGCTACGTTAACTGCGATCAGAACCGAGACGGAAGACCGTTATGGGCGTGTTCCGCTGTCGCTGGAACGATTATTTGCGTATGCGCGGTTGCGGCGGCTGGCTGAAGAGTTAAACCTGTTGTCGATCGACCGAACGCCTGACGGAGCGGCGATAAAATTTAGTGAAAAAGCGCGTATTTCGCCGGAAAAACTGGCGGAATACGTGAGTTCTCATCAAGGCACAACGTTCACGCCAAACGGTGTTTTGCGACTGGTTTTGACTGAGGACGAGCAGGACAACGTGCTCGATGTAGCTCGCGACGTGTTGCTACGGCTTCGCGCCAGCGATTAGAATCCCCGGCTTAGTCCTGAGAGCTTTGTATAGGTCATATAGGTCCTATACGACTTATAGGACCTATAGCCAACTGAAGGAGTACCTCTGTGAAATATCTATCTTGCATTGCTGGGCTGCTCGTCGTTTTGTTTTTCGCCACCACTGCCTTCGCGCAGGAAGGCGAGATGCAAGTCGTTGACGAGGTGATCGCGCAGGTCAACGACGACGTGATCACGCTCTCGATGTTGAAGCGTGAGACTGAAGCGCGCATTGAAGCGCTCAAACAAAACGGCATGAACGAGCAACAGGCTCGCGACGAAGTCTCAAAACACCAGGCCGAGCTGATCGCGACGCTGATCAACGAGAAGCTGTTGCTCCAGAAAGGCAAAGAGCTCGATCTGGCCACCGAGATCGAAGCGGAAGTGAACCGCCGCATGTTGCAAATCGCGCAGGAGCAGGGCATCAACACGATCGAAAAACTCTACCAGGCGATGCGCGACAGTAAGCTGGATCCGGATGAGGTTCGGCGCACGATGCGCGCCGAGATGATGAAGCAGGCGGTGTTGCAGAGCGAAGTGGATCGCCGCGTGTACCTCGGTTTCTCGTCTGATGAAATCAAGAAATACTTCGACTCGCACCAGGACAAGTTTCGCAAACCGGAAAGTGTGAAACTGTCGGAGCTGTATCTCGTCACCACCGGCAAAGATGAAGCGGCGGTGAAGGCGAGGGCTCTCGAACTGATCGCGCAGATCCGTGCAGGCGCAGACTTCGCCGCGCTCGCTGCCGCAAATTCTGAACGCGAAAAGAATGGCCAGCGCACCGCGCCGCAGGACAAGGGCTACGTTGGCGAGTTTGACGTTCCCCAACTGCGCGAAGATTTGGTTGCGGCGTTAAAGAATGTGCAGGCCGGTGGTGTCACCGAGCCGATTCGCACGCCGGAGGGTTGGCAGATTCTTCGCGTTGATGCGCGCACTCCGGGCGGAAACACGCCGACCTTCAACGACAACCGCGTGCGCGAGGCGATGTTGATGGAAGTCCAGCCGAAGGAGCGTGAGGCTTACCTGGCGACTCTGCGCAACGAGGCGTTCATCAAGGTCACGGACACTTATCGCGCGACTGTTGAGCCGTTGCTGAAACTCAAGCAACCGGCGACCGCGAAGAGCGCCGACAAGACCGACGATAAGAAGAAGAACGACAAGAAAAACTGACCACGGATTACACAGACAAAGCACACTGATCAAGCCCTTTAAGATTCGTGACGTTGAGATCAATCCGCCGTTGATTCTGTCTCCGATGGCGGGCGTGACGGACGTGTCTTTTCGTCGTCTGCTCAAACGGCGCGGAGGTGTCGGGCTGTCGGTGTCGGAGTTTATTTCGGTTGAAGGATTGACGCGCAGCAATCCGAAGTCGAAACGGCAGATGCGGTTCTACGAGGACGAACGGCCGTTTGCGGTGCAGATCTTTGGTGGCCAGCCGGAACGTATGGCCATGGCCGCGGAGATGGCGCAGGAAGTGGGCGCCGATATTCTCGATATCAACTGTGGTTGTCCCGCGCCGAAGGTTGTGAAGCATGGCGGCGGCTCCGGTTTGTTGAAGGACCACGACCGGCTGGAGACAATTCTCAAGGCTGTCAGGAAAGTGGTCACGATTCCGTTGACCGTGAAGATCCGCGCCGGTTTTTACGATCACACGATCAATGCGGTCGAGACAGCGAAGCTCGCGGAAGACTGTGGCGTCGAACACATCGCGTTGCACGGACGCACGAAAGAGCAGGGCTATCGCGGCTTGGCCAATTGGGATTTGGTGCGGCAGATCAAAGAGGCCGTGAGCGTGCCGGTTTCGGGCAGTGGAGACGTGACGACGATCGAAGGCGCGTTTGAGAAGTTTCGCGAAACTGGTTGCGACGGCGTGCTGATCGGTCGTGGGGCGATGGCGAATCCGTGGATCTTCCGGCAGATCGAAGACGCGATGCACGGGCGCGAGATCTTCGAACCGACGCTTGCCGACAAACGCGCGATCCTGCACGAATATTTCGACATGCTGCGCGAAGACATGCCGGAAACGCCCGCGATCAATCGGATGAAACAGTTGGCCGGACAGTTTACGCGCGGCTTGCAGGGCGGCGCGTTGTTTCGCACTTCAATTTATCACTCGCACTCGGTCGAGGAAGTGCTCGATCGAATCGAAGAGTACTTCAGTGCGATTCTCGAAGGCCGTCCTTACTACGGCGAGGCCGGGGAGCCATCCACAGATTTCACAGATTGCACAGAAATCACGGACTGTGCAGCTTTCACTTCCGTTTAGTCTGCTTTTTCTGCGTAATCTGCGGTTTGCCTTTACCGTCGTCCAAATTAACCGGCGCTGGATATCCTTTCTGTTCTAAAGTCCCAACCTCAATCGTCACCTCGGTTTTAGGAGGCGTTTTCAAAGCAGCGAGTGCCTGCTGCCGTTGTTCCTCGGAAAGATCTTCGAGGCGGGCGCCGTGTGTTTCGAGCACGCGCCGCAGGTTCTCTTCGGTGTTTGTATCCTGCTTGTAGACGTCTTTGTAGATGTGCAGTTTTCCGTCTTCGAGAACGATCGTTTCGTAACGCAACTCAACCGGAATCACCTGGCCCAGCTTCACTGACTTCGTTTCGGTCTTGTCTTCGAGATACTGCGCGACCTGCTTGTCGGAGACTTCGTTGTTGCCGGCGCGCAGCAGCATCATCGCGAAATCCTTGATCTGCGCGTTTGTCAGACCAACACAGCCGTGTGAAGCAAACTTTCCGATCTTCGCCGGCGCCTTCCCACCGTGAATTAGCGACGGCAATCCGATCGGAATCTTGATTGGTCCCAGCGGGTTGTCTTTACTGCCGGGTTCGATCGTCTCGCCCGGTGTCGCGTTTTTCATCTTCGCGACCCACGGTGAATCGGGCGGCGTCCACGACGGGTTAAAAATCACTGTTTGAGCTTTGCGGAGACCGAATGGCAAAGGAAACTCCGGATAACCGATGCCGACTTTGTACGACTTCACCAGCGATCCATCCTGAAAGAGATCCATGCGAAAGGCAGGAATGTTGACGACGACGCGCGTGTCAGTGGGCACGGCGTTCGGGCCTTTCAGCATCTCGACGCCGTTTGCGCCTGCGCCTTCAGCCGCCGGATCGCCCTTGGCCCAATACTCGTTTGCGAGTGCCGACACTTGTTCAGCTTTCGCCTCGCCGACGATCGACCGTAGTTGTTCAGCGGCGCGCGTGGGCGCGTTGGTGTCGGTGCCGTCTGTTTCTTCAGCGTTTGTTTCGCGAAGCCGGTTGATCTCGGATTGCGATGCGCGTTTGAGCGATTCGATCTGATCGTCGGAAAGTTTCGCTTTGTCTTTGAGCTGGCTCACGAATGCCTTTTCAGCAAGCAGTGCGTCGAGCAGCGGTAGTGTTATTTTCATTGACGCTTGCGTCGCCGCGGGTGAAGCACTCGGCGACGGCGAAGGTGACGCCGTTGTAATCACCGGCAAATTGGAGTTGGTTTGCTCTGTTGTGCAAGCGGTTCCGATCGCCAGCGTAGCGATGAGACTGAAGAGCAAAATGCGTGGCAGCAAGCTCATATTTGAGTTCTCTCTTTCGTGATCAACTGTGGGGAGATGATTAGTCCTCATGGCTACAGGAGCAACGAGCGTTCCCTCACTCGGGTGTGCCTTTTCCCACGATAGGAGGCTGAGGATGCGGGTTTAGTGGACGAAATTAGTGCAGGGTAAACAAAAGATCGTCCGTGAAGCGAAGCGGCGCTACTGGCGCAAGAGCGGGAAGGGATTGATGTTTGTGCCCTCCCAGTAACGCTTCGGATCGGAGACTACGGCGATCGAGAAGTGCAAGTGGTAATTGCCCGCGCCGGCGTTTCCGGTATCGCCGACGTAAGCGATCACGTCGCCCTGGCGCACTTGTTTTCCTTCAGTTAGACCATCGGCGTAGCGCGCGAGGTGCGCGTAGTAGAAGATCATTTTCTGATCGGCGCTGCTCTGGTAGATGCTGGTCCCACCGCGTTCGCTTTGCCACAGCTTTTGAATCTGTCCGTCAGCGGCAGCAATCACGGGCGTTTCGGCAGGGGCCATAATGTCGATCGCATCGTGCGTACGGCCTTCTGAGCGGCTCGCTGTGAATGTATCTGTGAGTTGGTCGGGGTGAACGCCCGCAACTGGAATTATTAGTGGTTTTACGTGGGTAACAGGTTGGACCACGGATGACACGGACTCAACGGATGGCACGGATTCGACTACACTTGGCGTTGGAACACGACCTGTTCCGAGCCACAGGATTGCAACGAATCCAATCAACAACACCAAGAATAATACTTGCAACCGGTTCATCACCGGTTGTACCAACAATTAACGTTCCAAACCGAGCGGCAGAAGCGGCCGCGGCGTGGTTCCGCCGAAAAACCAGCTTGCGCCGACGCGTAGGCGGTGGTGCCAGGTTGGTAAGCGAGATGTGTAAAGTGCGAAGCGTGCCTGGCGTGCAAGCGCGCCGCCGAATGCTTTGCCGCCAGTGAGTACCGCGGCGCGTTCAGTGCCGAGACTGATGGCCTCACCGAGTTCTTCGAAATGTTTCGTGCGCAACTCCTTGCCTTCGAGAAACGCCTTGGCGTTGTGACCAACTACGCTAGCTTCCTGAAACGCGAGTTGGGCCGTGCCGTGCAGTGTCGGCGTGGCGTCGGGATAGTAAGCAATGTCGCCGAGTGCGAAGACGTTGTCGTGCTGCGTGAGTTGAAACGTTGGCCGGATGGCGATTAGGCCGCGCTTGTTCTTTTCGACGTCGAGACGTTCGACCAGCGGATTCATGCGCACGCCGCCGAGCCAGACGACGCCCGCGGTCTTCACATGTTCCTCTTTACCGTCGTGTTCAAACGTTAGACCATCGCTCGTGACGTTCACCACGCGCGTCAACGTGTGTACTTCGACGTCCGACTGGCGCAGCGCGTCATCGACCAGTTCGCGAATCTCATCGCCCATGCCGGGCACGACCCTGTCGCCCATCTCGAGCAGCATGACGCGCGGTTGGCCGTGCAGCGCGCGGCGTTTGAACGCGTCTTTCAGAAGGTCGGCCATTTTGGTGGAGAGTTCGCAACCGCTTGCGCCCGCGCCGACGAGTGCAAACGTCAGCTCGCGCCGCACGTCCTGTGGCGGCATTTCGGGCGGGATGCGATCGAGGGCTTTGACCAGCAAAGTGCGCAGTGCGTCGGCGTGTTCGATCTTGCGGAAAGGAATTGAAAACTCTTCGGCGCCCGGAACACCGGCGTAGTTGGTCACACCTCCGACCGCGAGTACCAGGGCGTCGTAGGGAAGGGATTCGTTGTTTTCGAGTAAGACCGTTTGGGCGTCGAAATCTACGTTGACGGCAGCGGTCGTGACCAGCCGCACGTTGTTTTCGAGCAGTTCGTTGTAACGCGGGCCGATGTGCCAGGCTTCGACTTCGCCGCTGAAATACTCGTAGAGCATGGGCGTGAAAACGAAGTGATCTGAGTCGACAATCAGGGTGACGTCCGCGGAGCCGGCGAGTTCGAGAGCAGTGAAGAGACCCCCAAAGCCGCCTCCGATAATCACGATCCGGGCTTTTGTTGGCATGCGAGGCATAGTAATCCGCAGCTACCTAAAGGACAAGGTTGGGTATGAACGAACTACCGACTGCGTCGGTAGGATTGTTCTGCACCGGGAAGGTATGTAGGTCGGGTCTGAAGGTACCACCGACTAAGGTCGGTGGGATTTGGTAGCGGCTTTTGTGCTTCGGTTCAGGCTGTGTTAAATTGAACGCGCTTTTTAAGTTTAGCGGTTACCGCTTTTAGCGGAGTTTACTGCCGTCGAGGAGGGCCATTTAAGCAAGTGTCGTTAGCAAAAGAAACGAAAGAGAAGATTGTGTCTGACTTCCGTACCCACGACTCCGATACCGGATCGCCTCAGGTACAGGTTGCACTTCTGAGTCAGAGAATTTTGGATCTGACAGAGCATTTCAAGACCCACAAGAAGGATAATCATTCGCGGCGCGGCCTGCTGAAAATGGTCTCGCAGCGACGGAGTCTGCTGGATTACCTGAAGCGTACGGACATTGAACGCTATCACGAAATAGTGAATCGTCTGGGCCTGCGCCGGTAGCAGATTCAAGAAGAAACCAAAGCGAGAGATCTTCGAGTCTCTTTATCAAGCCCACGTCTTTCGAAGAGCTTGTGGCAGTGCCGAACGTGACGGCGATTGACTGCAAACAAGCAGGCGTGTACGGCCAGCTAGAGCAAAAAGGCGGCATGAGCTTCACGGTTTATGAGGCTCGTGCCGCCTTTTGTAGTTTGCCAATCCGCTTCACGTTGGCGGCAGTAAGAAAGAACTTCCAAGCCCCAGTGCTTGCCCGAACAAAACAGCGGGTGGATGAGACGCCCGCGACCTGAACGCGTTTCAGGTGCGAATGTCCCAAGGAGACGAACAAGATGCCAGAAAGAAAATATCTGAAAGAATCAATCAAACTCGGCGACAAGGATTTGACCGTCGAAACCGGTAAGGTCGCCAAACAAGCGGACGGATCGGTAATTATCCGTTACGGCGATACGATGTTGTTGGTTGCTGCCGTTAGTGCCCCCACACCACGCGAAGGCGTTGATTTTTTCCCGCTTACTGTTGAATACCGCGAAGCAAATTACGCGGCCGGCCGAATACCGGGCAATTATTTTCGGCGCGAAGGCCGCCCGAATGAAAAAGAGGTTTTGACCAGCCGCCTTATCGACCGCCCCTGCCGCCCACTCTTCGTTGAAGGTTTTAAAAACGAAACTCAGGTTATCGCCAGTGTTATCTCAGCCGATCCGGACAACAATCCGGACGTGATCGCAATCACGGGCGCGTCGTGTGCGCTTTACCTGTCGGATATTCCGTTCCTGAACCCGATCGCGGGCGTCAGGATTGGATTGATTGAAGGCCGCTACATTGTGAACCCGACTTACGACGAAGTGCGCGAGTCGCGTTTGAATCTGGTCGTGGCGGGAACTGAAGAAGCGATCGTGATGGTCGAAGCCGGAGCGAGTGAAGCTTCGGAAGAGATCATGGTCGAAGCACTGATGCTCGCCCACAAGGAAATCAACCGCCTGTGCCGCTGGCAACGCGAGCTTTACAAGGCGCTCGAGATCACGAAGCGCGACGTGACTCCCATCGTTCTCGACGAAGAGATGCAGCGCGAGATCGCTGAGAAGTACAGCGAACAGCTTCGCACGGCGCTCGACACCGGAGCGCAGGACAAGCGCTCCAGTTACGCAGCGGTAGATGCGCTGAAGAAAGAAGTGATCGAGTCGTATCCGGAAGACCAGCCGGAGAAACGGCCGATGGCGAAACTGATTTTCGACCATCTCAAGGAAAACATTTTCCGCGACGACATCCTGAACAAACGCCGCCGTCCGGATGGCCGCAGGTTCTCGGAGATTCGCCCAATCACCTCGGAAGTCGGTTGGCTGCCACGCGTTCACGGTTCGGCGCTTTTCACACGCGGTGAAACACAAGCGCTCGTTTCAACCACGCTCGGAACGAAAGAAGACGAGCAGTTTGTCGACGACCTCGAAAAAGGAGAAGTTCGGCGGCGATTCCTGCTGCACTACAACTTCCCGCAGTATTCAGTGGGTGAAGTCGGCCGCTTCGGATCGTCGAGCCGGCGTGAGATCGGCCACGGCGCTTTGGCGCGTCGCGCGCTGGAAGCCGTGTTGCCGGAAGACACCGAATTTCCTTACACGCTCCGCGTTGTTTCCGAAATCACCGAGTCGAACGGCTCTTCGTCAATGGCGTCGGTGTGCGGTGGAACACTCTCGATGATGGACGCGGGCGTGCCGCTCAAAGCGCCGGTAGCCGGTGTGGCGATGGGACTCGTGATGGAAGGCAACAAGTACGCGATCCTGACCGACATCGCCGGCGCCGAAGATCACTACGGCGACATGGATTTCAAAGTCGCGGGTACGAAGAACGGCATTACGGCGTTGCAGATGGATATAAAGATCGCCGGCATCAACGCGCAGATCATGGCTGAAGCGCTCGAGCAGGCGAGGAAAGGCCGGCTTTACATTCTCGGTGCGATGGAGAAGACGCTGGCCGAGCCGCGAGCCGAGATATCCGCGCACGCGCCACGCATCATTCAAATCAAGATCAACCCGGATAAGATTCGCGACGTGATTGGACCAGGCGGTAAAGTCATTCGTTCACTCGTCGAAGAAACCGGCGCGAAGATCGATGTGTCTGACGACGGCACGATCTCGATCGCTACGGCGAGTGGCGAAGCGGCCGATGCTGCTGTGAATCGCATTCGCGGTTTGACGGCTGAAGCTGAGATAGGTCAAACGTACCTCGGTACTGTTTCGCGTATCGTCGACTTCGGCGCTTTCGTCGAAATCTTTCCGGGCACGGATGGTCTATTGCACATCTCCGAGATCGCCGATCGACGCGTGAAGGACGTTCGCGACGAACTCAAAGAAGGACAGCAGATCCTGGTGAAGTGCATCGGGCGCGAAGGCAACAAGATCAAGCTTTCGCGTAAAGCGGTCCTGCGCGATGAGAATCGTAAAGCGGAAGCAGCGAGTCAGAGCGAGGCTGAATAACCACGGTCTAACTTAATCTGGTCCGTCCAGTTTTTAGAATAAAGTCTGAAAACTGGACGGATTGTTTTGTTTGGTCCAATAATCAGGCAGTTTTCGGCATGTTGCGAACGGCCTTTGATTTGCAGCGTGCAGAGCACCTCGGAGTGTCATAGTGCGGGCGCAGGCAGTTTCTGCGTAAGTCCATCCGTGCCGTTTTATACCCCTTCGAGACATATCCTACGAGCCAAGGTAGCCCAGGGACAGCAATAGAAAAGTTAACTTCAGTGCTGGAGTCTGTGGCTGATTAGTACTCTTTCTGTATCAACCAGTATGAACTTGCGTACCCCTAAAGGCCCCAGAAACTCTCCCAGACGTTGGCGCGCCGTCCGTGCGTCTACCGCTGTCGCCCTAATCGTGTTTCTTTTTACCGCCGGGACCGCTCAGGCGGATTCGGTCCGGATCGAAAAGGTGGTCCAAACGCTGAGCCGTTATCAAGGTCCAGCAGATCTCAGACTCGGCACCATGCAGGATCCGGTTACCGGTCAAACGAAATCATCCACGCCCACAAATGGACCACGTACCGATGGCCAGGTTCCTGCTTCCGGTGAGACTGCGAAACCCGACGGCGGTCTCGCGATATTCAATGATCCGCCGAAGCTCGGAGTCGAGATCATCGAAGAAGCGGAAGTCGAAGGCACCATCTGCGATTGCGGCGAGATCCTTCTTCCCGAGGGTGGCTTTCCGAAATGGCCACTACTGTTTTTGGCCGCAGTCCCGCTGGTCTTCATCCACGAGTGCGACGACTGCGACGAGAATCCGATTACCCAGCCGACGCCTACTCCGCCACCGCCAACACCGACGCCGACTCCGACACCCGAACCGGCGACGTTGCTGCTGTTTGGTACGGGTTTGATGGCAGTAGGAGCGAGTTTGAGACGGCGACGGAGGATTAGAAACTCGTGAACTTCATACTGAAAAACTTCAAGTTCGTCTTCGCCGTTTCGCTGGCTTTGTTGTTTGTCGGCGCCTCTCCCACGGCGGATGTTTTTGCCAAAAGCAAGAAAGCGAAATACGGCACGCTCAAGCTGATGACTACGCCCGGCGGTCTGCTTGTGACGATCGATGGGCTACCGCACGGCGAAACGCTGACCGAGTATCGCTCGTTTGAGCTCGAGCCCGGCACCCACAATGTCGTGGTGAAACTCCCGAACGGAAATCTGTGGACGCGTGAAATCGAAGTGCCCGCGGGACGTATCAAGTGCGTGGTGGTGAATTATCGCCCGTTGCCGCCGCCACCGAAGTCCCCATGTCCGTATCCGGTTAACGTTTCCGCACCGCAGAGTGTCGGTGAAGGTGAGATCATTACCTACGCAGCCGATGTTACGTACGGCGGTACAAACGGCTTGCGCTATAACTGGACCATCAGCCCCGCAACTGCGCGAATCATGAGTGGCGCCGGTTCACCCACGATCACAGTCGACTCGACCGGTCTCGGTGGGCAGCGGATCATCGCCACGCTGGCAGTGGATGACGGTTCGAAAGATCCATCGTGCGCGCAAACTGCGCAGGCGGTATCGGTAGTTGCTGCGGTAGAGAAGAAGATTCTCGTGGCGCGTGAGTTTGACGAGTGCAACAGTTGCACGTTCGACGATCAAAAAGCGCGTTTGGATAATCTGGCAGTCGAGCTGCAAAACGATCCGGCGATGATCGGTTACATCATCGCGTATGGCGGCCGTACCAGTCCGATTGGGCAGGTCGAAATGCTGATGACTCGCGCTCGCAATTACCTGACTAACGAGCGGGCGATCGACGGTTCGCGTCTCGTGATCGTCAACGGCGGCTTCCGTGAGGGCGACAGCGTTGAACTTTGGCTCGTACCGCGCGGCGCTCCGACACCGCGTGCTACGCCAACGGTTCAGGCCGGTGAATTGAAACCGTCTGGTACGTCACGCCGTCGACGCGGTTGAAACTCAATCAATCCTGAGTACAATGGGGGTCGCCCCGCAAGAGGCGACCCCTTCTGTTTGTCTTCCCCGTTTTTGCCCCCTGACACGAATTGAATCAGAGGAGGATACCGTCATGGCTGAAGAAAGCGACGGCGGAGGCGGCAGTACGGGCATAGTCGCAGTACTGGTCATTTTTGTGATCATAGTGCTGGTGGCGCTTTATGTTTTTAGAGGACGTTTATTTGGAGGCAATGGAAGACAAGATATCGACGTGAACATTACAGTACCGAGTAAGTAGAAGATCGATTCTCGCTGGACGCACGGAGACGCAAGGGCACGCACCTTTGCGTCTTTGCGCCTTTGCGGGATATATATGTTTCAAACTATGTCTGCACCAAACATCGACACGATTGTTTCGCTCGCCAAGCGGCGAGGTTTTGTTTTCCCATCGTCTGAGATTTATGGCGGCCTCGGGAGTGCCTGGGACTATGGTCCACTCGGCGTAGAACTCAGTAACAACATCAAGCAATCGTGGTGGCGCTGGCTGGTCTACGAGCGCGACGACATTGAAGGAATCGATTCTTCGATCATTCTCAACCGTTTGGTTTGGAAGTACTCGGGACACGAGGAAACGTTCAACGATCCGCTGGTCGACTGTCGTGAGTGCAAATTCAGAATGCGCGCGGACAAGATTGAAGGAAAGTGTACGAACTGCGGTTCCACGAATCTTACTGAGCCGCGCAATTTCAACATGATGCTGCGCACGCTGCTGGGAGCAGCCGCGGAAGAGGACGATCCGTTCGCGCGGGCGTACTTGCGTCCGGAAACAGCGCAGGGAATCTTTATCAACTTTCTGAACGTGCAAACAGCGATGCGGCGTAAGTTGCCATTTGGTATTGCGCAAATCGGAAAGTCATTTCGCAACGAGATCACACCGGGCAATTTCATTCTGCGCACGCGCGAGTTTGAGCAGATGGAGATGGAGTATTTCGTCAGACCCGACGCTGAGCATCTGAAGCTGGTCGACGAATGGGTCGAACTGTATCTCGGGTGGTTTAGGAGTCTGGGAATAAGTGACGAAAACTTGCAGTTGCACGAAGTGCCTGCGGCAGAGCTCGCGCATTACTCGAGACGAACCGTGGATATTATGTATCGCTATTTTCCGGAGCGCGCCGAGGTAGAGCGGCAGTGGGAAGAGTTGATGGGAATTGCGTACCGCACTGATTTTGATTTGCGCTCGCATTCGAGTAAGGCGATAGATGCGGAAGGCAATAGAGCAAATCCGGATTCGACTGAGGACCTTTCGTTCTTTGATGAAGCGGCGAAGCAGCGTTTCTATCCGCACGTGATCGAGCCGGCGGCGGGGGTGAATCGAACGGTGCTTGCGGTGTTGATGGATGCTTATTCCGAGCGGACCAACGACAAGGGTGAGACGCGTGTGATTCTGAAGCTAAGTCCGCAGCTAGCTCCGATTAAAGCGGCGATACTGCCATTGGCGAAGAACAAGCCCGAGATTGTCGGGATGGCGAAAGCGATCAAGCGCTCGTTGCAACCGGTGCTGCGCGCTGTTTACGACGACACCGGAGGTATTGGAAAGCTTTACGCGCGGCAGGATGAGATCGGAACGCCGTTGTGCGTGACAGTGGACCACCAGTCGCTTGAAGATGAAGCGGTGACGGTGCGCGACCGCGACACGTGGGAGCAGGAGCGAGTGAAAGTCACCGAGCTTGCGGAGTATTTACAACGGCGTTTGAAAGCGACGGCGCCAGTGCCGCCCGTGGCTGATACGCCGAGTTTGGATATTTAGATAGTTATGCCGATCGTCAAGAAACGAAATCTACAAACTGAGACTCGTCTGTTACTGGAATCTGACGAGCCGGTGGAGTTACCGCCGGCTGAGATCGACGATGGGGCGATCCTGGTCCAGTTTGAAAAGTTCAAGCCCTACATTCCTGAATTGCTTGAGGCTCTGCGTGCGGGGACCGTTGCCGAACCGGTACCCGTGATGCTCGATGGTTCGACGTTTGCGATTCACGGCGAGACGCGGAGT
>DATEHX010000381.1:0-3373 GCA_035279345.1 Pyrinomonadaceae bacterium | reverse complement strand
CTCACGATACCACTGCTGCATCACGTAGAACGCCTTCTTTTTCTCACCACGATTCGAAATCAATCCTTTTCGATTCCAGTAGTCCTGAATTCCCGGTAGCGGGCGGCGTGGGGAGCGGAAGTCCATCAGGATCCAGGGCGCGGTGCCGCGCAGGAAGGGAATGCGTTTGAGCATGGTGAGTTGGTGCCGGTAAAGATCTTCCTGATATTCCTCGGTCCAGCGTGCTGAAGCATCGCCGTGATGACCCTGCAAAGCGTCGGCGCCGAATTCACTCATGATCAGCGGCTTGTCATACTTCGATTTCCACTCCAGTCGATCGGCTTTTGCAGGCAAACCATCGTAACAGCCGACGTACTCGTTACAACCAAGCACGTCGAGATACTCTCCGAGCGGGTCGTCGATCATCTGCGTCGTCGCGTCGATGTAGTGACGCTCCATCGCCGCGGAAAGCAAGCGTGTCGAATCGAGACTACGCGCGTGGGAAACGAGGTTCTTGAGAAACGTCAGACGTGCGTCACTGAGCGGCGTCTCGTTCGCCACCGACCAGATCACGACCGACGCACGGTTCTGGTCACGCACGATCATCTCGCTCAACTGATTACGGGCGTTCTCGAACGTCGCCGGGTTCTCCCAAAGTATGGTCCAGTAAACCGGAATCTCCGACCACACCATGATCCCCATGCGGTCAGCCTCGCGAACCATGAACTCGTTATGCGGATAGTGAGCCAGACGCACGAAATTCGCGCCCAACTCTTTGGCCCAACCAAGCAGCGTCACAGCGTCTTCGCGGCTGTAAGCACGTCCACCACGCAGCGGCGCTTCTTCATGCAGGCATACGCCACGCAAAAATATCGGCCGCCCGTTCAGCAGAATCTCAGTACCGCGCGTTTCAATACTGCGAAAGCCGATTCGATCGCTCACTCGGTCCGATGGCGCTTCAATAACTACATCATAGAGTTTGGGATTCTCAGGCGACCACAGCGAAAGATCCGCAGCAAAATCGATCGCGACGAAACCATTCGCATCCGTTGTAAACGACTTGCTGATATTCGCCTCGGGAATGCGAATCGTTACTTCTTGCGCAAGCTTATCGCCAGCCAGCTTAACCCAACCGCCAATCCGATTGCGCGAGCCTTTACGGAGTTGGATGAAATAGTCGTGAACAAAAGTAGCGGGAGTCTCAACCAGCTTCACGTTTCGAGTGAGTCCGCCGTAGTTCCACCAGTCAGTCATCATCGTTGGAACAGCATCGCGCCAGCGCCTGTTATCGACTTTAACGACGAGGAAATTGCCTGTGTCGCGAACAAGTTTCGTGATCTCGAAATTGAACGGCGTGAAACCACCGACATGTTGACCGAGTTTTTCGCCGTTGAGGTAGACGTCCGCGCGGTAATTAGCAGCGCCGAAGTACACGAAGAGCCGCGTGTTGGCCTGGCGCTGATAATCAAACGATTTCTTGTACCAGATCGTGCCTTCGTAGAAGAACAGTTTGTCTGACTGCGTGTTCCAATCGCCCGGGACCTTCAGCGTCTGCGACTTATCGAAGTCGTATTCGATCAGATCGCTCGGGCTCTTAGGCTTCGCGTTTTTGAAATAGCCATTCGCGCTTTCCTGATAACGATAATCGTAGAAGCCCGACTCGTAAGGATCGACGATCGTTTGCCAATCGCCGTCGAGCGCTATTGTCTTGCGACCGTCGGTATTTGTGATTAGACCGATCTGCTGTGCCTGCGCGGACGAAACAAACGCAAACAGTGCCACGACAAAGATGAACGTTTTCATATTGGGACCAGATTTTGGCAGACCGCGTGGCTTTTGTCCCGGCCCTAAACGCAGGTCAAATGCGCGTTTAATTTTAGAGTCCTCACGGCGAAAGGAGTTTGATTATGCTCTACACGCGCGCGCGATCTTTTCTGGTTCTGCTCTGGTTGTTTGTCCTGCCGATAGCTTCGATTGCTAATGCCCAGCAACAAACTGTTGACTCCGTTAAGAGACAGCTTTACGAGAGCTTCAACAAAGGCGACGTGCCGGGGTTTGCTTCGCTCGTAGATTCTATCGATCAAAAACAGCGTGACGAGTTTTTGCTGTACGTGCTCAGCCAGGCAAAACAGACGCCGCTTGAGTTTGTTCGTGTGCTGCTCGATAAGGGCGCGGCGGTGAACCAGCCGACTCGTTACAAGACCGCGTTGATGTATGCCGCGGGTGAGGGTTACGCAGATGTCGTTACTTTGTTGCTTGCCAAAGACGCTGAAGTGAACGTGATCACTGACGAGGGCACGGCTTTGATGGAAGCCGTGAAGGGCGGTCACGCAGAAACGATGAAACTGCTGCTCACGGCCGGCGCCGACGTGAAAGCGATTCATAGAACCGGCGAGCAAGCGCTCATGATGGCCGCCAGACAGCGCAAGCTTAGCACTCCCGCAACAGAACCCAACCCGGAAATCGTGCAACTCCTTTTGGCCCACGGCGCCGATCCCAACGCGAAAGGCGAGTGGGGGGAACGGCTTTGATGTTTGCGAACACCGCGGCGAAGGTGACGCTGTTGGCTGCCAAAGGAGCGGATCTCGAAGCGAAGGACAAGGAAGGCAAAACCGCCTTGATGAAAGCGGCAGTGCGAGGCGACGTTGGTGTTGCCGGCGCTTTGGTTGAGAGCGGCGCGAACGTGAATGCCGTTGATAGTAAGGGTTCCAACGCGCTGCTGTATTCGCTCGATAGTGAAAACCTCGCGCACGGTGACGAGCGGGCCACACTGCCTGTTCGCCGTCTCGAAATCGCAAAAAGATTACTGCTCGCGAAGTCTCTCGATGTGAATGCGCAGAACAACGATGGTGAAACGGCGTTGATGCGCGCCGTGCGGCTCGAGAATGTAGACACGATCAAGTCGCTGCTGGCCCGTGGCGCTGACGCAAATCGAAGCGACGTGTTCGGCGACACCGCGGTGACTCTTGCTTACGCGAGTGGAAACGCCGCGATCGAACAGTTACTTCCTGTGCCCACGTTCAAAGACCAACCGGTAAACGTGCTCAACGCTTTTCTTCGCGCCGCCATCGGGCGCAAAGACGAAACAAGCGTAAGAGAACTGTTAACTGTGGGCGCAGATCCAAACCACGAATACGCCATTGGATACGCGCACAAGACAATCAAAAACCGAGTTCTTGTAGTCGCCGCAAGCCTCGGTCATCCCGGGATCGTTCAGCTTCTGCTAAACAAAGGCGCTGACGTTAATGCCAAGGGTCTGATCTCCGGCAGCGAGCACGGACTGAACTATGGCACCGCACTGGAAGCCGCTGAACGTGCAAACAAACCCGAAGTAGTCGCTCTGTTGCGCAACGTGCGCCAGGATTGATACCGTGGTGCTTCTTGTGCTTCTTTG
>DATEHX010000380.1:0-4754 GCA_035279345.1 Pyrinomonadaceae bacterium | reverse complement strand
CTTGCAGATGAATGCCCTGCTTGAACACAAGCGCGCCAGAGACTTAACCGCCGAAGATCGCGCTGACATAATCCGTCGCCTGGAATTTGGTTCATCGTTAGCCGAAGACCTCGTAATGGATTTAGCCCGTAGTTCAGTTGTCTTGGATTTCCGCCGCCGCCGATTTGTTTACCGTGCCGGCGAACCAGCCGACTGTCTGTATGCAATTATTCATGGCCGTGTAAAACTCTGTCGTATCGAAAGTGATTCGGGGCGCGAAGCTGTAATAGACATCCTTCCAGAAGGATCGCTGTTTGGCGAGTCAGCTCTCTATTCTGCTGCGGGGCAACGTGCAAATTCGGCAATCGCCTACGAAAATTCAAGGCTCCTCCGAATTCAGGTCGGGGATTTCAAACGGGGGATGGCTGAGGATGACCGGCTTCATGATTACACTTTCCGCTTGATCGGTCAACGCCTTGATCACGCCGAGCGGCGCCTCGCTGATTTCGCCCTAAACGCCATTCCGGCCCGGCTGGACCGTTTGTTGGAAGATTTTTCGGTGCGTTACGGCGTCTCCGAGCCCGAAGGTGTTCTGATCGACATTCCCCTGCCTCACCGTGAAATCGCCTCGATCGTGGGTTCTACCCGCGAAAGCGTTACTGTCCGCTTGAACGCCATGCGCCGCGAAGGTACGATCGCATTCGTCCGAAGACGAATACTGATCAAACGACCGGCATCGCTGTAAGCTGTACCGGCGCGAGTGTTTCGAGATTCATGAAGTGTCCAACCTGCGGTAAACCGGCCGAGTGGAAAGACAATCCCTTTCGTCCATTCTGTTCTGAACGCTGCCAACTCGTTGACCTCGGCAAGTGGGTCGAAGGTGAATATCGAGTGCCCGGCGAACCCGTGCCCAGCGAACACAACGATCGGCCTGCAAATGAAAACGACTTGGAGAAAGATGTTTAGAACACTAAAGCCACGGATTTTTCTGTTGGCAATTTTGATTTGTGGCTTCGCGGCCTGTAACAGTTACGATCCACCCAGCCGAACACCGCCCAAACCTGCGACGGGTTCAAGTGGACCACCAAACACGGCGTTTCCGATGCCGCCAGTGAACGGCGCGTCGATCAACAATCTCGGCTGGAACACAGACGGCGGTAAGCGAAATGTCTTTTCGGATTTCAAAGGCAAAGTGCTGGTGCTGGATTTCTATGCGACGTGGTGCGAACCGTGCCGCCGTAGTATTCCGCACCTAATCGGTTTGCAAAACGAGTATGCGGACCAGGGACTACAGGTAATCGGATTAAACGTCGGTGGTCCAGACGACACACCAAAAGTTCCGGCGTTCGCGAAAGAGTTTGGCATTCAGTACACGCTCGCGGTTCCGGACGACGAGTTGGCAACATTTCTCTTGGGCAACAACGACGCCATCCCGCAAACGTTTATTTTCGATCGCCAGGGTCAACTCGCCGAACGCCTGATTGGCTTTGGACCAAACGCCGCCGATCGAATCGACAGCGCTGTTGAAGCAGCACTGAAAACTCCGGCTCCTTAACACTAACCAGCAGGTTCGAATTTTGAGAAAAGCAAAGATACTGATTACGCTTGGTCCAACCTCCCGTGAGCCGGAAGTAGTTGAAAAATTAATCGCAGCAGGCGCCAACGGCATGCGCATGAACATGTCGCACGGCACGCACGAGGAAAAAGCGGAAGACATCGCACGTGCGCGAGCTGCCGCTGAGAAACTCGGCTGTACGATCGCGATCCTCGTCGATCTTTCCGGTCCTAAGATCCGCACACGCCGGCTGAAAGATGGTCAGCCCGTTCAACTCAATTCCGGATCCATCTTCATACTGACAACCGAAGATATTCTCGGCGACGAAAAGCGCGTCGCGACAACCTTTCTTGACCTGCCGCGCGTGGTCCAACCCGGCACTCGACTGCTGCTCGACGACGGCGCGCTCTCGCTCATCGTCGAAAGCACCACAGATACCGAAGTGATCTGCAGAGTGATCGATGGTGGCCTGCTCGGGGAAAGAAAGGGGATCAATTTACCTGGTGTTGCGTTACCGATTGATTCGTTGACTGAAAAAGACCTTGAGGATCTGAAGTGGGCGGTCGGTCAAAACGCCGACTACATCGCGCTTTCGTTTGTGCGCCGCGCTAGCGACTGCGAACGCGCGAAACAATTGATTAGCGAAGCCGGTGGGCGCGCGCCGTTGATTGCAAAGATTGAAAAGGCCGAAGCGATCGACCATCTCGACGAGATCATTGCGGCGTCGGATGGCGTGATGGTGGCGCGTGGAGATCTCGGTGTGGAAACGAGCGTCGAGTTAGTGCCGGTCTATCAAAAACGAATCATCGAGCGTGCAATCCAGGCGGACAAAATGGTTATCACGGCGACGCAGATGATGCAGTCGATGGTCAGCAATCCGCGCCCGACTCGCGCCGAGGCTTCAGACGTCGCCAACGCCGTGTGGGACGGAACTGATTGCCTGATGCTTTCCAACGAAACCGCAACCGGCGCGTATCCGATCGCCGCGGTCGCCACGATGGCGCGCATCATCGAATCCGCCGAGACAGGCAAGGAAACACGCGACGAACGGCTCGCGAAGTCGACCGGCAGGCAATCGGGACGCGTGAGCCGTGCGTTGTCCGAGGCTGCGGCTTTTGCGTCCGAAGAGATGGGAACGACAGTGACCGCTGTCTTTACTGATTCGGGCTTGATGGCCCGCAGACTTTCGTCGCTGCGTCACGATCAACGCATCATTGCGCTGACACACCGGCCGGAAGTTTTGCGTGAGTTGTCGCTGATCTGGGCCGTCGAACCTTTACTGATCACGAAGGCAGATTCAACAGAAGAGATGTTGAAAGTCGGTGAAAAGGCTTTGCTGGATGCTGGTGTGGTCGATAAAGGCGAGACAATTGTGATCATGGCCGGACGGCTTTCAGGATTGGGTCTTTCGAGTTCCGTATCGATCTTCACTGTCGGCGGCAGTCTTGGTCCAACAAGACAGTGATTCCGCGTTTCAACATGTCGGCCGGTGAGTTTTTTGAACTCATCAGGCCCATCGTCGTTGCAATCTCGATCTTACTCTCGGCCTGGGTACTCGCCTCCGCTCGCAAACGATTCTCAAACCTAATCGCATTTGCATGGGCCATCGGTACGCTAATGTTGCCGTTGGTCGTGCTGCCCGTTTACCTATCGGTGATTCTGATTTGGAAGTGGCCGGCTCGTTCGCGGCGTTTGCGTTGGTTACTGCCTTTCGCATACGCCGCAATACTTCTTGCCGGGGTTGGTCTGTACCTCAATCACGAAAGCGGGACAGTCGACGATTACCTCGCACGAGCGACCCGGGCGAAACTCGTTGACGACCACGCAACCGCGATCAGCGAATACCGCCGCGCACTTACGATTGAAGACGATCCACACATTCACAAGTTGCTGGCAGTGGAGTTGATGCAGGCGGGTTACTTTACTGATGCTGTTTCCGAGTTTCGGCTGGCGCAGGAAGGCGGAGAGCCTGACGATTTCATCAACTACTATCTCGGGTTGTTATTGGACCGGCTTAATCTGAAGGGCCAGGCGAAGCAGGAGTTTGAAAACTTCCTGGTCAGCACGACCTGCACACAAGAAGATCCCAAATGTGCGGAAGTCAGGGAGAGGATTAAGGGGTTGGGGCGCTAGCGCAAGGATCTCCAATAAAAAACTAATCAGCGCCGATCATCTCGCCAACGCGTTTGCCGTTCTTCTGTTCCTGCGCGATTTGAGCGGGCGTCTTCTGCGGGTCGCGCCAGTTGTCGAGAATGCCGACCTGGTGAACGCACTGCAACGTACACGTCGGAGCGCACCACTTCTCGGTCTTATATTCCCGATCGAAATCTTCCATCGTGTACTGCTCGAGCGGAATCCCAGGATAGCCGCGTTGCTGCGAACACCAATGGACCTTGCCGTCCTCGCAGATGTAAAGGTAGCGCGCGCCCGCGCGGCAACGCCAGTTGTAAGGCTTGCCTTCAGCGATACTGTCCTGAAACCAATTCAAACGGGCGTGATCCTTGTTGCCCATTTTCTTTACTTCCTGAAAGATGTCTTTCTCTCTTTTCGAAAGCGGCTTCAGTGTGCCGTCGCCATCGTGAATCACGCCGACGGTAGTTGAGAAACCGAGTTCCACTGCGCGTCGCGCGACTGTCAAAGCGTCTTCAGGATTCTTGATCCCGCCGCCGATTACGGAATTAATATTGACGTGAAAATCAGCGTGCTCGGAAAGGTGGCGCAGTTTTTTATCCAGCACGCGCAAACTCTTGCGCGAGACTTCGTCGGGTTCGACGTTGTCGATACTGATCTGTAGATACTCGAGTCCAGCTTTGTTGAGACGGTTGATGCGTTCCGGAGTGAAGTAATAACCATTGGAGATCAACCCGGCGATCATACCGCGATGGCGGATGTGATGGATGATCTGGTCGAGTTCCGGATGCATCATCGGTTCGCCGCCGGAGATCGTCACGATCGACGTGCCCAAATCCGCGAGCTTATCGAGA
This sequence comes from Pyrinomonadaceae bacterium, assembly GCA_035279345.1. GTDB lineage: Bacteria > Acidobacteriota > Blastocatellia > Pyrinomonadales > Pyrinomonadaceae > PSRF01. The sequence goes on along the minus strand of DATEHX010000380.1, from coordinate 236 downwards.
CGGCTCTGGACGATCGCGAGTTCGACCGGTTTCGATGTGCGATCGTATTCGTTGCAATAACCGCACGCCAGATTGCAGCGGCGCATCGGGATCAAATGGGCCAGAACAGGATGACGGCTGGATAACAACGCTCGGCTGATAAAGCTCGCCTCACGCATCTTTCTCTTTAGGAACGTTGTCTTCTTCATTTAGTCGACGCGAGAATAAAAGAGCAAACCACAGAACGCAAGCAGACC
>DATEHX010000379.1:0-8742 GCA_035279345.1 Pyrinomonadaceae bacterium | reverse complement strand
ACTCAACGCCACTTACGACATTGAGGAAGGCCGTCCGTGGTGGAAGCAACGGCTCGTGGCCACCACGCTGACGATCGCACTGTCGATACTGATCGTCGTGGCTTTGCTTTTAGTAGTCGCGGGCGGACACATCGCGGAAGGTGTCGCGAACCATTACGGCTTTGGTTCGCAGTTCGCGACGGTGTGGAAGATCGTTCAGTGGCCGATCGTGTTCGCGGTCATGATTCTCGCGTTTGCTTTGATCTACTACTTCGCACCCGATCTGCGCGAGCAGAAATGGGCGTGGCTCACGCCGGGCGCGTTGATTGGCGTTGTGTTGTGGCTCTTGGTTTCGCTCGGCTTTCGCGTTTATCTCGAGTTCTTCGACTCCTACAGCAAGACCTACGGTTCACTCGGAGCCGTGATCATCCTGATGTTGTGGCTCTACTTCACTGGAGCGGCTGTTTTAATCGGCGGTGAAATCAATTCTGAGATCGAGAACGCCGCGGCAGAACGCGGCGCGCCCGGAGCGAAGGAACGCGGCGAAAAGAGCCCGCAGGAGAACGAAACAAAAACTGGCGGCCTGGCTGTCGAGCGCTAACTGTCGAGCGGTAGATCGACGATCATCGCACTGTGATCAGAGATGCGATCCTTCAGCGCGTAGTTCAACGTCTTCAGCGTGCGGCCATACCGCGGCGCAAAGCGAAACGGCTGATCGTCGTCATCCGGATCCGTTAGTCCAACCGGTTTCACAAAGAGCCAGTCGAGCTTCAAAGCGAAACTAATCCTCCCGTTCATTTCCATCGTGCTGACGAAACCCTTCGTCGCGCGTTCGTTCGAGTCGGAAAGAGTTTCATGGCTGGCGCCAATCGAAAACTCTCGCGAACCGCGAAAGTCGAAAGCCCCACCGTCAGCAAAACGAAAGTCCTTCAACGTGCTGAAAAACTTCTCTTCGGGATTTTCAGAAACAAACTTGACGCTCTTCACAGTCGGATCTTTTCTGGTGCGCTCGAACTTCACGGCGCCGACCGTGATGTCGTAGAGCAAACCTACACCGGTCGCGTATTTGATTCCCTGCGTCGCCCAAAACTTGCTGCTGCCGAGCCGCTTCTTGATTTCGCGTTGAAACGAGGTCGGCGTCGCGTCGCTGCCGGAAGTGTTCATGTCACCGGCCAACACGACCGGGTGCGTCGCCGGTTGAATTAGTGCGAGCACTTCCTCGAGTTGTTTCAAACGTTCGGACGGCTTTGCTTTGTCTTCAAGATGCGTTGCGACGACAGTCATTTTGCCGCCGGGAATGCCGCGCTCTTCGATGTCGGCGAGCAACATCATGCGGCCGCCGCGACGCACTTCACGCGCGATCTTCTCGCCGAGCACGATGCCCGCGCCTTTGCGTTTCCCTTTCTCGAGCGCAGACACACCTTTCTTCTCGTCCGCATACCAATCGTGACCCTGGTTCACAAACGGCACGAGCCTGACGTTCCGCAACGGAAAGCGGCTGAGTATCGCGTTGCCATGCAGAGCGAGCGTGCGTGATTTGTCCACGGCGAGGTTTTGGACCATCTCCTCTTTATCGGCGCTGATTTCGCCTTCGAGCGTTTCAGTGCCGAGGTTTATCGGATCGACTTCGACAAACTCGACGCCAAAGGCATAGTTCATTTGCAACGCGGTTGCGAGTTCGCGGGCGACGTTGCGGTAGTCTGTTCGTTTCAGTCCCCAATCGGATTCGTTCAGCACGATGACGTCAGCACGGCTCAACATCGCTGCTTGTTCGAGAATCTCCGTGAGGTCGAAACGCGATCCACGATCCGTAACTGATAACCGCCGGAAAAACCTTTGATCGTTCGTCAGCGCGGCTTTAACTGCCTCGAACTCCAAGCCGCGTTCGATGTTCCACGTCGCGACACGGATGAATCTCTTTCCGAAGTCGCTTCTCGCGCCGGCTTTTGGACCACGCATGCCGGCGGTGTTGTTGACGAATGGTGTGGTAAGCAGCCGGTTGAGCCGCTGTGCAAGTTCCGGAGGTGGAACGTCGTTTTCGTAAAGCGCAACAAGATCGTCGTAGGCCAGCAGCGGTGGTCCACTCTGTTGAGCCGATACAGCCAAAACACAAAAGAACAGCACACAAATAATCCGTGTAATCTGTGGCTTAAAAAGGTGCACGAATTGGTCCTCCCGGATAAACATTCGCTTGCAACTGACCATCTTTAACAACCATTACGCCATTCACAATCACAAACTTGATACCCGCGGATTCTCGCGCGGGTTCCTGAAACGTCGCGCGATCGGCAATCGTTTGCGGATCGAAAATCGTGAGATCCGCATCGGCCCTGGCGCGAATGCGGCCTTTGTTTTTCATCGCCGGCACTCGCCGCTCCAATCGCTGCGCCGGCATTAACGTCATCTTCGTCAATGCGTCGATCAAACTCAGCGCGCGATCTTCACGCACGTACTTTCCTAACACACGCGAGTAGGTTCCGGCCGTGCGCGGATGGCCTTTGCCGTTGTCGAGAATGCCGTCGCTGGCGATCATCGTCAGCGGATTTCGCAAAGCTCCAACTACAATCTCTTCGGTCATTGAAAAGACCGCAACCATGCCGCCGGTCTGCCGATACTTTTCAAAAGTCTCTTTCGTGAGCCGTTCACCAGTCGCGGCCCACTGCAAGTCTTTGTAATCGATCCCGAAGACTTCCTGCCAGCCTTCGTTGAAGATCGCCGACTTAATGTCTGTCATGCCGGCGATGTACGGGTAACACTCGGTCGTGATGTCGAGCTTGCGCCGCGCTTCGCCGATCATCTGCAACAGTTTCGGCGTCGCTGGTCCACCGGTGCTGTGAATGTGTACCACATGCAGCGGCGCGCCGGTAGACGCAGCGGCAAAGATCACTTCTTCGAGTGCCTGAACGCTGCCCCCAGGTTCTTTAGCGCCCGCGTTGCGCATGTGTACGTGACACGTCGCACCGTAACTTGCAGCGACGCGAAACATTTCGAAAATTTCCCACTGCGAAGCTTGCGGCGTGTATTGAATCCCAAATCCGACAGCCACTGCACCTTGTTTTAATCCCTGCTCGAGCCGCTGCTTCATCTCGGCAATCTCGGCGTCGGTCGCAGCGCGGCGCGCGGCTTCGCCTGTCGGCAGAAACGTCACGGGTTCTTTCATCGCCGCCATGCGCGCCGCGAGATGCCCGGCACTGACGCCGTAGTTGATCAGCGACTTACCGGCGCGATCGGCGTACCAGCGATCTACGTCGCCGGTGCCGACCTCGAGTTCCAACGCACTGGTGACGCCATCGAGTGCTTTGAAGCGCGCATTTTCTTCGTTCTGGCCGTGTTGGTGAAGATCGATGAAGCCGGGCGAAACGACGAGTCCGCGCGCGTCGATCGCGTTGCGGCCGTTGAGACGAGCTTTAGAGATCGATTTGATCTTGCCGTTGGAAATGCCGAGATTACGAACAGCGTCAGTCTTCGATTCGGGATCGATGACGCGGCCGTTGAGAATTACGAGATCGTAGGTTTCGGTTGCAGATGAACTCACGGGGCTACTGTTCGCGAGCATTAAGCCACAAAGAAACACAAAAGGCACAAGAAGCACAAGAGGCATAAACGAGTTGACTGATCTCTCGTATCTCTTGTGCCTTTTGTGCCTTTTTGTGGCAAGTTCTGGCAATCAGCGCACCTTTCCTCTGGCCGCAACTCGCCACACAGTTTCGACTTGATCGCCTCTGACGCCATAGATTTCGTCGTGAAGATTCACGGTGCTACAGACGTGGTTGGGGATCACATTGAGGCGTTCGCCGACGGTATATTTTCGATCGGTTCGAGAAACATTTATGTGGCCGTGCTCTTCCGAGAAGCGTTCGATTTCCGCGGCGTGATCTTGTTTGATTAAACCAAAGCCACGGCCGTCTTCGGCTTGATAACGATCTGAAGAGAAAGTCTTCGAACCGCCGTCGATGACCGCGTGACCTGAAACACTGGTGCTGACGACCGTCACGAGCACTGACAATGCACATTCGTCGAGTGAGGCGGCTGAGACGCCGACAGTGTTGCGATCGTTGAAGATGTACGTGCCCGGGCGGACTTCGTTCACACCGTGAAACCGATCGCTCTCGTAACGACTCGGCGTTGAACCACCACTCATAACCGAGATCGGTAGTCCGGCATGCGCAAACGTTTCCACGCAGCGATCGAGTAGTTGGTTGACTTGCGCGCGCAGTACGGCGCGTTCGTCCGGTTCGACACCAAAGTGACCGGGGAAAAACATCAGTCCCAGAAAGTTTAGCCCTGGTAGTGAAGAAACCGTTTGGGCCAGTTCGAGTGCTTCTGCTTCGTTTGCGACGCCAACGCGTCCGAAGCCCACGTCGATTTCGACGAGAATGCCGACGTTAACTCCGCGTTCGGAAACGGCATCCGAAATTCCGCGCGCTGCTTCCGCTGAGTCAAGTGACACACTGATCTTCGCGCGTTCGGCGAGCGTCGCTAATCTTGCGGTCTTCGTTGCTCCAACGATCGGATACGCGATCAACAGATCGTTCAGACCAGCGTCGATCATAACTTCTGCTTCACTGAGTTTGGCAACAGTGATCCCGCTGGCGCCGCAGTTCATCTGCTTGCGCGCGAGTTCGGGGATCTTGTGAGTTTTGGTGTGCGGCCGGAGATGCAGATTGTGAAGGCGGCAGTACTCCGCCATCTGCTTTAGATTCCCCTCCATGATGTCGAGATCGACGATCAGCGCGGGCGTGTCGAGTTCGGATATCAGCATTAGGGAACGATCGTAAACGGCGCTTCCTGCTTGACGAACTTGCGCGTGACCATGTCTTTGATCTCGATCGTGGCGATGTAGTTACCCGGCGCCAGGCCGGTCAATTTAATGTACTCGGCAAACGTCAGGTGTGGCACGGGCTGTGGTTGCGTCTCGGTCAACACGTAATCAAAAAACTTCGTCGCCGGCTGCCCGTCTTTCATCAAGCGCACCGTAACACGCACCAGCGGCTTGCTCGTGTCCGGACTGTTCGCCGGATTGTAAACCGAACCAAACATGATCAGGTTATCAGTCGCCTGAAACTGCTTACCCGGCGACGGACGAATCTGCGTTCGACCGGTCGCAAACACGTCCGCTGCTTCATCCGAACCAAGCTTCGGCAGTTGCGCCTGCTCGACGTAACGACTGAGCACGACGGGCGTCGCCGCAAACTCCGAATCCGCCTCGGGTATGACAAACTCCTGGCGCTTCGCCGCCGTCTTGCCCGACTGTTTATCTCTAACGATAACGTCGAGCGTGTACTCGCCGGGCGCGAGCACCATGTCCTGACGATAGTAGATGTTGTTGTTGACGATCGATTGATAGTCGGTGTCGCTAAGGTTAACGTCGAAGTTTCCCCCAAGCCGCGAAAGAGTCTTGTCCGCGGCTTTGAGCACGCCCAGAACTTCCAACTGCATCGAGCGCTTGTCGCCTTTGCGTTCAAACTTCACCGCCGAGGGCGGCAACTCGAGCGCGAGCGGTACGGTGTACAAACCTTCACGCGATCTGAACTGACTCAAACCAACCTGAACAGGCAACTCGGGATTCGCCTGCGCCGCCGCAAAGCCACTCATCAGCTTCTTGTCGTCCGGCGACAGTAACACGATCTCTTCGGGCGGGATCGCGTAGTAACCCGAACGTGAAACCACCTGGGCATCCGGCCGCCGCACTTCGATCTTCACTTTGCGAAACGTGCCGTCGAAGTTTTGATTTGTGCTGCGATAGGCGATCGTGTAACGCGCGTGAATCTCTTCGTTGATGCGTTCGAGTCCCTGGCCGATGTCATTGTTGCCTTTGAGAAACTTGCCGCCGGTGTCGCCCGACATGCGATAGAGAATGTCGTACTCGCGCGTTTGTCCTTCCTGCCGCGCGTTGTCGAACACGGTCTCGCCGCCGACCGCGCGAATACGTTGTTCCTGATTGACGATGCCCGAAACACCGGCGAGCGGCTGCGAAGGCACCAGGGAACCGGAAGTGGTTCCACCGCCACGCAACCCCGCGGAGTCGATGATGTAGATCGCGACGTTTGCGCGGTTTGCGATGTCGATCGTGCTTTGCACTTGCCAGTCGAGCACCGCGGGCGTCACGAAACCTTGCGAAAACAGGACCAGCGTTTTCTTGCCGGGGATCGAGCGCAGTCCTTCACAGATCGCCGCCAGCGCCGCGAGCACGGGGCGCGACTGTTGCAGACTGAGCGCCGTGCGCAGCTTTATGAATTGCGCGAGCACGGTTTGCGCGACCATCAATCTCGCACCCGCGGGCGAGTCTAACTTGATGTCTCCATTAGGTGCGCCCTCGGTCAAAATCTGGCGTTGAGCATCGATGCCTGCCTTGAGATCTTTCTGCTCGAAACTCTTTGAAGTGGAGTTGGCTCCCGAGTTCTCCAGGGCAGCGATGAGTTTGTCCTTGTCCTGGGTGAACGGTTGCAGCATCTGCAAACTGTTAGTGACTGAGAGCAGAGCGACGACGTCGTTGTCAGTGATCTGCTCGCGTATGTACTTGGTCGTGCCTTCGCGAACTTGTTTGAGGTTCGTGATGTCGGTGGTTTGCGAGTCGAGCACGAGCGCGACGTAATTTTGCGCCGCGGCGGACGGAGGAGTTGTCGTGGTTGTTGTAGATTCGGGCACCGCCGCGGTCGTGGTCTTTGCGTCCGGCCGCACCGACGGTGCGTCGAAGAACTCGATCTTCTGCGCCACTCCGTTCTCGACGACGGTAAAGTCTTCAGCCTTCAGGTCCGAGACGTACTTGCCCTTCTTGTCTTTGACCATCACGTCGATGTTGACGAGATTCGACTTGACCCGCACGACCTCGTCCTCGCTCGGCTTTTGCTGTTGCTGAGCAAACACGACGGAGCCAAACATGATCGCGATCAGAAAAACAGCAACGTACTTCATTGTCTTATCCTCTGCCGACGCCCAATGCGTCAGCGACACGGTTGATGTAGTTGAACCATGAAGCTATCAACGTGATTTGCAAGATACCTTTGTCGTCGAAGCCGGCGGAGCGCAGGCGGTCGTGATCCGCCGGTGAAATGCGCGTCGCGTCGCGCGTGATCTGCACGACGTAGTCGAGCATGACGCGCTCCTGCTCCGTGATCGGCGCCGAACGGTAATCCTCTTCAAGCGCCGCTACCAAATCCTGGTCCAGTGTCACTCGACGCAGAAACTCTGCGTGCGATTCGATTCAATAATGACACCGATTCGTCACCGAGACGACCGTCGTAATCATCTCATGCTGGCGGCGATCCAAGGGAAGATCGGGAGCCATCAATGCGCCGAAGGTGGAGAACGCGTGAAAGAGTGCCTTGGGAATCAAACTGTGCGACGCGACGATGCCGGCAGTTTCGCCGTCAGCCGTCGGGTGCACGGGCGTCGCGTACTCGATCGGATAGAGTTCGCGCTGCGATTCAACCGCCTTGCGCACCTCGTCGTCTTCCGTGACCGCGACGGTTTTAATCCAGGTCATAACTTGTTTTTCCCTTTTCCATGAAACGTTTGCGGCGAAACACCAACAGGTAAAACGGCAGACCCAGCGAAACTACCGCGACGCCGAGAAACGCCTGCTTCGGATTATTTCCGCCGAGCAACACGAGCATCAACACAATCAACACGAGAAAGACGATCGGCGTCACCGGATACCCTGGCGTCAAATAACCGACGCCTTCCGACCGGCGCCGGCGGAGTTTAAATAATGCCACGATCGTGAGGCCGATGAACACTATCACTACAAAGACAAAGTAGGAAATGATGTCGTTGAACGTGCCCACCAGGACCAGCACCGACGCCAGCACCGCTTGCAGCGCAATCGCAAACGCCGGCGTTTCGAAACGCGGATGAATCGCCGCCACCGCGGGAACAAACAACCCGTCGCGCGCCATCGCAAAATAAACACGCGGCGCTGACATCACCACCGCAGCCAAACTTCCCAACACCGCCACGACTACGATCAACGAAAACACGGTTCCACCCGCGCGTCCAAACAAAACCTCGCCCGCCTGCGCCGCGAATGTCTCACCTGAAGTTACCCGATCGAGCGGAACGAGATAAACAAAAGTGAGGCTCGTCAAAACGTAGACGATCATGACGACGAACACGCCGAGCGTCAGTGCTTTCGGCAACGTGCGCGCCGGGTCTTTCACTTCTCCCGCGAGTTTGCCCAAGTCCCACCAACCCGCGAACGAGAAGAACGCGCCGACAAGTCCGCCGGCAATGGCGCCGATGAGTGGCGGCGAGCCCGCGTGCCGCGCAACGAATGGCGTGAAGTTGGACCAGTCGCCGAGTTGAAAACCGATGCCCCAGAGAATCACAAACGCAAGCAGACCAAGTTTGAGAAACATCAGAGCGCGGACAAACCACGCCCCAAGCCGCACGCCGCGAATATTGATCAACGCGATCGCGGCGATCGTTCCGATAGCGAGTAGTTTCGTGCCCCATGGGCCCAGGTTGATGATGTAACCTGCATAGGTTGCGAGTCCGACTGCAAGCGCCGCGGTCAGGCCGGGATCCATGACGAGAAACGCCATCCAGCCGTACATAAAAGCGAGTGCTGGTCCATACGCTTCGCGCAAGTAAACGTAGCCGCCGCCGGCTTCGGGATAACGCGCGGCGAGTTCGCCATAACAGAGTGCGCCGCACAGCGCCATCGCGCCCATCGCGAGCCACACGGCGAGCAGCCACATCGGCGACCCGAGTTGTTTGGCCATCCCGGCGGGCGTCAAAAAAATCCCCACCGCGATCACCTCA
>DATEHX010000378.1:0-4544 GCA_035279345.1 Pyrinomonadaceae bacterium | reverse complement strand
CCGTTGACCACAGTAGGGTCCTCCGTGTCGTGGTGTTGATTTGACGTAACCTAAGGTCTTCAGGTAGGGAAACTAACCCAAGGTCTAATGCGCAAAGAGAGCCTTGCAGGGGGCACGGGCTCGAAAGTGATTATGGACGTGCGGGATTGAGCTAGTCAATACTTACGTTTTTAAAGACATTGGCCGAGGTCTTGATCGCTCTGGTATCTTGGTTGCTGTTGTTGCAGACCAGTGGAGGAAAACGCCGCATTCAATGGGTGCTACGATTCTTATCGCCGAGGACTACGACGACAATCGCGAACTGCTGCGTTTGTTGCTTGCGGGCGCAAATTACGTAGTTCGTGAGGCTCGGAACGGGAAGGAGTGTCTGGTGCTGGCTCACACGGATCCGCCGCCCGATCTCATCATGGTCGACCTCTCTATGCCCGAAGTGGACGGCTGGGAGGTTTTCAGACAGCTCAAGGCTAATTCTAATACAGCGAACATCCCGTGCGTGGCGGTGACGGCGCACACAGACCGCGACCGCGTGCGAGCTTTGCAATCGGGGTTTAGCGATTTTGTTGGGAAGCCTTTTCGGACTGAAGAGCTGCTGATGACCGTGGCGCGGCTCGTTGGGAAATAGGACTTAGGAATAGGTCGTATATGTCCTATAGAACCTATTTTCGACGACCTATTGCTTGTAAATCGCGCCGCCCTTCATCACGAATTTCACCCGTCTCAGCGCGCCCACTTCCCTTGTAGGGTCGCCTTCGACCGCGATCAAATCCGCGAGCAAGCCCGATTTAACGCTGCCGATCTTATCGCCCATGTGCAGCACACGCGCGTTGACCGAGGTCGCCGAGCGCAACACGTCGACGAGCGGCATCCCAAACTGAACCATCGTTTCCAACTCACGCGCGTTGTCGCCGTGTGCAAACACGCCGACGTCGCTGCCGCTGGCGATCGTCACGCCCGCCGCCAGCGCCTCATTGAAAACGCGACGCTTTCGTTCAGCATTCGCGGGACTAACAATCGCGAGCGTCGGACATAACGCAACGTTGTGCTCCTTCATCAAGCGAAACACTTCCGGCGTTCCGCCATCGCCGTGTTCGATTGTTTCCACACCGGCGAGCGTCGCGCGCCGCATTCCTTCCGTGGTCGTCGCATGTGCGGCGACGGGAACGTTGGCGCTTTTCGCTGTTTCGACGACGAGCTTCAATTCGTCGAGTGAAAACGTTGGCGCGGCGCCCTGCGTGCCCCAGCGATAGTCCGCGTAGACCTTGATCCAATCAGCGCCGTGCCCGATCTGATCGCGCACGACACGCGTGAGACTGTCCGTCCCGTCAGCTTCCTCCGCGCCCTGCGGCACGCGCCATTCGGAAGCGTAACCTTTTGGTCCATAACTGCCGGTCGCGACGATCGCGCGTGTCGTGACGATCATTCGCGGCCCGGGAATGATTCCCTGTTCGACGGCCTGCTTCAGTCCGACGTCGGCGTACCCAGCGCCTTCAGTGCCGAGATCGCGAACCGTCGTGAACCCGGCCTGGAGCGTGTTGCGCAGGTGATTCGTTGCGCGTGCGACGCGTAAACTCAGCGACTCACGCGCCACCTGATCGTTCCAGACCGTTTCACTGTAGGGATGCAACAGCACGTGCGAGTGGGCTTCGATCAGGCCGGGCATCAACGTCAGTCCGGCAAGCTCGATCACTTTCGCGTTCGCCGGCGCATTGATCGTTGACGTTGGTCCAACGGCCTCGATCTTTTCACCACGAACGAGAATGGCCCAGTTGTCGTGAAGCTGGGCCGATTCGCCGTCGAACACGTGCGCCGGTTTCAGCAGATAGACCGTTTCCGGAGCCGGCACAGGACGCTGCGTCTGAAACGGCAGAAGCAGCGCGAGACAGAGCAGTAGCAGGGGAGACCAGCGCATCATCGTTATTTTTCCGAAATCACGACTTGTTGAAACGTTGGCGGCAGCGGATGTAGCGTGCTGTGCGAGAAGCCGGAGTTGGCAAACATCTGCTCCAACTGAGAGAAGGTGTACGCGTCGCCGGACGGCGTGCCCATCAGCATGATCAGGCTAAAGCCAGCCGATTCCGGCGGCGTCACACGATCCTCATTTGGCACAAACTCCAGCGTTGCTACCCGGCCTCCATCGGCGAGTGCGGCGTGAACTTTCCGCAACAGAGTTTCATTGGTCGGAGTGTCCCAGTGATGAAGAAAATTCGTCAGCAGGACCAGGTCATAGCCGCTGCCGAAATCGATATCAAAAGCGCTGCCTGGCTTCGTGTGATAACGATCCGCAACGCCCGCTTTCTGCGCGTTCTCTTTCGCGACTTCGAGCACTGCGGGCCAATCGAGGGCCGTGACTTCAGCTTCCGGGTTGTTCTTCGCAAACGCGATCCCGAATAGACCATGACCGGCGGCGATGTCGAGAACCTTCAACTTTCCGGTCGGTTGGGGATCTACCAGCTTCGCCATCAACTGCGCCGGCATTGCCATCATCGGTGCCATGCCTTGAGCGAACTTCACCCACACCGGATTGTCAGTACTGACTGTACCCTCGTCTTCCATCACTGTGCCGCCTTTGCGAACGGCGTCCGCAATGTGTTTGGTGTTTTCAAACATCATGGGCGAGCAGAGAAACTCCGTCGCGCTGCCGAGATATGCCGGCGAGCGTTTGTCGAGAAACGTTGCGGAGTCGAGTGTCAGCGCGTAGTTGTCGCCTTGCTTCGTGAGCATCTCCATGATCGTCAGGTAGTCGCAGAGAATGCGCATTCCTCTTTCGGAAGTTTGGCACCGCTTCGCGATTTCGGCGGCGGTCGCGTTGCCCTCGCCGATCGCGGTGAACACTTCGAGCTCGATTGCGGCTTTCAAAGCTTCGGTTCGCTGATGCGCGTTGATGGTCTGGAAAAAAAGCTGAGGTGATGGTTGCTGGGCGGCAGAAGTAGACATAAGAAATCAAAAGTCCTCTCTCAAAATATTTTAGCGGTGAAGGATTTTAGCGGATTGGTTCGCGCAACACGATCTCCGCCGCGGCCGCTGCCATTTGCGCGGCTTGCGGATGACTGCGATGTAGGCCGGCGATTTGCAGCAGAGCTTCGCCGGTTCGCGAAAACATACGAAACAGATCGCCCTCTTCGGCGCGTGTCTGGCGGACGATCTCTGGCCACGTAACACCGTCGGCCCATAACACTGCCGCTCCGGCCGCGGAAAAGTTCAGCTCGGGCGCAGGGTCGATGCCGTGTTTCCATTCTTCTCCCGACACTTTGAAACCGATATCCTCGAAGCGCGACAGCGAAGTTACGATGTTGTCGTCCAATTCCAGATCGCCGTAGTCGCGTTCTTCGTCAGCGGTCAGCGCCGCCATAATTCCTGCCAGTTGCTTCAAATCCAGTGAATTGAAGAGCCCGCTTTCGAGCGCCTCGCCGACAAGCAACGGCCGATCGACGTGCAAATCGGCGAGCCAGCGGCCGCGCTCGGTCACTTTTTCGGCTTCGAAGTCGAGATAGCCAAAAACGGAAAGCACTTTTGCGCGTTGCTCGAACGGGAGCCAAACTTCCTCGCGCAACGCTTCGATCCGGCGCGACGCGCGTTCGTAGTCTTCCGCCGTCTCGTGCAATTCCCACAAAAGCTGAGTGCAGCGCGAACGATCCTGATCCGTCAGGTCTGGCGGTAGCAGGTTTTCGATACTGTCTTCGAGAATCTTGAGTGCGTCGGTTTCTTCGGCGTAAACGTCGCGCAGACGCGGCTCGTGCAGCGTCAGTTCGCGCCCGCGTTCGTGAATCTCTTCGAAAGCGTGTTCAAGGTCCTGTTCGCGCAAACGGTAAATCGGCGAATAAACGCGTCCGATTCGTTCTTGCGGAAAACTCGCGTTGCTTCCATCTTCGCGCACACCACGCACGGCGCCGTCGCGCTTTTCAGTGACCATCACGAGACGCTTGCCACTGCGTCCGATGCCGACGACACGGCCTGGTTTCACCACTTCGTTCAACCAGCGTGAAAAAACTTCGGCGCGAGTTTGTGGTTTTGCTTCCTGCAAACGCGCTCGAGCGCTGACCAATCGTTCCAAACCGAGCACTGTCGAGATCGGAAGATCGCAGCCGGACTCTTTCAGCGGCCGTTCGAGTTTTTGTTCGCTTTGTTCGCGGCTCTTCTCGAGTTGAATGATCTGACGGACCGTGTGGCGATGAGCAAAACTACGTTCAGCGATCTCACGAACGTGTGCGAACGTTCCGTAAGCATCGAGCAGATTCAACAGCGTCGTGTACGTCGCGCGAAACTGACTGACCAATGGATCAGGCGGTGCTTTGAGCAGTTGCGCGAGGCGCTGCGGATCCTGGTGCAAACCCGGCGCGGCCACAACGAACCCCACATAATCGCGTCCACGCCGCCCAGCGCGTCCGGTCATCTGTTGTAACTCAGAAGCCGACAACGGGCGCCAGCCACCCGCGGTGCGCGCGTCCGCACCCGTCAACACAACGCTGCGCGCCGGAAAATCAACCCCCGCGGCAACAGTCGCCGTCGCGAAGATCGCGTCGAGCAAACCGGCGCTCATCAGACGT
>DATEHX010000377.1:0-15637 GCA_035279345.1 Pyrinomonadaceae bacterium | reverse complement strand
CCTGCCAAGTGCCGAATATGCCCGGCATTCGCGAGATGCATGCTTGCCGCGCTGTATTCGATTAAGGCATGGTCCAGATTCTCTGTCCCGCCAAGTCTTCTGTATATAAGTCCACGTTGGTAGTGGTAACCGCCGTGAATCCAATCAGCGGAAACTTCCGCGAGAAAAGCAGTGGCCGTATTAAGGATGGCAAGAGCATCCGAATAACGACCCGAAGAAATCTCGACTGTCGACGCATTAATCAAAGTACGCAGTTTTGTTTCCGGTTTCTGTGCTGTTTCTACAGCTTGTCGGAAAAGGGCACGTCCCTCATCCTGCGCCCCTGAACGCCAGTAACATAGCGCCAAATCACCCATTGCCTCGGCGCGTTTGTCCTGCTGGCCCAATGACTCGAACAGGGTGATACTCTCGGTCAGTAGGTCACGCGCAAACTCTTGCGCTCCCGGAATCTGGTTCGCACTGCCGAGCCACCCGGATAAAGAGCCAACTCGCCACAACACCTCTGCCTGCGTGTCGGAAGGTAAACGATCGAGCAGTGGACGCTCACCGATCCTGGTCCACAATTTCCCCAACGCCGAGCGAGCACCTTCATAATCACCGGCTCGTTCCATCTCGCACGCTCTGTCGCAAGCCCGCCTGGTCTCCCAGTCACGCCATTGACGTGTTTCTTTGGCTTTCTTCGTTAGCTCCATTAGCTGCGTTCGTTCTATTTAGTACTATCTGCCCACTCGTGATGTTATGATTGCCTCCACACCAAAAGGACCAAAAAAAATGAACAGACTTCGAAGCGCTCTCTTTGCAACCATAGTGGTGATCTCTAGCGCAACATTCGCATTGGGAGGAGCTATTCAGATGCCAGGCAGAAGCGAACCGCCTCCACCTCCAACTGCGTTAACAACCACACCTACAAGCGGCGGTCTAGCACAACCAACATCGACTGAAGAAATTCAGATCGTCTGGCCGGACGCCACAATGCTTGTGGAGTTCCTGCTCACAATCTTCTAAACAACTCTGGGCTGCAATTAGTTGCCCGCGCTAGTGCGGTGTACTACAGGTCGCAGTGCGCTGAGTAAGGGCATGCGAATCCTACTCTAATTTTCCCCACTGTGACAACGCAAACCTTTTAACACCTCCCTGTGGGGAACATCGCCTCACCTTGATCCACAGCTCAATCGTCTCACCTGCAAACCCACTCCCAACTGCAAACAAATCAGGATGATTCGCCAAGCGCTGCTAGCCGCAGCGGTTGTTGCTATATGAAATAACATACGTCATCTCTTGCAACTACGCTCATTTACTTTCGTTCCCTGGATCTAACGTTCCGCACGCTCCTAAACGTCGAAGCGTTTTTTCTTGATCGTCCATTACCGCCGCCTATAATTCCGCCTCTCGTATTCAACCTTTCGCCACTTGATACGAGTTGACTCAATTATGGACCATCTAAAGACGGTTACCAGAACGCAGCACTTCGTCCACTCTTCTATCGAACTGGATGTGGTGCGAAGTATACGGATTCTCCTTATTGAAGATGACGAGACGATTGCTGCATTAGCGAGGGAGATGCTCGAAGAACAAGGCTGGCAGGTTCAGACTTGCAATGATGGCAACGCCGCCGTCGACCACATCTCTGGCGGAGTGCACTACGATTTCCTGCTCGTTGATTATGGCCTTCCGGGCATCGACGGTTTAGAGCTTGTCAAGCGCGCACGCCAACTGGTCCACCGCGCTACCACGCCGATCGTGATGCTTTCAGCTACGCCCATTGGTCTTGCGGCACGCGAGGCAGGAGCAGATGTGTTTTTGCAAAAGCCTCAAGCTGTGATCGCGCTCGTTGAAACTATTAGTCGCCTACTTGGGCCACGAGATTCGAGGTAGCGATCTTTGAAAGCTGCCAATGAAAGGTCCGTTATCTGAACGGCGTAACCTTTGTGGCAGAGCCACTCCGCGACGTGGGGCCGCGTGCAGCGCGGTGCGGAGTGGCTCGTGGGGATTTGAACCACGTATCGCCCAAACACGTGGTTGAGGGGCCGGCTCAACCTCCGATGGCTGTCGGCTCCCCCCGCTATAAAATTTAGCAAGTTCGACAATGGAAGATGCGAGGAAAGACCAGCCAAGCATCTTTCAGAGCAGAGCCACTTGCGCGAGTGGGTCGAGAGTGGCTCTGCGGAACATTGATCCGGATTGCAACCGGATCTGAGGTTTGGGGCCGAATCCCAAGCCTCAGGTGGCCTGGGATGGGGCCACGTAGTTCGCGGAAGCGCGCGACCCAGATCGCCTCCGCGGACTCGCAATTCGGGAACAGCTTGAACCCTCGCACTGAAGATCCGTTCTGGGAGGGATGTGATCTTTCAGCCAAGCGGAGCCATTCGCGCGGTGACGTAAACGTGTAAATCGCGAATGGCTCCGCGAGAGCATGTTTACGCAAGATAACCAACGTTAGTAGATGGGTTCAAAGTCACAACACAGACCTAAGAACGTCGGGCGAAAGCTGCTTCAGATTAGAAAGGCGTTGGGACTGTCACAGTCGGAAATGTCGCGACACCTAGGTGCGGAACACTCCTTTCGGGCCAGGATCTCCGAATATGAGTCTGGTGCAAGAGAACCCTCGCTATGGATCTTGCTGGCCTATGGACGCGTAGCGCGAGTCCACCTTGAAGCTCTTATTGATGATGAAGCGGCTCTCCCGGATAAGCTACCGGGTAACTTCAGTTTCGATCGTTACAAAAAGTAGCGCAAAGGCCTCGACCCGTTGGGAGGAACTTAAATGGGCCGTCCTCGACCAAAACTTCTGCACGAAAAACTTCTCGCGATCAGAGAGTTCTTAAGCATCAGACAAAGTCACATGGCAGACAGGATTCGAGCCGAGATCCTTGCCCATTCTGGTAAACAGCAGCAAATCCAGCGAGGTCAAATTTGCCACTTCGAAAAAGGAAACCGTGAACCAAGCCTATTTGTATTGATTGCCTATATCCATTTAGGCCATGTACACATGGGATCCCTCGTAGACGATGAAGTCACCCTGGACGACTTTCGCAAACGGCTGGGCAAAGAATTTGATCATGCTACGTTGAAACGACCGACTTCGGAGACTGCCGTACCTGAGGAGCTAAGGAAATAAGGATTTTAGGCTTGTCGATACTCGACTCGTTGTTTGTGTTGGGCCAATTCAACGCGCATCTTTTCTCTCCGTGGAAGCTCGTCGCCGGCGATATTTAACAGTGCGCAAATAAGATTCAAATAAAGACAAAAACCTTCAAAAACGTTGACTTTTTCAAGAGTTAGCGTTACTCTCCGCGTCCTTCTCAGACAGTGTTGGGCGGCCTGTGCGGATCATTTACCGCCGCCCCGGTAAACAGGCCTGGACATAGTCCGCCCGTTCAACTTGTTCGTTTGGAGGTTTACCGGAAGTTCGCCAAACGGCCAACTCCGAACAAAGTACCCCTGAATTTGCTCCGGTTATCCTGGAAAGCCCTAAAGGTTCTTCATCGAAAACCTGAACTAATAGCAACAATATGATTATCCCCGACTCTCTCACGGCGCAGCCACATGCCGGGCACCTCAGACCCCATGTTGCTGGAAAGTTTATTTATAAGGGCGACGAAAAACTCTACATTCGTGGTGTAACCTACGGGACTTTCCGTCCCGGCTCCGACGGGCGCGAACAGCACGATCCCCTGCAAGTCGCACGCGACTTCGCGCAGATGCGCGAAGCGGGCATCAACACCGTTCGCACTTACACGGTTCCGCCGCGCTGGTTCCTCGATCTGGCTTATGAGCACGGGCTCTACGTGATGGTCGGACTACCTTGGGAGCAGCACGTCACCTTCCTCGACAACGCTGAAAAACAGAAGGACATCATCAGCCGCGTGCGCACCTTCGTGCGCGAGTGCGCGGATCACCCGGCGATTTTCTGCTACACCATCGGCAACGAAATTCCGGCGCCCATCGTGCGCTGGCATGGTGCGAAAAAGGTCGAACGCTATTTGCGCCGCCTTTACGACGTCGTCAAGCAGGAAGACCCGGCAGCGCTGGTGACTTACGTCAACTATCCCTCGACCGAATACCTGCAACTGCCCTTTCTCGACTTCCTGTGTTTCAACGTCTACCTCGAAACTGAACCAGCGTTAGACGATTACCTTGCGCGCCTGCAAAACATCGCGGGCGATCGTCCACTCGTGATGGCTGAAATCGGTTTGGACAGCCGGCGCAATGGTGAGGCGACGCAAGCCGAGACGCTCTCGTGGCAAGTGCGCACATGTTTCGCGGCAGGTTGTGCCGGAGCCTTCGTCTTCGCGTGGACTGACCAGTGGTGGCGCGGTGGCTACGACATTGACGACTGGGACTTCGGTCTCGTTACCAGAGATCGTGTGCCGAAGCCGGCGCTGGCGGCTGTCAGTCGTGCATTCTCGGAAGTGCCTTTTCCGCTGGACGTTGAATGGCCGCGCGTCTCGGTTGTCGTTTGCACCTACAACGGAGCGCACTTGATACGCGACTGCATGGAAGGTCTGATGCGGTTGGAGTATCCAGATTTCGAAGTCATCGTCGTCAGCGATGGCTCGACCGATCAAACTGCTCAGATCGTAAGCGAATATCCTTTCCGCCTGATCAGCACGGAGAACCGTGGCCTGAGCGCGGCGCGCAATACGGGGATGCTGGCGGCGACCGGCGAGATCGTGGCCTACACGGACGACGATGCGCGGCCGGATCCACACTGGCTTCAGTACCTCGCGCACTCGTTTAAGAAGTATGGTTTCGCGGGCGTCGGCGGTCCAAACATCGCTCCCGCCGGGGACGGGCTGATTGCTGACTGCGTTGCTAACGCACCTGGTGGTCCAGTCCATGTTCTTCTTTCCGACCGCGTCGCCGAACACATTCCGGGCTGCAACATGGCGTTCCGGCACGACGTCCTGCAGGAAGTCGGCGGCTGCGATCCGATTTACCGTGTTGCCGGCGACGACGTCGATCTGTGCTGGCGCGTGCAACACGCGGGCGGCACGATTGGCTTTCACCCGTCGGCTCTTGTTTGGCACCACCGGCGCAACTTCGTGAAGACTTATTGGAAGCAACAGCAAGGCTACGGCAAGGCCGAGGCATTGCTCGAAGCGAAGTGGCCCGAGAAGTACAACTCGGCCGGACATCTGACCTGGAGCGGCAGGCTCTACAGTAACGGCATCACGCGGGCGCTTCGATTAGGACGCGAACGCATTCACCACGGCATGTGGGGAGCGGGTCTCTTTCAATCGATTTACGAACCGGCAGACGGTACGTTGATGTCGCTGCCGCTGATGCCGGAGTGGTCCTTCGTCGTCTTACTGCTTGGTGCACTGACGATGTTCGGTTTGGTGTGGTGGCCGCTCCTTATTACTGCACCACTCTTCGTGTTGGCGCTTGCGGCACCGATCGCGCAGGCGGTGAGGTCAGCGCGTTGTGCGCAGTTCACGAGCAAACCCGCGACTCGTTTCGCATTGCTAAAACTTCAGACGTTAACTGCGTTCATGCACTTGATGCAGCCGGTTGCACGTCTCAAGGGACGTTTGCGGTGGGGACTGACTCCGTGGCGACGGCGCGCGCGCGGCTGGATCGTACCGCGTTCGCGGTTGACGATACTGTGGAGCGAGACGTGGCGTTCGCGCGAAGAACGTTTGGCTGAGTTTGAGACCCGGCTACGCGAGTCGCATGCAGTGGTGTTGCGTGGCGGAGACTTCGATCGATGGGACCTGGAAGTGCGCGGTGGAATGCTCGGCGCGGTGCGGGTGCTGACTACTGTTGAAGAGCACGGTGCGGGACGTCAGCTTTTGCGCGCGCGTTCGCGGCCGCGCGTCTCTTCTCACGGATTAACCATCACACTTTTCAGCGCGGTGATTGCGGGGCTGGCTTTGTGGAGCGGCGCGTGGTTGCCCGCGCTTTTGATCGGCGCCGGAGCATGCCTGGTTGTGATTCGCACTTTGTTCGAATGCGGAGCGGCGATGTCGTCGATGTTGAGCGCGCTCAATGCAGCGGTCGTTCGCGTGCCGGAAGTAAAAGAAATAGAAGACGAACCGGCGCCGTCGCGAACGTCACCGGTGGTCGCGCGGCCGGGGTCGTCGCCTGCGCCGGTCGTAGTAGCGCAGATCGAGGCCGAAGGGTAAGGAGTTTCAGACAGGTTTGCGAATCTTCCTTCGACTTCTGGCTTACACGACTCGTCACAAGGCGTCACTCTGTCTCGCGGGATTATTCGCGCTGTTGGGTGTCGTAGTCGAGCTCGCGCGTCCATGGCCGGTCAAGATCGTTGTCGATCACGTATTGACTGGCCGGCCAATGCCGCCGTGGCTGGCGGTTCTGATCGCACAGCTTCCGGGCGCCGCCACACCGCGAGGGCTTCTGGTTTGGAGCGTCGGCGTTTCGCTTGCTGTTGCCGTAGGCGGTGGAGCACTGTCGTTGCTCTCGTTGAGCATCGGACTGCGCGTTTGCCAGCGCCTGGTTCTTGACCTGCTGCTCGATCTCTTCGTCAAGCTCCAAAAGCTTTCACTCACGTTCCATAGCCGCCACAAGATCGGCGATCTGCTGCAACGCGTGAGTGGCGACGTGCTCGTGGTTTTTTTCGCCGTCACGCAAGTAGCGCTGCCGATCGTCGTCGCGACTCTGACACTGATCGGGATGTTCATCATCATGCTACGGCTCGACGCCGGACTTTCGTTCGTCGCGCTGGGTGTGATTCCGCTACTCGTTGCGTCGCTGCTTCTCTTCGCGCGGCCGCTGCGAGCTTCGTCACGTGGCAACTGGAAGTCGCAGGGCGCGTTGATGGCGCTGGTCGAGCAGAGCCTGTCCGGGATCAAGGTGATTCAGGGGTTCGCGCGTGAGAGTTACATGTTGCGCAAGGTTGAGGTTGAGGGCGTCAAGCTGGTTGAAGCTGGCCGCCGCGCCGCACTCGTCACGGCGAGCAACAACCAGGCTGCAACTGTGATTACCGGTGCGGCCGCCGCGCTTATGCTGTACCTCGGCGCGTCGCGTGTGATGGATGGACGCTTGTCGCTTGGCGACTTGTTGATCTTTCTCGGGTATCTGACGGCGCTCTATGGACCAGTGAGTGCACTCGGCACCGCCGCCGGCTACGGCATCGCAGTGGTAACGCGCAGCCGCCGCGTTTTTCAAATTCTCGACAGCGACGAGGAAGTGTCGGAGCGGACAGATGCGATCGTGATCAAACGCGCGCACGGCGAGGTGACGTTCGAGGACGTGAGTTTTGGTTACGACGACGATGCGGCAATTCTACGGAGCGTCTCGTTTGCAGCATCTCCGGGACAAATCACTGCGATCGTCGGAGCGACTGGAGCCGGTAAGACCTCGCTCGTATCGTTACTTTCACGCTTTTACGATCCTCAAGGCGGACGCATTTTGCTCGACGGTCATGACCTGCGAGATCTCTCGCTCAAGAGTTTGCGCGAGAGCGTTTCGCTGGTGCTGCAAGAGCCGTTTTTGTTTCCGTTGAGTGTGGCTGACAACATCGCTTTCGGACGGCCCGGTGCGACGCGCCAGGAGATCGTCGCGGCGGCGCGCGCGGCACACGCGCATGATTTCATCGAGCAGTTACCTGAAAGTTATGACACTGTGCTCAACGAGCGTGGTGGACAGTTGTCGGGCGGCGAGCGGCAGCGGATCGCGATCGCCCGGGCGGTGCTCAAGGACGCGCCGGTGCTTATTCTCGACGAGCCAACGTCGGCGCTCGACGCGCACACCGAAGGGAAAATCTTCGAAGCGCTTTCGCGGCTGATGAAAGATCGCACGACGTTCATCATCTCGCATCGTCTTTCAACCATCCGCCGCGCCGATCAGATTCTCGCGCTCGAAAATGGCCGCGTCGTCGAGCGCGGTACGCACGAGAGTTTGCTGGCCGCAGGCCGTACTTACGCGCACCTCTACGAGCGGCAACACATCGCCGCGTTGTGAAGTACATAGTTCTCTCTGTGTCTCTGTGGTTGTTTTCTGACAAAGCTAATGCAAGAGCAACTGACGTACAGGCTTTTCGAGGATGACGACCTACCCGGGCTCCTGCGTTTGTGGGAAGAAGCCGGGTGGGGAACGCTTACGCCGGAGCAGTGGCGCGAGTGGTTCATGGATGGACCACAAGGTCCAAGCCTCGTGACCGTTGGCATTGACGAAGAAGGGAAAGTGGCTGCGCAGGAAGTGTTCGCGCCTTCGCGCGCGGTTGTTGGCGGACGCGAAGTACGTGCGCTCAGGTTCTCGGCGCCCATAGTGCGTGAGGGATTGCGCGGCAGTTCGTTAAGGGACGGCGCACACCCGGTGTTCGGTCTCTTCAAAGCGGCGGAAACCGCGGCGGCGGAACGCGGCTTCTCGGTGGTCTACTCGTTACCGGAGCACGCATGGCTTCCCATTTTTCGCATCGCGCCGCGTTACGGCATACCCCCTTTCGTTGAAGCCGCATACTCGTGTGCGGCCCTACCGGTTGCAGCAGCGCAGACACGAGAAATCGAAACTGCAACGCGCGGGTTTGTCGCGCGCGCTGTAACCGAGTTCGGCGAAGAGTACGAACATCTCTGGCAGCAGGCGAAAGACAGTTTCCCGATTGACTGCGGCGTCGTACGCGATACGTCATGGCTCAGCTTCCGCAATTCGGGTCGCATCGCGGTGGAAGTGCGCGAGAGCTCGACCGAGAGACTCGTTGGCTATTCGGCGACGAAAAAACAGACGGGACTAGTGGCGGATCTGTTGGCGCGTGACCCCGGCGAATTGAAGAACGTTATCGCCGCCACCCTTCGCTGGCTTCATGACGAGCAATCGGCGTTGACTCACTTAAAAGTCATGCGCACGCCAACACTCGCTCCCGTGATCGACGCGCTTGGCTTTACGCCAATCGATTACCGGTTTGGTTTTACGTGCAAGGCGTTCGCGGGAGCATTCACTCTCGAAGACGTCGCGCCTGAACGTTGGTACATCTTGCCGGGCGACTGAGGAAGGATTTCGAAGCGTTGAAACTAGCGTACAGACTCGTACAGGAAGAAGATCTCCCGGGAGTTCAGCGGCTCTGGAAAGAGGAGGCTGGCTGGGGCACGCTCGCCGACGAGATGTGGCGCCGCTACGTTGTTGACGCGCCGATGGGTGGCGTTTCCGGAACAGTTGCGACCGACGAAGCGGGCAGTATCATCGGACAATTCAGCTTCTTTCCTTCGCTCATCTCTGTTGATGGGCGCGAGTTGCGCGCGTTTCGTCCGGGAGCACCGATCCTCGCGAAGTCGTTTCGTTTTCGCAGTCCGAATCCGTTGAGTCATCCGATCGTGGCGATGTACCGGTATGCAGTCAAGGCACTGCGCGCGCGCGGCGATGGCCTGATTTACATGGTTCCGGATCCGCGCTGGATGCGGCTCTTTAAGATGTTTCCATTTTTGCAAACGGGTTCGTTTCCGCTGTGGCGTATGCCGTTGCCGCTCGCTGGACCGATACCGTTACCAGAGGGCTTCACTGCAGCACCGCTCGCGGCGTGGGACGAACGTGTGGATCATTTGTGGGAAACGGCGCGCAAACTTCACGGCTGCATGGTCGTGCGCGATTCGCGCACGCTGCCATGGAAACTCGGTGAGGCCCAGCACGAAGTGATCGCCGTGGAGCGTAACGGAGAACTCGTCGGACTCTCAGCGTCACGTCAACGAAAGAACGAGGAGCAGTGGCTCGTTTGCGAACTGCTCGCGGCCGATGACGGCGACGCGTTGCGTGCGACTATCGCCTCAGTCGTCAACGTTGCGCACACGAAAGCGCTCGAATCAGTCTCGTCGTCGAAGCCGATTCGCAAGGTGACGCTACTCGTGACACCCGTGATGGAACCCGTCGTTCGCTCGCTCGGCTTTGTGCGCGATCAATACGACTTTCCGCTCGTGGTCCACGTACTCGACGAGAAGTTGCGTGCAGAGGATGTGAACCCGTCACGCTGGTATGTGACCGCAAATGACTAACACATTTTTTGTGCCTCTTTGTGGCAAAGGATAAACATGGGTCTAACGCTCGAATTTCATGAAGTAGCGGATTTACCTAGTCTCGATCGACTCTGGGCGGAAGAGACGGACTGGGGAGAGCAGTCGTCGGAATTGCGTCGCTGGTTCATGGAGGCGCCGTTTGGGAAGCCTTCCGTTGTAATCGCCACTGACGGCGAGACGGGAAAAGCCGTGGGACAATTCCGTTTCATGCCTGTGCGCGTGTCGGTGAACGGGCGCGACGTGAACGCCGTCCGTCCGTTTGGCACGATCGTTACGAAAGAGGCACATGAGGCAGCCGCTGCGCGAGGCCCATTGGAGAACCCCATTTGGGCGATGTACTTTCGAGGCGCCGATGAGTTTCGAGCGCGCGGCACTGGTTTAATCTATATCGTTCCTGATGAGCGCTGGGTCGGTTTTCTCAAACGCGGCTCTGTAATACTCGCGATGGCTGGCATGAAGTACGGTTCATTTCCTTTATGGAGTATCCCGTTGCCCCTCACTGATGGGCCGTTGTCACTGGGCGAAGGTTTCACAGCGTCGTCAAACGTAAATTGGGATGAGGTCGACCAGCTTTGGGAAGCTTCGCGAAAACTGCACGGCTGCATGGTGGTGCGTGAGGCAAGCGTGCTGCGCTGGAAGTTGACGCAGGCGGCATTCACAGTCACGACAGTCGAACGCGAGGGAAAACTTGCCGGGCTGGTTGCGTCACGCGAAAAGGGTGACCGGCAGTGGCTCATCTGCGATCTGCTCGCGATTGATGACGGACCGGCATTGCGTGCGACGCTCGCTGCCGCAGTTAACGCCGGACACGAAGAGGCGGTCGCGCGTGCCGCGGCAAACGAGTTGCGCAAGGTTGGCGTACTGGCGACGTCTGTCATGGAACCAGTCATAGGCTCGCTAGGTTTCGTGCGCGACGAGTACGACTTTCCGCTTGTCGTACAGGTCCTCGACAAGACGCTGCACGCCGATGACGTAAAACCTGAGCGCTGGTATGTGAGCGCGAACGACTAAGAGCAGATGCCACGCTACAGAACCGAAGTCACACATTCACTCGGCCAGCCCGAAGCGCTCGCGCGCATGAGGGCGTTGGCTGAGTATGGACGCCGCACTTCGGGTCTCAAGGGCGAGTGGAGCGATAACACGTTAGAGTTTTCGCTGACAGTTCAGGGTGTGAGCTTGACCGGCACGATCAGCGTCGAGCCGGACGTGCTGAAGTTTGATGGCCGCCTGCCAATCGTCGCCATGCCTTTCAAGAGTTGGATCAATCGGGCTTTGAAAAAGGGTCTGCAGCAGGCTGGGCCAGGTGGTCCAATGAGCGCCGCTGCGGTCAGCGTCGACTCGGCGCCCGAGCCGGACGCGCCGGTCGTTCTCTTCCTGCACATCCCCAAGGCCGGCGGCAGCACGCTCGGTGAGTACGTTTACAACCAGTGTTGCGCACCGGATTCAAGCGGGGACGATCCACTCAGCGCGGGCGTTGCTTACCTCGAGTACGGATTCATCAAACCTCCCGAACTGGTTGTTCCCGAACACGTTGTCAATCTTCTCAGCCGCCGCGATCTGCGCGCAGTCATTGGTCACTTCTGGTTCGGTTTACACGAACACGTTGCGCGGCCGAGCCGTTACGTCACGCTCCTGCGCGATCCGGTGGAGCGCGTGGTTTCGCTTTACTACTACGCGAAGCTTGAAGAGACGATTAGTCTTGAGGAATTCGCGCGTAAGCCGCCGTTTAGAGAAGTTGACAACGATCAGGTGCGGCGGATTGCAGGAGTGAATCCTCCTGTTGGTGAATGCACGCGTGAGATGCTCGAACTCGCCCGGGAAAATCTGCGGCGTCACTTCGACGTCGCCGGTACGACGGAGCGGATGGATGAAACGCTGGCCCAACTCAACGTGAAACTCGGGTGGAACCGCGAGGTCGTCGCTTTCCCGCGCAATGTGAACGCCGCACGCCCGTCGTCGTCAGTGTTAACGCGCGAGGCAGTGGAAGCCGTGCGCGCACGCAATGAGCTCGACTATGAATTGTGGTGCTATGCGTCGGAGTTGTTGGATGGGCATCAAGCATGAAGAAGTTGCGCATCGTGGTTGGTGGTTACATCGGCTTGCTCCCGGCGGGAGGTGTTACGTGGGACTACGTTCAATATCCGGCCGGCTTGGCGGCGTTGGGCCATGATGTTTACTACGTCGAGGACACACGGCTGTGGCCCATTTACCAGGCGGAAGGAAGCGATTGGGACGACGCGGCGCCGTCGGTCGCGCACTTGAAAAGCGTGATGGATGCTTTCGATCTTTCTTCGCGCTGGGCCTATCGCGATGAGGCTTCGGGGCAAACATTTGGTCTTAGTCTGGAACGATTGAACGAGATCTGTCGCACAGCAGACGTTTTCATCAACATCTCCTGTTCGACGTACATGCGCGACGAGTACCGTGCGATACCGGCGCGCGCGTTGATCGACACTGATCCGATGTTCACGCAGATTCAGTACCTGTCGCAACAGATGTTCACGCCGGGTGAGCCCGCGCTGCGTGAACTCGTGGACGCGCACAATTTTCACTTCACGTTCGGCGAGAATGTTCGCGGCGACGATTGCCGCATGCCGGACTGCGGTATCAACTGGCGGCCCACGCGACAACCTGTTTGCCTCGCGCACTGGCGCGCGAGCATGCCGCCGGCAGTTGGTGCATACACGACGTTGATGAACTGGACTGCAGCTAAAGCGCTTCAGTACGGCGGCGAGACGTGGGGCCAGAAGGATCTCGAGTTTCGCCGCTTCGTTACGTTACCTGAACACGTGCCGGATATTTCACTCGCGGTCGCCGTCGGACAGACTGGCGGTGCAGGGCAGCCGTTCCCGTCTGAAGAAGCGCGCGCCGCCGGCTGGTGCGTGCTCGATCCGGAAACTTGTGCGCCCGACTGGCGCGCCTATCGATCGTTTATCGAGAGTTCGCGCGGTGAGTTCTCGGTTGCGAAGCAGACTTACGTGAAAGCACGCACGGGTTGGTTCTCGTGCCGCTCTGCTTGCTACCTGGCGGCGGGCCGAGCCGTCGTCACGCAGGACACCGGCTGGTCCAGGTACCTGCCGTCCGGCGAAGGTCTGCTGGCCTTTGACGATATCGAGGGCGCTAGTGACGCACTCAAGCGTGTGGAGACTGATCCCGTACGCCATTCACGCGCCGCACGCGAGATCGCCGAAGAGCATTTCGATTCGGCGCGTGTGCTGGAGGAAATCTTGTCAGTTCTGTGAATCGTGTCTACAAGGAGTTGTGTAGTGCAGGAAGCAATTGAAGAGCAGGTGATGCGCGCGATCGCGGAGGTGACGCATACGCCCATCGAGCAACTCACGCCCGACGCGACCTTCGAAGAACTCGGCCTGACTTCGCTGGACGCGCTCGCGATCGTCGCCGAACTTGAAGAGGAGTTCAACATAGAAATTCCAAACGAGGATGCGCTGGCGTTGCGCGACGTGCATCAGGCTGTCGAGTGCGTTCGCGCCCTAACTACTTCAGGGGCAGGGCAATCATGAGCACGCGCCGCGTCGTCATTACCGGACTCGGAGCGGTGACACCGCTCGGGCTCGATGTACCGCAGTTCTGCGAATCGCTTCGCGCAGGGCGGTGCGGCATTCGTCCGCTTGAAACTGTTGACACCACACGATTGCGTTTCAACAACGGCGCGGAAGTAGTTGGCTTCACGCCCGGCGATCATTTCACTGAAAAGCGGTTGGACGTGCTCGATCGCTTTGCGCAATTCGGCCTCGTTGCCGCGCGTGAAGCCGTGCGCAATGCAGGAGTTGAGTGGACGACCGAGCTACGTGAGCGAACTGCTGTTGTCACCGGCTCGTGTCTTGGCGGCAAAATCTCGGAAGATCAAACTTTCGCGGCGGTCTACGGAGGCGAAGGACGGCGCGCACATCCATTGGCAATTCCGCGAGCGATGTCGAACGCGGCGGCGAGTCAGATCTCGTTGGAGTTTGGCGTCATGGGGCCAACGTACAACGTCTCGAGCGCGTGCGCTTCAGCGACGCACGCCATCGGTCAGGCGTTTGCACTGATTCGCTCGGGCGTTGCGGATGCGGCCATCACCGGTGGAAGTGAAGCGCCCTTCACGCTCGGTCACTTGAAGAAGTGGGAGGCGCTGCGTGTCGTTTCGCCTGATACGTGCCGGCCGTTCTCGAAGAACAGGCGCGGAATGATACTCGGCGAAGGTGCCGCGATGCTTGTGTTGGAGCCGCTCGCTGCGGCGCTCGCTCGCGGCGCGCGTGTCTACGCCGAAGTGGTTGGGTTCGGTATGTCGGCGGACGCGCATCACGTCACGCAGCCTTCAGCCGCAGGCGCCGCGCGTGCGATGACCGCGGCCCTTCGCGACGCCGGGATCAGTCCCGAACAGGTGGGCTATGTCAATGCTCATGGCACGGGAACGACAGTCAACGATCCCGTTGAGACCGAAGCGCTGCGGCTCGTCTTCCGCGAACACGCTTTACGACTTGCCGTCAGCTCGACGAAGTCAATGCACGGGCACTCGCTCGGCGCGGCTGGAGCAGTGGAGGCGGTGGCGACTGTGCTCGCGTTGCATGAAAAGTTTCTGCCGCCGACCGCGAATTTCACCGAGCCCGATCCGGACTGTGATCTCGACTACGTTCCAAACGTGGCGCGCGCGGCTGAAGTCGAATACGCAATGTCCAACTCGTTCGCCTTCGGTGGGCTCAACGCCGTGATCGTGTTGCGCCGTTGGACCGGGTGATGTTTCGGTAGTTTCGCTGCGGCTCAGCCGCCGGATGTGAGGCAAGGCTCACTGCGGCTCAGCCGCCGGATGTGAGGCAGGGCTCACTGCGGCTCAGCCGCCGGATGTGAGGCGGGGCTCAGCCCCGCCGTAGGAGTTGAGCTAAGGAGTTGGGCTATGCCCCTGGTACGGCCTTTGGCCTAACCAGTCGGGCTAAGCCCGAACCAGGGGCATAGCCCATTGAGAATCTTAGAGACGGACGGCAAGGCAGAGCCTTGCCTCACATCCGGCGGCGAAGCCGCAGCGTGCAGATCGAGCCGCAGCGTGAAGGTCGAGCTGCAGCGTGCAGGTCGAACCGCAGCGTGAAGGTCGAGCTGCAGCGTGCAGATCGAGCCGCATCGTGCAGGTCGAACCGCAGCGTGAAGGTCGAGCTGCAGCGTGAAGGTCGAGCTGCAGCGTGAAGGTGGAGCCGTGACGTTCATAATCAAGCAGATGTGAAGCTCGAGCTGCAGCGTGAAAATTGAGCCGCAGCGTGCAGATCGAGCCGCAGCGTGCGGATCGAGCCGTAGCGTGAAGATGCCGGGGGGTGAGACGTTATGACGACTGAGATGCGACTCTTCTACAAGCTTGAGCCGGGTGCGCAACTTCCGGGCGATTGGTTCGCGGGGAGAATTCCGATCAATGTCCTCGCGGGTGAGGAAACGGTTATCGATTCGTCGTTCTGCTTCAAACACTTCTACTCGAAGCAGGACGTGGGCTTGCGTGTCGGGCGTGGCACGACGATCTGGCGCGCGTCGCTAGCGGCTGACGACGATGCCGTCATCGAGATCGGCGATTACTGTTACATCGCCAACGCTTCTCTTGTTTGCTCGGAGCGCATCCAGATCGGCTCGCGCGTGATGATCGCGGGCGGCGTCACGATCGCCGACTCTGACTTTCATCCACTCGCACCGGC
>DATEHX010000376.1:0-11008 GCA_035279345.1 Pyrinomonadaceae bacterium | reverse complement strand
CGGCAATGATGGGATGCTGAAGTTATGGGACGTGAAGACGGGAAGGGAATTGAAGTCGCTGGTCCATTCCGAATCATCCGAGGGAGACACCGGGACCTACTCAGTCGTGTTTAGCAAGAACGGAAAAAAGATCTACGCGGGTAATGGCGACGGAACCATCAGCGAGTGGGACGCAAGCTCGGGCGAAGAGACAGACGTCTGGAAAGCACATAGCGATGCGGTGATGGCCCTGGCCTTCAGTCCTGATTATCGTCTGCTGCTGTCTACTGGCAACTCTGAAGCAACGATGAAGTTGTGGGATGTGGCGACGAAGCAGGAGCTAAACTCGTTCGCCGAGAAAAAGACCGATGGTCTAACTGAGAACTCGCACGTAGTCGCCTTTAGTCCGAATCAAAAGCTGGTCGCAACCAGCGTTGCGGCGTTTAAAGATCAGCAGTCGGGGTATGCTTACGTGAGGACTTACGTTTACAACGTCGAGACCGGAGACAAGCTCTTCACCTTGGAAGGACAGAAGTTTGATGTGGGTGGACTGGTCTTCACGCCCGACAATCGTTACCTCCTCGCCGGCAGCGTCGACCAGACCATCAAGATCTACGATCTCCAAACCGGCAAAGAAGCACGCACGCTCAAGGCTCCCTGGTCCCCGGCGACCAATTAATTCACAAAAGTTGGCGTGGCCGTTTGGAAGCATTAGACAGGATTCACAGAATCAACAAGATTGCCTCAGCAATAAGCCCATCTTGTCCATTCTGCAAATCCTGTCAAAGATTTAGGCAAAGCGCATGACAACACTTCAACGCAGATCGGATTTCCACGATCTAATGAAAGAACCTTTCACGCGATAGACACACTTCTGCCGTCTCGCCCACGATGTAAGCACCCTCAACGGAGCATGATTTGATAAAGCTCGCGCTGGAACAAGCAAACGGTAGCGTGACTATAGCGGCTCGCAATCTTGGAATCTCATATCCAGCCTTGAACTACATGCTGAACACAAGACATAAAGACTTGCTCAAGTATCGGACTCCAGTGCGGCATCGTCCACGGAGACAGTAGAGGGCGGCATGGCCCACAGAAGTTGTCGCCCCCTCGATCGATCAATTTCCTACAGGCTGTTCTTCGCTCCATAAAGTGTCATCGTTCGGGTCGAAACCCACCGTTGATCTTGTTAGGATGGCTGCAATAGCAGTCAGCTCTGCCGCGGAATCAACATCAATATCTTTTGTATTGCCATTGTCTAGGATTAATTTGACTTTGCCTTTGTTGGTCTGCGGTCTCCATGCTAACTGGTATCGCTCAACGTTTACTTGTGCCATTGTCGCGATTTCCCCCTTTTGAGTTGTTGAGGAGGGTAGATTACGCCCGCTGTCCGTGGCAGACAACTATATTATCCTCGTTGAAACGTTTTCTGTTTTCGCCTTTAATTCTGTCAGCGGGCTGAAGGCCGGTGTGAATGAGACTCGTGAGGCGAAGCCAGCGGTAACAGAACCGTGAACGTGCTGCCTTCACCGGGTGCGCTCGCGACGCTGATCGCGCCACCGTGAACCTCGACGATCCATTGGACAATGGAGAGGCCGAGGCCGGCGCCTCCGAGAGCGCGTGCGCGTGCTTTGTCCACGCGAAAAAACCGGTCGAAGACACGCGCCTGATCGGTTGCTGGAATGCCGATGCCCGTGTCGCGCACGACGATCTCTGCGTTTCCATTCTGCCGCGCCAGCGCGAGCGATATCTCACCACCTTGAGGAGTGTATTTCACTGCGTTGTCGAGTAGATTCAAAAGCATCCGTTTGATCAGTTCTTCATCACCGTTCAGCGCGATGGACGGAAAGTCGGTTCCCACGTTCAGCCGC
Source organism: Pyrinomonadaceae bacterium (assembly GCA_035279345.1). Classification (GTDB taxonomy): domain Bacteria; phylum Acidobacteriota; class Blastocatellia; order Pyrinomonadales; family Pyrinomonadaceae; genus PSRF01. Next base: position 9,158 of record DATEHX010000376.1, on the reverse strand, counting down.
ACGCCTTTGCGAACCGCGAGCACTTGCGCGGCGCGCGCACAGTCTCTGACCGCATCGTTCAGCGAGAGCCGCTCGTGGTTGAAAGCCGCACGCGTGTTAATCGGCTGGCGCGCGAGTATGAACAAATCTTCGACGATGCGCGAGAGCCGCTCGGCTTCGTCCTGAATCAACCACAACGACTCTTGATACTCGTCGACGGTGCGTGTCTTGCCAAGCGCCACTTCTGTTTCACCACGCAAGACGGCGAGCGGCGTACGCAACTCGTGAGAAGCATCGGCGATGAATCGTTGCTGCTCGTTGAATGAGTTTTGCAGTCGCGCGAGCAGATCGTTGATGGTGATGGCGAGTTGACCGAGCTCGTCGCGGGAATTTGTAACGTCGAGTCGCGCAGACAGGTTTTCCGCGGAGATGCGCTGCGTTTGACCGTTCATCGACGCGATCGGCGCGAGACTCTTGCGCGCCAAAAAGTATCCGCCGCCTGAAGCCAGAAGCAAAACCAGAAGTACGCCCGCGAACAGATCACGACGCAGTTCGCTGAGGCCGTCTTCGACAACGCTCAACGGTTCCGCGACGGCCGCAAAGCCGAGAGTTTGGTCTGACGACAACGAAACGACGGCGACTCGCAAATTGCTGACTGTCGCGTGACTAAAACCTCGCGCACGCGCATCTGCCAGCACAGAAGAGGGAATCGCGAAGGTGATTGCGGACGAAGCGAGCGGTTTGCCGGTGTTGTCGGTGAGCAGCACGTAGCGATTGGGAAAGGTTATTTCCGCGAGGACGACCTGGCTCGCTGTAGCTTGCGAGTGGACCTCGGCGAGTTCTTCGCGGTACGCACTGACCACGGTGTGCGCGGTGGAGCGCAGCGATTCATCCTGACGCTTATGAAAGATGTTGCTGGCGGCGTAGTAAATCACAATCGCAAACGCGATGAGCGAGAGCGCGAGTACGCCCGCATACCAGAGCGTCAGTCGTATGCGAACCGAGTCAAACATACTTCATCGTACCGCTTGACGAGTCAGAAGTTCCACGTCAGCGCGAAACCATACCGGCGAGCCGCGCGATTAAATTCAGGTGTGATTTGTGGCCACACGGATTTGCTGATCGCGGGATCAAGCTCGTCTCGATGATGCGCGCTGTAAACATATCGGCCAATCGCAAATCCCAACGCACTGCCGGCGACCACGTCGGAAAGATAATGCTTTTGTCCCGTGAAGCGAGCGACGCTCACCGCAGTGGCCACTCCATACGCGGCCACTTGCACCGCACGCCGGTGTTTATACTCCCTCGCGATGACGGTCGCGACCGCCCACGCTTGCGTGCTGTGACCGGAAGGGAACGAGTTACCACCTTCAAAAAACTCGCTTCGTTCATGGCCGGTCAAGGGCCGTCCCCGCTGCGTGATCCCCTTCAATGCACTGCCGACGATTACACTGTCGATCAGTGCCTCGGCCGACAGTAGCCCAGTCTCGCGCGCCCGGTAATCGTTTTTCTTGCGGCCAAAAAGATAGAAGCCGCCGGCAACAGCTCCGAGACCATAAACCGAACCTGCGTAACTTATGCCTCGACTAGCGCCGATCTGACCGCGGCTTTCGAACATTTCGTCGCCCGTGGTCCGGTCGGTGGCAATCAACGCCATCAAACCGATACCCGACGGAATCATCCACTTCGCATCGCTGCGTTCGACGTGAAGCGGAGCAGTCCAGATCGCTTTTTGGTCGCGCAGAATGTTTTTGAAGAAGTCGCGTTCGAGTGAACGCGGCGGAGTTGGTTTCGGCTTTGGCGGTGTTTGCGCGTGACCCGAAAGTGCTGTTGCGAGCACGAGTGAAACAAAGATCGGCAAACACGTAATCCTACCCATTGTTCGTTCCTTTCTCCCGGGCAAACATCGCGTAAACGGTGGGTGTGACGATTAGTGACAATGCTAACGCCACTGTCAATCCGCCAATCACGGCAATTGCGAGTGGTTGTAGCAACTCAGAACCGGCGCCAAGCGCGAGTGCTAACGGCAACATGCCGAGCATCGCGGCGAGTGAGGTCATGAGCACTGGTCTGAATCGCCGCCGTCCCGATCGAAGCAGCGCTTCTCTCAACGTGTCGCCGGCAGCGATGTGTTCCTCAACAGCGTCCAGCATCAGGATGCCGTTCTTGGCGACGATGCCGACGATCATGATCATGCCCATCAACGAGACCACGTTGAGCGTCGAACCCGTAATGAAAAGCGCCAACAGCACACCACTCAACGCCAACACCGCGCCGGTCACGATCGCGATCGGATGCGCAAACGAACGAAACTCGATCAGCAAAGTGATGAACACGAGCATAACCGCGAGCACCAGCGCCGTCATCAGTTCACGAAAACTGGATTGTTGTTCCTCGTAGAGTCCGCCAAACTCCACGGTCATTCCCGGCGGCAACTTCACGTCTTTCGCCAGTTGCTCGCGGATTTGACCGATCGCCGTGCCGAGATTGCTGCCTTCAAGCCGTCCGGTCACCGCGATCATCTGCCGCAGATTCTCGCGGTCGACTTCTGCTTGTCCTTTATCAATATCGATGTCTGCCACCTGATCGAGCCGGAAGAGTTGGCCTGAAGACGAGCGCACTTGCAGTGCTTTCACGTTGTCGAGCGACGTGCGCACGTTGGCGGGAAAGATCACGCGCACTTTGATCAAGCGGTCCTGTTGCAGGATCGAAGAACTCGCATCGCCTGACATCGCAGTCGTGATCGTCGACGCGACGTCGTTTGCCGTGACGCCGAATTGCGACGCGCGCAGCGGATCGATCCGGAAAGTCACTGCTGGTCCACTGATCACGACTCCGTTCAGCGTATCGACCACGCCCGGAACCTTCTTGATCGCGTCCTCGACCTGATCCGCCGCCGTTTGCAACGCGGCCGCGTCTTCACTGAAGAGCTTCACTTCGATCGGCTCGGGATTGCCTTGCAAATCTCCGATCACGTCCGGCACGATGCCGACAAATTCGACTTCCAGCGCCGGTTCTGATTCTGCGATCTGCTCCCGCAGGTCCGAGATCACGTCCTCCGTGCTACGTTTGTGATCGGGCTTCAGTTTGACAGCGATGTCGCCGGTGTTCGGCTCGGTGACGAAGAGACCCATTTCCAGACCAGTCCGACGTGAATAGCTTTCGACTTCCGGCGTCTTCATCAGTATCTCTTCGACGTGTTGAAGCAGGCGATCGGTTTCGGCGAGCGAAGAACCCGATGGCGCGATGTAGTCGAGTATGAAAGCGCTCTCGTCGAACTCCGGCAGAAACTCGGAACCGAGCGCGTGGTAGAGCGCATACGAACCCGCGAGCACCAAAACGATCGTGACGCCCACGATCCACCGTCGATCCAGCACGACGCTGAGCAACGCTTCGTAACGCTGGACGATCGCACCCAGCAAGCGGCCGTGCGGCGCCTCATCCTCGCTTGTTTGATCGCCCGGTTTCGCTTTAACCAATCGTTCCGCCAGCACCGGCGTGAACGCCAACGCGAGCACCAGCGACGTCAACAATGCGACCGCCATCGTCAAAGCGAGTGAACGAAAGAAGACCCCGGTGACACCAGTCAACAACGTCAACGGCAGAAAAACTACGACCGGCGTGATTGTCGAACCGATGATCGGAACCGTGATCTCGGAAACCGCGCTCTGCACGGCCTCACGGCGCGACTGCCCGCGTGACATGTGCGTGTAGATATTCTCGACGACCACGATCGCGTCGTCGATCACCAGACCGATCGCCGCGGCAACGCCTCCGAGCGTCATCAGATCGAAACTGAGCCGCGCCAGCCACATTGCGAGAAACGTGACGAGTATCGTCACCGGTATCACGAGGATCGCGACGAGCGTCGTGCCCCAGTTGCGCAGAAACGCGTAAAGAATCACGACCGAGAGCAACAGGCCGATGAGAATCGAATCACGCACCGAGTTGATCGAGTCGCGCACGAGCAACGACTGATCGTAATAAGGAGCAACGCGCACGTCTTTTGGGATCTGTCCGCGCATCGCATCCAACGCGGTTTTCACGTTATCGACAACGGCGACTGTGTTGGCGTCAGGTTGCCGGTTGATGTTGACCAGTGCGGCAGGCCTTCCGTCCGCGGTGACGATCGTGTACTGCGGCTCAACACCGGTCGACACTCTGGCTACATCAGCCACGAGCACCGGCGCGTTGTTCACCACGGCCACGACGATGTTGTTGAGCTCGTCAGGCCGTCTTGCCTGGCCGCTGATCAGCGCGAGTTCGAGTTGGTGGTTCTCTTCGATCAGACCGGGCGAGACGATGATGTTTGAGTTGCGAATCGCTTCGGTCACTTGTTGTACGGAAACGTTGTGGGCCGTCAGCTTTTCGGGATCGATCGTGACGTGAAACTCGCGCGTCTTTCCGCCCGCCACGGCCACGGTCGCAACGCCAGGCAAACGAGCTAGCTGTGGCCGCACGACGTAACTTGCAAGATCAGTCAGCGATGCCTGATCGCGTTTGTCTGACGTGAGGCTGTAACCGGCGACTGGAAAGACAGCAAAAGTGAGGCGGTCGATATTGCGAATCTCGGCCGTCGGGGGCAGGGAAGTCAGTAGTTGTGACATTCGCGCCTGGACCAGGCTCAACTGCTGATTGATGTCGCCGCCCCAGTTGAAGTAGAGACTGATCTCGGTCGAGCCGCGCGCGGTCTTCGACTTAATGCGCGCGATGCCGGGAATGCCGTTCATCGCTTCTTCGATCGGACGGGTCACGGCGACGAGAGTTTGTGACGCGGGTGCCTCGCCGTTATCTACGATGATGACGATGCGCGGGAAGTCAGTTTCCGGAAAGATGGCGATGGGCAGTTGCGATGCGGCGTAGAGCCCGGCGGCGCACAAGAGCGCCACGATCACCACGATCGCGCGAGACTGAAGTGAAACTACCCGAGCAAGTTGCATTTGGTTTAATGATCCGTGTCATCCGTGTCAGTCTGTGGCTCGACCTTTGTTCCGTCCGCTAACGCGTAATTACCTTCAACTACCACGGTTTCGCCGCCTTTGAGACCTTCGAGGATCTCGACTTTTTCCGGTGTGCGGATGCCGATCGTCACCTTGGTTTCGTGGGCCACGTTTTGATCGTCGACAACCATCACCGTTCCCTCGTTCGCGTTGCTCGTTTCCAGCGTGATGGCGGAAGCGGGCACGACGATCGCGTCGTTCCTGGCGTTCGAAGCGATGGTGACTTGCGCCGCGCCGTTCGCGCGCAACTTTCCATCACCGTTTCCCAACGTCACCCAAACCTCGACGGTGCGATTCGTTGCGTCGCTCGAGCGGCTCAACAACGTGACTTGGCCGTGCATTTCATCGGCTGAAGTGTCGGTCGGAACTACTGTCGCGGCGTCGCCGGTTTTGAGTTGAGCAACAGCCGTGTCTGAAAAAGGCGCCTTCACGATCACCGTGCTGGTGTCGGCGATCGTCACAAGCTTTCCACCGGCGGAAGCAAACTCACCTTCATATTGAAACTGGTCCGTAATGATGCCGGTGATTGGCGAACGAATCGTGGCGTAGCTTAACTGCGCGTCGAGAGTCGCGACGCGTTGTTGCGCTTGCGCTGTGCGAGCGGCTGCCAGCGCGCGATCGTTTGGGTTCAACGAATGCGTGCGCAAAGCGACGGTTTGTTCTTCGAGGCGTAGCTCATCCTCGGCAGTGGTCAGGTCGAGTTGTGAGGCTTCGAGATCTTTTTTCGAGATGCCGCCTTTCTCATACAACACGCGGCGGCGTTCGTAAGTTGCCCGCGCAACATTCACTTTCGCGCGCGCGTCCGTCAGCGCCTTCTGATCTTCCGCGTTTGTTTTCGGAATCGTGCCGGTGATTACGCTGCGTTCATTCGCTCGTGCTTCGTTGAGCGCCGCGACTGCCTCCGCGCGTTGCGCTTGCAGATCGCGCGATTCCAGGACCGCGATCACTTCTCCCGCGCGAACCAGTTTGTTCTTCAACAGCGACATCGACTTGATCTGCGCGCTGATCTTCGCGCCGACGTCGGCTTTCTCGCGTGGCCAGATCGTACCCACCGCGGTTACAGGCGCGGCGATGGCGCCCTGCTCAGCTTTCGCGACTTTGACGCTGACAGTTGGCGTGACTTCTGTTTCCTCTTCGGTCTTCGAACTCCGTACGCGCCAAACGATCAAACCTGCCAACAGCAAAACTACGAGGCCAGCGCCGGCGGCGACGAGCACGATGTTTCGTTGGCGAACAGTTTTCATCAGCGTCCAGTTGCCTGCTTCAAACGCGCCAGCGACGTTTGGTAGTCGAAGATCGCCTGATAGAGCGCGTTGCGTTGTTCGACTAGAGTCGTTTGCGCGTCGGTGACTTCAACGATCTGCGCCTCACCAGCGCGATAACGCGCAATCGAAGCGGCGACGTTGCTTTCTGCTTTGGTAACTCCCTCGCGTGCGAGTGCGATGCGCGCCACGGCGCTCTCGACCTGTGCTCGCGCGGCGTAGAACTGTTGCGTGAAACCACGCAAAGCCAGTGTTCGTTCGTTCTCCGCAAGATCCGCGCGCAGGCGCGCCTGGCGCTGACGGCTGCGATTCGCGCCCCAGTCGAAGATCGGAATCGACAAACTGATCTCCGCGGACACGCCGCTGTGTTGCCGCAATCGCGGCGCTCTCACTGAATCGGTATCGAAGCCGCCGTTTATCGAATACGAAAGAGAAGGCAAGCGATCGGCGCGTGCGACCTTGATGTCCTGTTGCGCGGCCTGGACCTCTTGTTCGAGTTGAACAAACTCAGGCCGGCGCGAAACGTCTTCGGCTTTGAACTGCCGGTACTCGGAGTCGATCGGGATCGCGAGCGCGAGATCCGTGGTGTTGATGGGCCGTGAGAATTCGTAGCCGACAAAAACTCGCAAGGCGCCGGCAGCGACGTCTTCATTTGCCTGCACGCGTTGCAATTCGTCGCGGCGCGTCAGTGTTTGCAGTTGCGCGCGTGTGAGATCGACCGGCGCCACTTCGCCGCCGCTCAACAAAAGCGATGTGATGTTTTCGAACTCTTCAGCCGCAGCCAGATTTCCTTCGGCCGCGCGGCGTTGTGCGTTTGCGAGTGCGAGTCCGTAATAAGCCTCGATCACGGCTTGGGCCAGAGCGCGTCGGGCGGCTTCGGTGCCCGCGTGTGCGGCAGTGAGCAGTGCGCGGTTTCTTGCGAGCGTCGCACGCAAACGGCCCGCGAGGTCGAAATCACCTGACACGTTCACGAGTGCGTCGGTGACGCCGATGGCATCGGCGCTGATAAAGCTTGGCGTTCGTGGTTCGCCGACAGGCAGGCCTTTCGACGGCGACGTGTAGAGGTAACTCAGCGGCGTAGTGACTCGCGGGAGAAATGCGGCTTGCGCCTGGCGCACGTCTTCCGCGGCGATGCGTTCGGTGATCGCGGCTGTTTGAAATGTGGAGGCTTGCGCGTTTGCTAAACGTAGCGCTTCGTCGAGTAATAATGGATTGGGGATTGGGGCTGCTGGTGTAGGAGCTGGTTGCGATGGGACTTGTGCGCGTGATGCAGATAGACAAACTAACGCGAACAGTACCGCGAGGGGGAATTGCTTCAGTCTCGCTGGCTTCGACATAACCCGATTCGTGATCGGGCGTCAGTATAGCTGGGCCAACCTTAATGGAAGATTAATAGACCTTCGCGAATTAATGGCGGACGTCGAGCATGTAGCCTTCGCCGCGGCGTGTGTGAAGCAGTTTCAGCGAGTGTTTTCCGTCGATCTTTTTGCGCAACCGATTTATGTAGACTTCGATCGTGTTTGAGAACGGATCGAACGTGTCGTCCCAAACGTGCGCAGCGATCTCGGCGCGTGAGACGAGTTGGCCCGCGCGGCGGGCCAGATACTCGAGCAACGCATATTCTTTCGCCGTGAGTTGAACCTCGAGATTCGCACGAGAGACGCGATGACTGTTTGAATCTAAAACCAAATCGCCGACCTTCAACACGTCCGGCCGGAGCTGCGAATCACGTCTGAGCAGTGCATGAATCCGCGCGAGCAACTCGCGAAAGGAAAAAGGTTTGGTGAGATAGTCATCGGCGCCCGCGTCGAAACCGGTGATGCGATCGTCAATGGCCGCGCGCGCCGTGAGCATCAGGATCGGAGTCGTGATGCCGCGCTTTCGGAGTTCGCGGCAAACCTCATATCCGTCGCGCTTCGGCAGCAACACGTCGAGCACGATCACGTCGTAATCGTTGATTGCCGCCTGGTAAAGACCCGCTGCTCCGTCCTGAGCCACGTCGACGGCGTAACTGTTCTCGCGCAGGCCTTTGGCAATCACGTTCGCCATACGCGAGTCGTCTTCAACCAGCAAGATTCTCATGCCGCGAGCATTATCGCTTTCCTGCGCTCCGAAAAAAACTTGCGGCCGGTGATAGTTTTCCCGCCACTTCTCCGCCTTAGTCATTGACCGAAAGATTTACGAATCCCAGAAGGAGAAGAAATGAGAACAAAACTCACATTTGCGTTACTAACCCTGGCCGGCCTCGCATTCCTGGCCAGTTTTTTCGGCGGATCGACTTCCCGCGCCGCCGCCCTGCTCGACGATAGCGTTAATTCACACTGGAAAGGCGCGTCGCAGTTAACTCCCGTTAGTGTTGCCCCAAATCCCACGCGTTGTGGACCGTTCCCGGAAAACATCGAGATCACGTTCAGCGGTTCCGGCATCGACACGGGCGGCGGGATTTTTAGCAGTGCTGCTTCAACCTGCACCAATACAACGACCGGTCTCATCTTCGATCTGAAGTCGACTGATACATACGTGACGGGTGATGCTGTCTTCATCGAAACGGATCCGTTCACACCGGTACTCGATCCTGCGACTTGCGTCTCTACCAACACGCAAGCGGTTAAGTTCCGCGTCGCGGGCGGCACTGGAGTGTACTCCGGCGCCACTGGTCAGGGACGTTTCCATCTCGCCTCAAACGAGCCCACGTGCAATGGCATCGCCGCACCGGCGCGTGTTTCGTTCGAAGGAGTGCTCAAGTTGGCCCACTGAGCCGCAGGCACCCACACACTCAACAAATCTGAAGGAGCAAAGAACAATGCGAATTACCAAACTCACTTTTATGCTGATCGCACTCGTAGCACTCACCTCACTGGCCGGTTACTTCGGCAGCGAAACTTCCAGCGCCGCCGCGATGGGAGACAGCGTTAAC
>DATEHX010000375.1:0-10461 GCA_035279345.1 Pyrinomonadaceae bacterium | reverse complement strand
CGCGAAACCAATCCGCGTCTCGATCAAAACCGTTTCGGCTTCAACATCGGCGGTCCACTCTATCTGCCGCGTTTTGGCGAAGGTGGTCCATTCACATATCCGTGGAGCGGCAAAAACCGGCTCTTCTTCTTTTTCCAGTTTGAGCAGAATAACCTTGGCCAGGCGGCCTCGCCCGGCAACGTTTCGGCCCCAACCGCGGCAGGTCTCGCAATGCTTCAGGGACTCTCGGGTATATCGCAAACGAATCTCGCGCAGTTCAGACAATTCGTTCCAGTCGCGGCGAACAACAACGCGGGAACGATTCCGATCTGCGCAGTTTCGCGTGATCCCGCAGGCACGTGTCCCGCAAGCAGTTTGCTGAACGTTCCCGTCGGAAACATCGCGTTCGCCGCGCCGAATTTTCAGAACAACCGCAACATCGTCTTCAACCTTGATTTCACGCAAAGCAGCAAGACCGTGCACCACTCGCGTTTCATCTTCAATCGCAATCGAACGATTGATAACCTCGCGACTTTCCCGGACTTCTTTGCGTTATCACCGGTCGATGGCCGGCTCTTCTCTTACACGCTAATCCACAATTTCACTCCCAAACTAACCAATGAAACGCGTCTTGCGTATCGCCGGTACGTGCAGCGTTTTCCCGTTCCTGATTTAACTTACCCGGGCCTGGACCAGTTTCCGAATCTCGACTTCGACGATCTCGGTTTTTCGCTCGGACCGGACAGCAACGCGCCACAGTTCACGATCGAAAACAGTTACCAGGTTGTCGACCAGGCGACCTACACTTTCGGCCGCCACTCGCTCAAGTTTGGTGTCGATTGGCGCAACATCATTTCGCCGCAATCGTTCGTGCAACGCCAACGCGGCGAGTACGAATATCCAAATCTCGATCTCTTTTTACGTGACGTTCAGCCAAGTTTTGGTGAACGCACGGTCGGTGCGTCTCCCTATTATGGCAATCAACATCTTTTCTACGGATTCGTGCAGGACGACTGGAAAGTCAGACCAAATCTAACTCTCAATCTCGGCCTGAACTACGTTTATCAACAGGTACCGTTTACCGCTCGTTTACAAGACGTGAACGCGATCGCGAACGTGCCCGGCGTGCTGAGTTTCGACGAGCCGAAAGCACAGAAGAAAAACTTCGGACCGCGTTTCGGTATCGCTTACGCGCCCGATTTCCAAACCGGTTTGCTGCATCGCATGTTTGGCACACCGGAACAAACGTCGATTCGCGCGAGCTTCGCGATGGCCTACGACACGATTGTCGATAATCTTTACATTCTGTCGTTGCCGCCACAGTTCAATCAGACGATCGACGTAGGCACAAACTTTCCCGGTACGCCACTCGTGACGCCGAACTTTTTGGCAAACGGCGGAATTCCACCGACACTTCAACCGGGAGCCAACACTGACCCCGAAGCCGCGCGCGCAGCAACTTCCGCGTGGATTCCCGATCAGCAAGTTCCCTATTCGTTGTCGTGGGGACTAACGATTCAGCGCGAGTTTCACAGGGACTACGTTGTCGAACTCCGCTATCTCGGCAGTCGTGGCATTCATCTGCCGTCTCAGAATCGCATCAACATTCAGGACAGAGTTACTGCCGGACCCGGCGGATTTTTGCCGACGTTCTTTTCCACGCCTTCACAAGCAGACATCGACAACCTGACGACGAGTCTCGCCGACATTCAGGCGCGGTCGAACATTCTTCCGCAGTTTGAGTCGGCAGGATTCGTATCACCGATCGCTGCTTTTCTGGCCAATGGAAATTCGACTTACCACGGCGCTTCAGCTTCGTTATCGAAACGCTTGAGCGATGGGCTGCTATTCACGGCCGCGTACACGTGGAGCCATTTGATCGACGACAGCACATCTGAAGTTTTCAGCACTGTGCTTTCGCCGCGCAGAGTACAGGACTTCCAAAACATGACGGCCGAGAAAGCCGACTCAGCTTTGGATCGGCGGCATCGTTTTGTACTTTCAACGCTCTACGATCTGCCGTTCTTCAGGAAGAATAACGGTTTCGCTCACTCGGTGTTTGGCGGCGTCAGCATGGCCGCGACACTGGCTTTCGAGTCGGGAGAGAAAGCGACCGTGCTGAGTAACATCGATTCAAATCTCAACGGCGATCCGGCAGCAGATCGCTCGATTATCAATCCAGCGGGTTTGGTAAACACGTCGAGTCTGGTGACGCCGTTGCTGCGCACCTGTCCGGGCTTCAACGAAGACGGGACTTGTGCAATTGCCGACGAGGAGCGAATCGTAGGTTACGTAGCGAACAATCCAAACGCGCAATACATTCAAGCGGGTTTGGGCGCGTTGTCGAATGGTGGCCGTAACACGCTTCAGTTGCCCGGAATCAACAACCTGGATTTTTCAATCTTCAAGAACTTTGCGCTTGGCGAAGGAAGTAAGAAGATTCAGTTGCGTGCTGATTTCTACAATGCCTTTAATCACCCGCAGTACGCGGCGGGTTCGGTTAATGGGGTTGAGCCGATCGATACGACCGGTGTCGGGCAGGTGAATACGGTTGGGCAGACTGACTTCAACGTACCATCGCACGTGTTTACGAGTCACCCACGTGTGATTCAGTTGGCAGTGCGCTTCGACTTTTAATTGGTTTGATATCCGTGTTTCCTCCCAGTGTGCACAGAGGAAACACGGATAACTTAAAAGAACTAACTGCGGTGTTCGCGGGGTTCGTTTGGCTTGTTCGCCTTGGCCTTCTTTTGTGCCTCAGCCTTGCGATTGGTAACCGTTTTCTGAGACGACGGTTGAGGTGGTTGGGCCGACGTCACACCTTGCGGATCACGCTCTTGCTCTCTGCTTCCTAGATACTGCTTCACAGTTTTGTCTCCTCGATAAATATTCAAGATTACTTGAAGAGCTGAAAAGCTCTTCGCTCATTGCGGCGGCAACGATCATGCCAGCAGCGAAGCCGAATTTTTACTCGGCATTTCGCTCCTTTCACCCTCACCTCCGATGAATGTCGTGTGGCCTTTTTGCTTAGCTGAGTAAGAAAGCCTCAACTGTCTTCAACGTAAATACCTTGGTCGCGAGCGTTCGGCGTATGGCATGGCAATGGCTAGTAAGCGGGTGTGTGTTGGGGGAAACATTGAAGAGAGATAGAGGAGAAATCATGAAGAAGTTTTTCATCGTTATGGCCATTGGAAGTTTGCTGGCGTTGTCGCTGGCGGTTGGTGCTCAGGCGCAATTGCCGGGCGTTCCGATCAGAGCGTCGATTCCCTTTGATTTCATGGTGCGTGGAAGATCTCTTCCCGCCGGAGATTACTGGATCGAGCGCGTCAACGATGATCCGTCTGGTCTGATTCTGCGAAACGTCAACAATAAACACGACCACATCGTGTTTCAGACTGAGCCCGAACAGGGACGCAGGATCGCGAATCACAACGTGCTCGTGTTCAACCGTTACAACGACGAATATTTCCTTTCGGAAGTTGTGACCGCGGGTGAACAGACTGGCCGCGAGTTGGCGCCTTCGCACGCCGAGCGCACGCTCCGGCGCGAGATGGCGAAGAACCAGGCGGAACCGGAGACGGTTACAGTGGCCTTGTACTAAGTGCCGCGGTTCGCGAGAGCGCCGAGCACTGACACGTTCTTAATCTCGCGCTGCCGGCGACCCGAAGGACCACCGACTTCGGGTTGCTGACAGAGGACACTCTCCCCGGATGTGGGTGGCAGATCGTGATTGAGGAGGTGCGTTGTGAAACGAACTCTTAATTTGACAGTGAGACGATTGGCGATCGTGATTACGGTTGCAGTGACGATGCTCGCGCTGGGACGTGTCCAAACGTTTGCCCAGTCGGTACAAACATCCGAAACACCGGCAGACTTGCAACAACTCGTCGCGCCAATCGCATTGTATCCGGATGAGTTGGTAGCGCAGATTTTGGCTGCCTCGACTTATCCGACTCAGATCGTGGAAGCAGATCGCTGGCTCGAACAACATTCTGGTCTTCAGGGTGAACAGTTGGCCGCGCAAGTGGACCAGCTACGATGGGATCCCAGTGTTAAAGCACTGACAGAGTTTCCGTCCGTTGTTTCAAACATGGATAAGAATCTTTCCTGGACGACGTCGCTCGGAGAGGCGTACATGAACGACCAACAGGACGTGATCGATGCCGTTCAAGTCATGCGCCAACGCGCGGAAAATGCCGGTAACTTGCAAACGAATCCGCAGCAACGCGTGACCACTGAGGGTTCAACGATCGTGATCGAACCGGCGGTGGCAGATACGTGTTACGTGCCGGTTTACGATCCGTGGGTTGTTTATGGTGCGGCGATCCCCGTGTATCCGGGTTACTTTTACGATCCGTGGTACGGCGGACCGTACGTCGCCTTTGGCCGCGGCATTCACGTCGGATTCTTCAGCGGTTTCGGTTGGGGGTGGCCGTCGTGGGGCTTCAATTGGGGCCGGCGCGTCGTGGTGTTTAATCGCGCTCCGTTTGTGCATGACCGGTTCTTTTATGGGCGCGGTGGTTATGGATTCCGCGGCGGCTTCAGAACTGGTCCTGCTTTTAGAACCGGGTCAGGATTTCACTCTGGTCATGGTTTCAGAAGCGGTGCGTTTGGAGGACGGGGATTTGGCGGAAGAGGATTTGGTGGCGGATTCAGGGGTGGCCGTCACTAAGTGACCTGTAAGTGGTGCGCCTCACGGCACCACTTCGAAATTTATCTTGTTCGACTCAACCAATGGACCATCACAACAAGCCAACTGTCGTTGAATAGATAGTTCATACTTTCCGGGCGGCAACGAGTCGTACCAAGCGTCGGCCTGAGTCGAGATGCCGTCACCAACAAGCACCAGCCAATCAGCCACTGTCGGTTTATTCGGCTCGAGCAGAACCTGTTCCGGAATATTTTCTTGCTTGCAAACCTGGTTGCGTTTGGCGTAGCGGGTTTCATACGACGCTGCGTTCAAGTAAGGCACCACTTTGCCGTCGCGCGTGAGTTTTGGACGATCCTGGTAAAGGTCTGACGAGACGCACGTGTAGAGCTGCTGCGCTGATGTGTTCGTCATCGTAATGCTGACCGGAATCTGCTCGCCGACTTTGAAACGATTATTGGGTTCACCGAGAAAGCCCGCGGTCGTTGCGATCGTCACTTTGATCGGCGGACCTGAAATCTGGTTGTTAGCTTGTTGTGTCGACTGAGCCATCCCGACCGTGAAAGCCATCAGCACCAAAAGACCCAACGCTGCTAACGAATGTCGCTGAGTACGTTTGCGGTGTTCTGTCTCCGCGATCCAACTCTTGACTGTATCGGCGAGAGTACGTGTCGTCGGTTCAGCCGGCTTTTTGCTCTCATCAGCCGCTGCCTCGGTCGCCTCTCTCACCTGTGCCCGCTTGATGATTCTTATTGTCTTCATAATGCGGGAAAATTAAGACTTGGCCGTATTTTCGTCTTGCTGGCGATTGCCGCGAATTACTCGCTTTTGCTGGCAAATTTAAGCAATTAAAAACAAGCCCACAGAATATTTCGCGAACAACTGTATGAGATTTTTAGAACACTGTGAGCACGAGCAGAGGGTCGTTACTGATCGCGATAGTCATCGCTTTGGTCAAATGCAGTTCCCTTTCCGCGCAGGAAATTCCCGGCGCGGCGAGAGTTTCACCCAATCAACCCGCGGCGTTGAGTTACGAGCAAGCTGTCCGGCTCGCCATCGAAAACAATCTCGCAACACTCCGCGCGCACGAGCAGCGAAATGAGGCTCGCGGTGAGAAGCAACAATCACTGGCGCCGTTGCTGCCAAACGTCTCGGGCGTTGCTTACCAAGCAAACCTGACACAAAACCTTGTAGCACTCGGTTTCCAACCCGGCACGATTCCCGGTTTCAACAGGACCTTTCTGGGACCATTCAAGAACTTTGACGCACGCCTGCTGTTGCGGCAGTCCATTTTCGATCTCAGCGCGATTCGGAATTACCAGGCGGGCAGTGCTGCTGTGCACACCGCGGAATTGCAGGAAGCACTCGCGCGCGAACAAGTCGCCAGCGGTACCGGGCTGATCTATCTCGAAGCCTTGCGCGCTGATCGTTCGGTTGCCGCGGCGCAAGCGAACGTCGAGTTGGCCCAGGCGCTGCTCAAGCTGGCGCAGGACCAGCGTAATGCGGGAATCGCCACCGGCGTAGACGTCATTCGCGCGCAAACGCGTCTGGCCGAACAGCAAGTCGCCCTGGCCCAGGCGCAAACTGATTCCGAACAAGCGCGATTGAATCTACAACGCGTCGTTGGTTTACCACTCGGCAGTCCGTTGACGCTGACCGATCGTTTGCGCTTCGTTGAAGATCCGTTGCCGGCCATCGACGTAGCGGTGGCCCAAGCGGGCCAGGATCGGCGCGAGATTCAAGTCGCCGAAGAGCAGAACAAGGTTAGTCAACTCGAACTTCAGAGTGCCCGCGCGGAGTACTTGCCTTCACTGGAAGTCGTGGGTGACTACGGTTCCAGTGGCATCACGCCAAACAGTTTCGATCTCCCTACGCGTCGCATTGCTTTGCAACTCAACGTGCCGGTCTTTAACGGCGGTCTGACGCGCGGCCGGGTGACTATCGCCCAGAGCCGTCAGCGGCAAAGGGAGCTAGAGCTGGCAAACATTCGTGGACAGGTCGAAGAAGACGTGCGGTTGGCGTTGACGACTTTGAGAACCGCGGCCGTGCAGGTGCGTGCTGCTGAAGAGAGCGTGACGTTGGCCCAACGCGAACTCGAGATGTCGCGCGATCGGTTTCAGGCGGGCGTTGCAGACAATCTCGAAGTGATCACAGCGCAAACGTCACTCGCCAACGCGCGCGTGGCGCAAGTGACCGCGTTAGCGCAACACAACGCCGCGCGTTTGAATCTTGCTGCTGCACTCGGGCGTGCGGAAACTTTTCGCTGGTAAAAGATGATGGAAGTAGCAGAAGAAGACGAAGTAAAACAACCACCACCGGCCCAAGCACCTGAGCCGCGACCTGTCGAGAACAACGTCGAGCCGCCGGCAAACGCTGCAAAGCGTCCTTTTTATAAACGTCGCGGCGTTCTCATTATCGGCGCCGTCGTTCTTCTCGTCGGCGCGATCGTAGGCGTTCGCTACTGGCTTTACGCTCGTTCGCACGAGTCAACCGACGACGCATTCATCGACGGGCACATCATTCAAGTCAGCCCGAAGGCGAACGGTTACATCGCGAAGATTCACGTGGACGACAACCAGCAGGTCAAGGCTGGCGATCTACTCGTCGAGATCGATCCGCGCGATTACGAAGTGCGTTTGAAACAAGCGCAGGCAGCGTTGGACGCCGGACTCGCACGCGAAAACGAAGCCAGGAGAAACGTGACGCTAACGCGCGCGAACAGTGCGGCAACGGTTCAGCAAGCGCGTGCGGCAGTGCAAAGATCGCGTTCGGAAGTTTCATCGCAGCGCGCTGGTGCAGCGAGTGCGCAAAGTAGCGCAACTCAGGCAGCCGCCGCAGTGGACACTGCGCAGGCAAACCTCGCGCAGACTCAGGCACAGGTAAGAGCAGCGCAGGCTGAAGCAACGCGAGCAAGTGCGGACGTCGAGCGTTATCGATCTCTCTACGCCAAAGACGAGGTTTCCAAACAGCAACTCGACCAGGCAGTCGCCACTGCCAGAACGGCAAATGCAGAACTCGAATCCGCGCGCCAAAAAGTTGTCGCAGCTCAAGCTCAGGTAAACGAGGCCCGCGCCGCACAATCCGCAGCGGCACAATCAGCACAACGCGCTGTGACGCAAATCGGAGGCGCGCAGGCAAGCGTGGGCGAAGCCGTTGGCCGACTGGCCGAAGCCAACACGGCGCCGGAGCAAATAGCAGTTAGTCAGGCCCAAGCGGCCACAGCAACTGCCTCGACCGAACAGTTGCGCGCGCAACTCGCGCAAGCCGAACTCGAACTCTCATACACCAAAATCTACGCGCCTGAAGATGGACGCGTAACTCGCAAGAGCGTTGAAGAGGGCGCGTTGGTCCAGATCGGTCAACCGTTGCTGGCGATCGTTCCGGGTAATGTGTGGGTCACTGCGAACTTCAAAGAAAGTCAGATCGGCGGAATGGTGCCGGGACAGCCTGTCGAAATCACTGTCGATGCATATCCGGACAAAACATTTAAAGGACACGTCGACAGTATTCAGGCCGGGACGGGCGCGCGCTTCAGCCTGATTCCACCTGAGAACGCTACGGGAAACTATGTGAAGGTCGTTCAACGTGTACCGGTCAAGATCGTTTTTGACGAGCCGCCAGATCCCAAACACATGCTCGCGCCGGGGATGTCGGTTGTGCCCGAGGTAGCGGTTCGATGAGTAGTCCGGAAGTCTGGAAGCCGAGTTTCAATCCGTGGTTGATCGCGGCTTCGGTGATGCTGGCGACGTTCATGGAAGTGCTCGACACTTCTGTCGCAAACGTATCGCTGCCACACATCGCGGGAAATCTTTCGGCAACCACAGACGAATCGACGTGGGTGCTGACGAGTTATCTGATCTCCAACGCGATCATTCTTCCGGCGACGAATTGGCTCGGACACTTTTTTGGCCGCAAACGGTTTTTGATTGTTTGTATCGGCATCTTCACGTTGTCGTCGGCATTGTGTGGCGCGGCTACCAGTCTGGATATGTTGCTCGTTGCGCGAGTGTTGCAAGGTGCCGGCGGCGGCGCTTTGCAACCGATCGCACAGGCGGTGCTGCTGGAAAGTTTTCCGCGGGAAAAGCGTGGTTCGGCAATGGCCGTTTACGGAATGGGGATCGTCGTAGCGCCAATCATTGGACCAACACTCGGCGGCTGGATTACCGACAACTATTCGTGGCGCTGGATTTTTTACATCAACGTACCGATCGGAATTTTGGCCGTGTTCATGGCCAGCACATTCCTTGAAGACCCGCCATACATCCGGTCACAGAGGCCCGGCCGCATCGATTACATCGGCTTTGGTTTGATGGCCCTCGGTTTGGCGGCACTGCAAATCGTGCTCGATAAAGGACAGGAAGAAGACTGGCTGTCCTCATCGTTTATCACAAAACTGATCGTTATCGCCATCGTCGCACTCATTGCGTTCGTCGTTTGGGAACTCCGCACTAAAGAACCCATCGTCAATCTACGGGTGCTCGGCAATCGCAATTTTGCGGTCGGTGTAGTGCTGATCACCGCGATGGGCGTCGTGCTTTATGGGACGATTGCACTGCTGCCGCTCTTTCTTCAGACGCTCATGGGCTATCCCGCGTTACAGAGTGGGCTGGCGGTGAGTCCACGCGGGATCGGCGCCGTTGTTTCAATGATCGTCGTGGGCCGTTTGGTCGGAAAGATCGATGGCCGCTATCTCGTGATGTTTGGGTTTGTCGTCGTTGGGTACTCAAGTTATCTGCTCGCCGACATCAACCTTGATATTTCCATTAGCAGTATCGTGTGGCCGCAGATCATCGCGGGTCTGGCGATGGGTTTCGTGTTTGTACCGTTGACTGTAATGACGACGGGGACACTCAGTAACGAGCAGATCGGAAACGCCACGGGCATTTTCAACTTGATGCGAAACGTGGGTGGCAGTTTTGGCATCGCGGCGGTTACGACGATGCTCGCGCGTGGCGCGCAAGTACATCAGGCCGCGATGGTCTCGCATTTGACACCTTACGATACGGCATTTCAGCAGCGCGTGAGTGAACTGGCAGGTGTGCTTGGTGGTCCGGCGAGTGTCATGTTGGCGCAGCAGCAAGCGTACGGCGCGATTTACCAAACACTGGTGCGGCAGGCAAACCTGCTCGCATACATCGACAACTTTCGTTTCCTCGCATTCATGTGCGTGATCTGCGCCCCCGCCGCGCTGCTGTTCAAACGCGTGCGAAACGGACGCAGCACCCCCGCGATGCATTAGGTTGTGTATCAGAAACACACCGACAAAGTCGGTGGTACTTTCATGCTCTACCTACTAAAGGGGTAGGCAATATCTGAAGTACCACCGACTTCGTCGGTGGGATTCTCATACTCTGCCTACTAGCGAGTAGGGCAGCTTTGAAGTACCACCGACGAAGTCGGTGGGATTCTCAGACTCCATCTACTAGAGGGTAAGTCAGTTTTGAAGTGCCACCGACGAAGTCGGTGGGATTCTCATACTCCACCTACTAGCGGGCAGGGCAGCTTTGAAGTACCACCGACGAAGTCGGTGGGATTCTCATACTCCGCCTACTAGCGAGTAGCTCAGCTTTGAGTACCACCGACGAAGTCGGTGGGATTCTCATACATGATTCTCGCACCCTGCGGGCCGGTGAGTGATTTGTTAGACTAAAACCAACTTACATTTTCAAGGAGGAACTATGGACGAAACCGCGGACCCAATAGAGGATCGGTTAGCCGATTTCACCCGCGACAAAAGAATCTTGCTCTTATCTTTGATGGCTGTGATTGTGGGCGTGATGAGCGCCGTCGTAGCTAAAGCTCTCGTTTGGCTGATTGCCGTTTTCACTAATCTT
>DATEHX010000374.1:0-8782 GCA_035279345.1 Pyrinomonadaceae bacterium | reverse complement strand
AGCCAGAAGATGGCCAGCGCCATGTTCAGCAGGATCGATCCGGTCCACGGCAGTGAGAGTCCGTAATAAACGACGAAGGCCGAGCCGAGTATTTGGCCGATCAGTTTTTGATAAGGCTTGATGTGCAGTACGTCGTCGACGAGTCCGACGACAAACAGAAACGTGCTGGCCAGCAGGATTTTGGAGCCATAGACCGTGCGCGGAATGAAGACGAAATAGCAGGTGATCACCGTCAGCCAGATCGCGACCCCGCCGAGCATCGCGGTCGGTTTCTTGTGCCAACGATCGCTCTTCGGCACAGCGACCATACCGGTGCGGCGGGCGAAAGCGCGCACGAGTGGCGTGAGCAGTAAAGCTAGGACGAACGCGGCGGCCACGGCCACCAGCGTACGCGGGCTAAAGGGCATAGGCATTGTCGATTTTCGATTGCCAATTGCCGATTGCTAATTGGCGAAGTGCGAGAACCCTTTGAGACCGCGCAAATCGACAATCGAAAATCGGAAATCGGCAATTACTTGCGTCGGCCACTCTGAAAGTCGATGACGCTCTCAAGAATACCATCGAGACTCATCTCTGGCCGAAACCCAACCAACTCGCTGATTTTCGAAATATCCGGCACGCGGCGCGGCATGTCTTCAAAACCTTCCTCGTACGCCTCGTCATACGGCACAAACACGATGTCTGAATCCGACTGCGTCAGGTGCTTCACGCGCTGCGCGAGTTCGAGAATCGTAATCTCGTGATTGGATCCGATATTGAACACCTGACCGACCGCGTTGTTGCTGTCCATCAAGTTGATCAGCGCGCCCACAACGTCGCCGACGTAACCGAAACAACGGCTCTGCTTCCCATCGCCATAAACCGTGATTGGACGTCCGGAGAGCGCCTGCTTCACAAACGTGGGAATGACCATGCCATATTGGCCGGTCTGTCGCGGGCCGACGGTGTTGAAGAGCCGGACGACGATCGTCGGCAGTTTCTTTTCGCGCCAGTAGGCAAGCGCGAGAAACTCATCGATCGCTTTCGAACACGCGTAACTCCAGCGTCCTTTTGTCGTTGCGCCCATGACGAGATTTCCGTCTTCACGAAACGGCACATCACTGCTCAAGCCATAAACTTCCGACGTCGACGCGATCAGCACCTTTTTCTTTTTCTTGTTTGCCAGCGACAGGACGACTTCAGTGCCGCGAACGTTCGTCTCGATCGTTCGCACCGGACTCTCGACGATCAACTTCACGCCGACGGCGGCGGCCAGATGAAAAACCACGTCGCACTGATCGACGAGCTCCGCCGTGACCGGATGATTGTGAACACTCTCGATCGTGTAATGAAAACGCGGCTGGCCTTTGAGGTGTTGAATGTTCTCGATGGTGCCCGTCGAGAGATCGTCGATCACGTAAACCTCATCGCCGCGCTGGATGTAAGCGTCGGCGAGATGAGATCCGATGAAACCGGCGCCGCCTGTGATAAGTACTCGCAACCGTTATGCTCCTTCAGGAATATTTCGCAACCGGCAATTCGCAATTCGCGGTTCGTTCGCGATTCAGCAACTGGCCGTAGAGATCCTTGATGTCTTCGAGCAGGCGTTCCTTGCGGTAGTTGTGGTCGACAAACTCATATCCGCGCCGCCCTAATTGGTTCTGCAAAATCTTGTCTTGAATTAACCGTCCTAAACCTGCCGCAAACGCGTCTACGTCGTAAGGACGGACGCTTATGCCTCTCTCACAAACGTTGTAGTCACCTTCCTCCTCAACACTACCGACAAGGTCCACAACGCCACCGACACTCGTGGCAATAACAGGTCGTGCATTGGCCATCGCTTCGATCAGCGTCAACGGCGTTCCCTCATTGCGCGAAGTCAACGCACAAATATCGAGCGCCGGATAAAAGTACTCCGGATCTTTCCTGCCGCCCGCGAAGATCACTTTCTTTTCCAGACCAAGCGATCGCGCCTGTTGCTCCAGCGTCTCACGCAACGATCCATCACCAACGATCACAAACCGCACATTTTCAAAATCTGTGCGCGCCACGCTCTGCAAAAACATCTCGTGGTTTTTAATCTCAGTCAGCCGCCCGACAATCCCGACCAGCATCACGTCATCATCGATCCCCAGTTCCTGGCGGAATCGCGCACGCCGGCTGGCATAGTTAGAAAAGAGATCTAAATCCAAACCAAGACGGATTATTCGGATCTGATCCGCACGTCCTACACGAAACTTCCGTCCAATCTCCTCCGCTTGTTGCCCACTTACAACAACTAAACGATCAGTGACGAGTCGCGCCAACAGCCTTTCAATCGTTAAAAACGTTCGCGTCTTCAAACTACCGTAGTAACTGTGAAAAACGTGCCCATGATACGTGTGCACAAACTTGCACGGCCGTGGACGCCCAATCAAAACTCCCGGCGTCAACCAGCGATAGAAGAAACCCGCCACGCGTCCGACAGTTCCGGCCTTCGCCGTGTGCGTGTGCACGATGTCCGGCCGCTCGCGCAGCAGCAGGCGAAACAGCTTCCACGTCGTGATCGCATCTTTCAAAGATATCTCACGGCTCATCTCGGGAATGTACAACGGCGTCACGCCCGCCTGTTCGGCAAAGTAACTCATGTCCTCTTCGCCTTCAGGCACCGTTCCCGCAACGAGCAACGATCGATAACCCGCCTCCTCCAACCCCGACGTCAACCACACGACATGCTTCGCCGGCCCTCCAACATTCAACCGCGCGATGATGCGCACCACTTTTGTGTGTTGCTGTCCTGTCAATCCTGAAATCCTGTCGACACCTGTGCGGCAAGTTTGTTCGCACCTGTTTCCGCGACGAGCTTCGACGCATTCAACAAGCTCTCGAACGTTCCCGCATCGGTCCACCAACCTTCAAGCTCTTCCCACGTCATCTCTTCACGCTCGATGTACGCGTTGTTGACGTCAGTGATTTCCAGTTCGCCGCGGTCCGAAGGCTTTAGCGAGCGAATGATGTCGTAGACGTCGCCGTCGTACATGTAAACACCAATCACTGCATAGTCAGACTGCGGCACGACCGGTTTCTCTTCGATGTAGACAACGCGGCGGCCATCAAGTTTCGGCACGCCGAAGCGCTGCGGATCGGGCACCTTCTTCAACATGATCTTCGCGCCGTTGCCTTGTTTGCGATACGCGTCAACAGCCGAGCAGATGTTTCCCTCGATGATGTTGTCGCCGAGCACGACGCAAACCGGTTCGCCCGCGGCAAAATGCTCGACGAGTGAAAGCGCTTCGGCGATGCCGCCTTCGCCTTCCTGGTACGCGTAGTTGAGGTGCTTCAGGCCAAACGCTTTGCCATTGCCGAGCAGCCTGAGAAAATCGCCCGCCGAACTCCCGCCGGTTACCACCATGATGTCGGAAATACCGGCATTGACGAGGGTTTGAATTGGATAAAAGATCATCGGCTGGTTGTAAACCGGCAGCAGATGTTTATTTGTGACCGAGGTGAGCGGACGCAATCTCGTCCCCAAGCCTCCTGCAAGTACGACGCCTTTCAACGCTGTCCTCCAGAACGGATTTATCGTACAGCGAAAACTTTCATTGAATCACCGAGACGACTGAGGTTTAGAAAACTATTTACGGTGCTCTTGAGCGCCCGGCGCGACCGGCTCTTCATCAGCGATTCGTTCAACTGGTAACTCGTCAACACCCGGTCGAAGTGTTGATCGACGGTCTTCGGCGCTTCCTTCGTGCGGCCCAGCGCATGCCAGATCTCGACGGGATTTCCACCCGTCGTGTCGACGTGTATGTCGCGGAAACCGGACTCGCGCAGCAGCGCTTTTAGACCACGGATTGAGAATAGCTGTAGATGCTCCGGCGGCCAAATGCAGCGCCACTTCAAACCCAGCATTCGGGCCGAAATACCGCGCGCGTGTGGCGTGGTGGTCCAGAACAGTCCGCCGGGTCGCAATATCCGCGCGACTTCCCGAAGCAACGCTCGCGGTTCGGCAATGTGTTCCAACAATTCAGCAGCGGTTACCACGTCAAACTGTCCTGCAGGGTATGCAGCCTGGTGCAGTTCGCCTTCAAAAACTTCGAAACCGAGTTCGCGCACGTGGTCAGCGGCGTGTGACGAAACGTCGAGCCCCTGCGCATTCCAGCCGTGTTTGCGCGCGGCCTGGAGCAAACCACCCGCGCCGCAACCCAGATCCAGCAACCTGTTCGACTTGCGATACGGAGCAAACTCCGCGGTGATCTCTTCCAGTCGTTGTTGAACGAACGGCGGCGTTTCAACCTCGTCGTCTTTCAGATAGTAACCGAGATAAAAATACGTACTGGAATACCACGGTGAATAAGGCGTATAGATCGTCCCACAGGGAACACAACAAACGATCTCCAATTCATTTTTGACGCCAAGCTGCCGCGCGCTGGTGGAACCACACGCAACGCAAGCGCGCGTCGTCTTCTCCACCCGCGGATCCTCCGCGAGAATCCGCTGTCCCGCAAACGCTTCGATTTTTTCCGGCGACTGCATTTTGCCTGCGGCAATCTTGTTAATTCTGTGAATCCTGTCTCAACTAGTCGATGAACCGGTTGAACCAGAGTTCGAGCATCAATAACGTCCAGAGTTGGTGCGAATAGTCGCGTTCGCCGCGCGCGTGCAGCTCGACGATTTGCCGCACCGCTTCCGGTTTGAAGAGACCGCGGCCCAGCGCCTTCTCCGAAAGCACGACCTCACGCAGAAACGGCTGCATCTTGCCGCGAAACCAGTGACCGATCGGCACGCCAAAACCCATCTTGCGCCGGTTGAGATTTTCACTCGGCAACAACTTCTTCAGCACCTTCTTTAACAGATACTTGCTCGTCAGCCCACGCAATTTCAGCTTCTGGGGCAAACTCGCCGCGAACTCGATCACGTGATGATCCAGAAACGGCGAACGCGCTTCGAGCGACACCGCCATCGTCGCAATGTCCACTTTCACCAGCAGATCATTCGGCAGGTAGGTCATCTGATCCGTCAACAACATCGCGTCGAGAATCCCGATGCCGTTCGCGCGTTTGAACCACTCGCCCAACACCCCGGTCGCATTCGCGCCGGCAATCTGTGCGCGAAAAGCGTCTGAATACAGCGGCTGTTTAGTCTGTTCGTTGAAAACGCTCATCCAGTGCATGTAGCGATCGACTTTCGGACGCGACACCACTTCGAGCAGACGTTTCGCGGAGTTAACGCGGCTGCGTTTGATCGGCGACGACGGAATCCGGTTGACCGTTTCTTTTATGACTGACTCACGCAACAGCGACGGCACGCGCCGATACTTCTCAGTCAATCCCATCGCGATGTAACGTTCGTAACCCGCAAACGATTCGTCACCTCCATCGCCGTTCAATGCGACAGTCACGTGCTTACGAGTTTCTCGTGCGACGTAATAAGTCGGAACCGCGGAAGAATCGGCATACGGCTCGCCGTAATGCTCAACAAGCATCGGCAACACTTCAACCGCGTCCGGCCGCACGATGAACTCGTGATGATCCGCGCCCACGTGTTCGGCGATCCGCCGCGCGTGATGAAGCTCGCTGAAATCCTGTTCTTCAAAACCGATCGAAAACGTCTTGACTCGTTCGCCCGACTCCTGGCTCATCAACGCCACCACGGCGCTCGAATCGATCCCGCCGGAAAGAAACGCGCCGAGCGGAACTTCCGACATCAAACGCACCTTCACCGCATCGCGCAGAATCTCAACCGTGCGCTCGCCCGCTTCTTCTTCACTAATGTCGAGCTTTTTGGTGAAGTCCGGCTGCCAGTAACGCTCGGTTTCAATCTCGCCTTTGCGCCAGCGCAGCCAGTGACCCGGTTCGAGTTTTCTAATCGCGCGATACGCCGTGAGCGGCGCCGGAATGCACATGAACGAGAGGTAATAATCCAGCGCCTCCGGCTGCACCTCGCGGCTAACATCCGGATGCAACAACAACGCGGTGAACTCCGAACCAAAGATCAACTGCCCGTTCACCAATGCATATAACAACGGCTTCTTCCCGACGCGATCGCGCGCGAGAAACAATTCCTGCGTGCGCTCGTTCCAGATCGCAAACGCAAACATGCCGCGCAGATGCTTCGGACAATCAACGCCCCACTGATCGTAAGCGTGAACGATCGCTTCGGTGTCGCTGTTGGTGTAGAACTTGTGACCGAGCTTTTCGAGCTTCCCGCGGAGTTCGAGGTAGTTGTAAATCTCGCCGTTGAAGACGATCCAAGCGGAACGATCCTGATTGTGAATCGGTTGCTGGCCGCTCTTGAGGTCAATGATCGCGAGGCGGCGCATCGCGAGGCCAACGGAACCGTTGACGTAAAAACCGTCGTCGTCCGGCCCGCGATGGCGAATCGCGTTGCACATGCGCGTCAACAGCTCTTCGTCAATCGCCTTGCCGTCGTTTCGAACAAATCCAACGATGCCACACATATTGCGGTTAAGTCTGCGGGTGCATGCCCTGTCGGCGAGCCGCGAGGCGGGCGGCCTGAAGTTCGGCGAGTTCCTGTTTCGCGAGTAGCTGCTGGCGGCGTTTGTCTTCAGCCTTCTCCTTCAGCAATACCGCTCCTACAGCCACGAAGATGAAATAAAAAACCAGCAACTGCGATCGCTGCCGGTACGCTGTGCCGACGTTTCCCTGAAACACCGAATACGCGATCGTTAACATCGTCGTGAAGATCACGATCGGCGCCACCTGCCGCAGCCTATGCCGCAGCCCAAAATACAACCCCAGCACCAGCAAAGGAAAAGCCGCCCACCAAACCAGCATCTCCGGCAACGTGATGCTCTGCAGCAACGTCGCCATGTCCCACGGAAACGGTGCGAATAACAGATACACGAGTCCTATGGGGATCGCCGTGAGCGCGCCTTCCGTCGTGCCCACGTCGACGTCTTTACCAAAACCGGATCCGGCGTTTGCCTGGTCTGTGCGGCTCATCTGAATCGTTTTGAGGTTTGCGTATCGGTCAAACTGTGTACCCGCATAACGCAACACACCAAACCACGTGAACGCGAGTCCCATCACCGCGACGGCCATGAAACGCTGAATAAAGCCCTGGGTGTTTATCGCCTTCATGCCGATGAAAAAACTGCCGGCGACCGCCGCTACCATCATGTAGAAGATGTAGAAACGCAAACTAAGCAGCGCCAGCAGACAAGTCGTCAGCACCAGCACATACCCGACAGTGATCTTCTCCATCAATCGCAGCGTCGCGAGCATCGCGAGCGCGAGCGCGAGAATAATCAATCCGTCTTTCAACGCCTGCGACGTCCACAAAATCAGCGACGGGAAGAAAGCAACGAGGAGCGCGGCCAAACGAGAGACGCGAATATTGTTAAAGAGCGTCTGCGCTACGTAATAAACCACGACCGCGGTCGCAGCGCCGACGGAAGCATTAATGAGCTGGATCGCGTAGAGGTTTTCGCCGACCACGGCGTAGACGGCGGCAACGACGTAAAGCATGCCCCACGCACCGGCGCCGGATTTGATAAACCCTGCGTACCGCGCCGAGTGATAAGCGTCACCATACCACGACTGCAACAGCGACTTTCCAAAGATGTCGTAGGTGTGCGCGTCGCCGCCGAAGAAAGCCTCCCAATCGGCCAGGTTAATCAGCGTCGCCAACACGATTCGGCCCATGAGGGCGATGACAAAGAGACGCAGCAGAAAACGCCGCTCGTCCTGCGTGCGGATGAGAATGATGAGCGTCGGCAAAGAGACGATTGCGCAAACCGCCAACGCGCCCGGTCCCCGCCCCGGAATGAACCAGATTACGCCGGCACACATCAGCAGCGTAAAAACGATGATTAGGGTATTCATTTACAACTCAGACATCGTCCGGAAGATCCGGGCGAGTTTTTCGTTCGATTAGAAACTGATCCTCACTGCTGAGGTCTTTAATCGTCTTCGCGGGAACGCCGGCGATTAGTTTACCTTCTTCCGCGAGCGATGCAGTAATCACGGAGCCGATGCCCACGATCGAACGGGCGGGAATCGAACTTCCCGGCGCCATCCGAATCTCCGAGCCGATATAAGCTTTCTCGCCGATCGTTATCGGCCGTGTTCTTTGCCGGTTGTGCGTCCACAACGATGAGTTGCGGCCGCCGAGTATCACGCGCCGGCCAATCTCTACCCGGTCGGTGAAATCGATCTTGTGTCCCGTCGTGACGATGCTGCCATTCCCCAACAGAAACCGCGGATCGATCTCGTTTACCACGTCCGGGTCGGGAATGGAGTTGATCTCATTCAAACGAATGATTTCCGAGTATCGTCCCAAACTTACTTCAGAACCGCCACGAATAATATTCAAATGACCGATGCGCGCGTGGTCGTGAATCGTCAGTTTTTCAACTCGCGTGACGACGTTGAAATGACCGATGCTCACGCCATCTTCGATCAAACACTCGCCGGCATCGATTATGCTAATCCCGATGCGGACTCCCTTGCCGATTTTATAGCGAAAGAACAAACGATAGAGACTTCGCTTCATGAATGACGGCAACGGCGCGAACAAAGCCAGTATCAGCAAACGGGTTCGCAAATATGTGTTCCTCTGCCGTCAAACCATCCACAGATTACGCAGATAGTTTCCTTAAAAAGTAATCTGCGTAATCTGTGGATGGCCTTAACGTACCAACTGTCTACTCTCCAATTCGGCGGTAGCGCTTTCAACCTGGTCCTGCGCCGCTTGTGCGCGCACCCATGACAATAATTCGGGAATCCCCTGCTCGAGCGAAACCTGCGGCTCGTAGCCGAGCAGCGACTTCGCCTTCGAAATGTCGGCCACGCAATGCCGG
>DATEHX010000373.1:0-12826 GCA_035279345.1 Pyrinomonadaceae bacterium | reverse complement strand
AGATTCGAACTCGCACGCAACTGACCGGTCGCCTGCGCGGGAATCGCTTCATCTTCCTTCGAGAGTTTTTGCGATTCCGCGAGCACGTCTTCGGGCATCACGTTGCGTGCTTCGATCCAACCTTCAGTAGTGTCTTCATCACGCGCTTTGACGCGCAGCCATCGTTCTTTTCTGGTGTTGTCACTCGGATCGGAAACGTCGGTCGAGTCGAGTATGTCGACCGTATCACCGCGGTTGACTTGCAGCAGATCCGCCGCGACGACCGCGGTCGAACTGCGAATCTGCGCGCGGCGCGCGACGATCACTCCGGTGGTGTTCTTTGACGCCAGCGTTTGACAGCCGATGAATATCAGGGGGAGAAGTAAAACGATACCGGTCTTAAAAAGTCTCATTTGCATATCTAACGGTAATACAGTGACTTTAATAACTGCTTCTGGTCGGCAAAAAGCGGTTTGAGATCCAGTTCCCGTTGCCCTTCAATGTAACTCTTCGCGAGATCCGCGCCGGCCGGGGTCGAACTCAGCAAACCGATTATAACTTCATTTCCATTCGCGGGTTGAATCGCCCGCTGGGCAAAAAGCTTCCTGTAAAGACTTCCGAGCCACATCTTCCCGCCTGAATCTCGTTTGATCGCGAGGTCGTACAGAAACGCCACGAGCATTCCTTTGTCGTAAACCGTGGAGTTGCCGGTGGTCCAACGCCGTTCGGATGCGTCGATCAACGAGAGATCGTCAGCGCGGGAGAGATATGAATCGTAAACACGCCCGAGCGTCGCCAGATATTCGGCGCGGTTGATGAACTTCAACTCCAAAGCTGTGACCAGCGCCGTGTAAAGCGTGAAGCCTTCGAAAAACCAGTCGTAATCGCCCTCGAGCAGCAACGAGTTCGGCACCCACAGGTGCAGCAGTTCGTGCGTGAAGATGATACCGAGTTGTCCCGGCCAGTTCGCAATCTGCGCCTGCGGATCCAGCAACAAAACAACCGTGGCGCCTCTGGTTTCAGCCCGCCATTTGACGCTGCCCGTGGCCACCGGCAGCGGAGCCAGCATAACGAGGGGCTTCAACTGCAACGGAAAACCGGTGAGCGCGAGATACTCCGCCAATACCTTCGTGGCCGCTTTGATCACGACCGCGTCCTTGAACGGCCAACTGCCATCCACAACAAAGTCGAACGCGCCGCCGTCAAAACGTTTCGCTTGTTTTCGCAACGCGCGGCCAATCAAAAACACCGTTTCTTCCGGTTGCAGAACGTGATGTTTTCCGTCTTTGTCAGCCTCGTATACTGATTGCGCTGTCCAGCCGGAGGGCAATGAGAACTCAACTACAACCCCGGGGAGAAACTGGGGCAGTAAATCCGCGAGCATTAGGAGACCTGATTCGCCCGCGATCCAACTCACATGAGCAACATCCGCGGCTCCAGGCGGCGGAAGCTTAACAACATACTCGATCGTCACGGCCCCTGCGTTCGATCGAAACTCACCAGTCGCGATCTTCTTCGCGTTGAGATCAGTTCCATCCGGTGCAAATGCGTGAAACTGCTCGACACGATCAGCCAGTCCGAGCACTCCCGCATACGTATTACGAAACGACCACTCTTGACCCGGCGACAGCG
The DNA here is from genome assembly GCA_035279345.1 of Pyrinomonadaceae bacterium. GTDB lineage: Bacteria > Acidobacteriota > Blastocatellia > Pyrinomonadales > Pyrinomonadaceae > PSRF01. The sequence goes on along the minus strand of DATEHX010000373.1, from coordinate 11,215 downwards.
ACTCGATGCGAATCTTTATTTCAGGAGGTGAGGAAACCGCGATCTTCACCTCGGGTCTGGCTGCACAAGTAACAACGCCAAAGACACCGAACCAAACAGCCAAAACCACGATGCAGAATTGCGTTTTGCAGACGCCTCTCAGTACAATCCCTCCGCCCGTTGAATCTAACACAACCAGTACGGACCAGCATGTTTGCTTTAACCAGGAACCAGGGCGCCACCTTCTCGCGATGGCTAAACCTGTTGCTGGTCGTCTTTATTCTCTACGGCACAACTGTCGAAGCCGCTCACCGCCACGGCCGCATACTGCCCTCATATACGAGCGCGAACGCGCAACTCGACAACGAACACGATAAGAATCTAGGCAATACCAAATCTGGCTGCAACGACTGTCTCATCTGTCAGTTGCACCAGAACTTCACCACGACCCTAATCGCGCTGCGTCTGAACGATCCGCCAGTTCAACTGCCGCAGGAAGTCGTCAGCGTAGTTTCCCAGGATCTGCTTTCGCGGATCATCACGCCCGTCGCCGGACGAGCGCCTCCGTCTATCTCCTAGTCCAACTTATTTAACGCTCGGATTCACACGATCGGCTGCATCGCGCAGTTCGGAAGCGCGTGAATCGAGTTAGCTTTTAATTGGCTCTCGGAGACTAGACTCATGATTGTTCGACGTATTTTCTTAGCACTCATCGTGCTGGCTTTAGCCAGTTTACCTGCATTTGCACAATCAACGGCCGCTGCATCTCTACGCGGCACTGTCACCCTCGGCGACTCGGACAAACCCGTCCACAACGTTCTAATTACTGTCCTGCAACTCAAACGCACCGTCGACACCGACGATGACGGCAAATACGAATTCACCGATCTGCCCCCGGGCAAATACGACGTGGTCGCGCATCTCGATCGCGTTCCCGACGTTGTGCAGAATGTCGAGTTAACCGCGGGTGGCGAAGCAACGCTCGACTTTCAAATCCACCTGAGCAATCTCAACGAACAAGTAACCGTGACCGCCACGGGAACGGAACAGGCACTCAGCAGCTCGATCCAATCGGTCGATGTGCTCGGCTCGGTCGAACTCGCGAAAAAGAGTCCGGTTTCACTCGGCGAAGCGCTCGACGGCGAACTCGGCGTTTCGAAACGAAGCTTCGGACCCGGCACAGCCAGACCCGTGATTCGCGGTTTCGACGGCGATCGTGTGCTCGTACTTCAGGACGGTAATCGCGTCGGCGGTCTCGGTTTTGAATCCGGCGATCACGCTGAACCGATCGACGTTTTGACTGTAGAAAAAGTGGAGATCGTCAAGGGACCCGCGACACTGCTTTATGGCAGCAACGCGATCGGCGGTGTGGTCAACACTGTTTCCGGACATGATTCACCGCATCAAGGCGTCAACGGTTACTTCACCGGTCTCGGCAGCACTAACAGCAATCAAGCGGGCGGCAGCGCCGGATTCGAATTCGGCACCGATCGCTGGCTCTTCTGGGCCAACGGCGGCGGTCAACGTTCCGGCGACTACGACACGCCGATCGGCAAAGTAGAAAACTCCTTCTCGCGAGAAGGCAGCACCGCGGTCGGCTTTGGTTTTTATCCGAAGAAGGCGTTCTTCAGCGTCAACTACAACTTCAACCAACGGCGCTACGGAATCCCTGTCGATCCAAACGAAACGGATCCGGAGATCGTCGAATTGAATCCGCGCCGGCACAGCATCGAACTTCGCGGCGGCTTTCGCGAGAACCCTTCGTTCGTCCAGGCCGGAACGTTCTCGGTTCAATACAACAACTACACACACGCCGAAATCAATTCCGTAACAGGCGAAATCGGAACACAGTTCAAAAACAACTCGGTCGTCTACCAGGGACTCTTCGATCAACGAAAGATGGGCCACCTCTCCGGCCGTTTCGGTTTCTGGGGATCGCACCGCGACTTCTCCGCCACCGGCGAAGAAGCTCTTGCGCCGCCGACTAAGCAGAACGCTTTCGCCGTCTTTGCACTTCAGAACGTCGACTTCGAACGTGTCGCACTGCAGTTCGGCGCACGGCTCGAAAACAATCGCTACAGACCCGAAGCAACCGTCTCGCGCGGCGTTCTTCCCGACCGCGACTTCACCGGCTTGTCTGCCGCCGCCGGCATTCGCGTGAACACATGGAAAGGCGGCGCACTCGTCGCGAACTACTCGCATTCATATCGCGCACCTTCGCTCGAAGAGTTGTACAACCTTGGACCACATCCGGGTAATCTCGCATTCGAAATCGGCGACCCGAATCTCGTTCGCGAACGCAGCGATGGTCTCGACTTCGGCGTGCGTCATTCGTCAAAACGCGTGCGTTTTGAAGCCAACGGTTTTTACTACCACATCAAGGATTTCGTCTTTCTCGCGCCGACCGGAGCTGTGGAGGACGATCTGCTCGTCGCCGAATACGATCAGGGAACCACGCGATACACTGGAACCGAAGCGCAGTTCAGCACGGCTCTGCACCCGTCAGTCTGGCTCAATCTCGGCCTCGACTACGTCAACGCAAAGCTGACCGATACCAACACGCCATTGCCACGCATCCCGCCCTTACGCGGCCGCGCGGGGCTCGAGTTCAGGTTCAAAAACCTGCTGTTGAGTCCCGAAATCGTGATGGCGAATCATCAGGACAACATCTTTCCGACCGAAACGCCGACCGCCGGTTATGCCGTGGCGAATCTGTCGGGTTCGTACCTAATCGCCGAAAATCACCGGGCGCACATCATCGCGTTTAACTTCTTCAACATGGGCGACACGCTGTATCGCAACCATCTGTCGTTCATCAAGGAGTTTGCGCCGGAGATGGGACGGGGTTTCCGGGTGACATATACGCTGAGGTTCTTTTAGCCACGGATTACACGGATTTTCACGGGAACTGGTTAGGCAAATAGAGCGTATTCGAACTTGTTTGACACACTGGGCGGGGCATTCCTAGAATTACGGCTTGTTTCGCCCAGTTAATTCCGCTCTTGGCTCTAAACCCCGAGGATTTCGCAGTGAGCCTGGTCAAGATCATCGTAATCACGATCATCGTGATTCTCAGTATCCTCCTCTTCGGTCGTTTTTTCGTCTAGCCGAACGGTTGATGCTGTCCCGCGTTTTACCTGCTTGTCTGATAGCCTTTTTCCTCCTCGGCTCTCAGGCCGCGACAGCCGTTGCGCAAGAAGCAGGTGACGAGGACGACGTCGTCCGCGTCAACACCGAGCTACTTCTCTTCCCGATTCGAATTCGAGACAAAAAAGGCCAGGCCGTTGCTGGTCTGACTGAAACCGATCTGACGCTGAAGGATCAGGATGGCGCAACTACCGGGATCTATTTCACGCCGGGCGCCGATCGCGTGGCGATGCTGTTTGCACTCGACCAGTCGGGGAGCCTGCGTGAGATCATCGCGCAGCAACAGGATGCAGCGCTGTCGCTGTTTTCGCGTTTCAGCGATCGTTCGAGCATCGCGGTGCTTCGTTTCAACGACACTGCTTCACTCGCGACGCCGTTTACAAAAGAGACCGCTGAGGCGCGTGAGGCATTCGTGTTCGCGGCGGTGCGCGACCGGCGAACAGCAATTTTCGACGCGGCGATGAAATCAGTGCAGGCGTTCGACGCGTTGCCTCCTGTTCGCGGTGAACGGCGCATCGCGATTCTGATCAGTGACGGGCTCGACAACGCGAGTAGAACCAGCGCCGAGAGGGTCATCAACACCGCGGTGGAAAAACGGGTTTCGTTTTATGTGATTCACCTGCCGCTGTTCGAGCCGCGCGATGGACATCTCGCAGTGCGCCGCCCGAGCAAAGGTTTTCGCGATCTCGCCGAGAAGACCGGCGGCAAGTATTTTCTTGTCGGCGACGCAAAGTCAGCATTGCGGCCGCGCGCAAACGATCTGACGCCGATTTTTAAGGCGATCGAAGAGGATTTGAAAAGTCAGTATCTTCTGGGTTTCTATATAGCCGAATCGTCGCGTGACAATCGCAAGCACGTTTGGTCGGTGAGTTTGAAGCCGGATGGCATCGAATACTCCGTCGGGCGTCTCGGATTTTCACGTACACATAAATTCATGATCAATCAGCCACCAGCCAAATGACATTAATCAAACGCGCCATAATCAGTGTCTCCGACAAGACCGGAATCATCGACTTCGCTCGCGAGCTCAAACATTTCGACGTGGAGATCATCAGCACCGGCGGCACCGCCAAAGCTTTGCGCGACGCCGGCATCGACGTACGCGACATTTCAGACGTGACCGGCTTTCCCGAAATGATGGACGGACGCGTCAAAACTCTGCATCCGCGCGTTCACGGCGGATTGCTCGCGCTGCGCGACAATCCCGAGCACGTCGCCGCGATGCAACAACACGGCATCGAACCGATCGACATGGTCGTCGTGAACCTTTATCCATTCGCGGAAACAATCAGCCGCGAAGGCGTGACCCGCGAAGAAGCCATCGAACAGATCGACATCGGCGGCCCGGCAATGATCCGCTCCGCCGCAAAGAATTCTTCTGACGTTGCCGTGGTCGTCGATCCGGCTCAATATCCGCTTTTGATTCAGGAGCTACACCAACACAACGGCTCCATTTCAATCCCCGTTCTCCAACGCCTCGCTGCTCAAGCGTTTCAGCACACAGCGCGTTATGACGCGACCGTGAGTTCGTATCTTTCTGGCACTAGTCTCCTGCCGGTCGATTTAACATTGGCGTTCACTAAACTGTCAGACCTGCGCTACGGCGAAAATCCACATCAAAGCGCGGCACTCTACAAAACTTCTTCCGGTGCCGGACTCGCCACCGCAGCGATCCTGTCCGGCAAGGAAATGTCGTTCAACAACTACGTCGACGCCGACGCCGCGTGGCAACTCGTTTCCGATTTCAAAGACAACGCCTGCGCGATCATCAAACACACAAATCCCGCGGGCGTCGGGCTTGGCGAAACTCCCGCCGACGCATATCGAAAAGCTTTAGCCACTGATCCAGTCTCAGCCTTCGGCGGTATCGTCGCTTTCAACCGCGCTGTTGACTTACCAGCCGCACAGGAAGTGACAAAGATTTTCACCGAAGTCGTCATCGCTCCCGATTACGACGCCGCCGCACTCGAACTGCTTCAAACCAAAAAGAACCTGCGCGTCATCCGCATGAGCTCCGTCGCACGAACCAACGAACTCGAGTTTCGCCAAATCTCCGGCGGCATGCTGGTCCAAACAAAAGACGTTCACGAACTAAGCAAAGACGATCTGAAGGTCGTCACCGAACGGCAACCAACCGGCGAAGAGATCCGTGCTTTGTTATTCGCCTGGACCGTCTGCAAACACACGAAGTCAAACGCGATCGTCTACGCGCGCGCCGATCAAACCGTCGGCGTCGGCGCCGGACAGATGTCACGCGTTGATTCGGTGAAGATCGGCGCCATGCGCGCGCAATTACCGGTCGCGGGCTCAGTGCTCGCTTCCGACGCTTTCTTCCCCTTTCGCGATGGTCTCGACGAGGCCGCGCGCCACGGCATCACGGCTGTCATCCAACCAGGCGGCTCGGTGCGCGACGACGAGGTCATCGCCGCCGCCAACGAGCACGGTCTCGCGATGGTCTTTACAGGTGTGAGGCATTTCAAACACTGATATTATGATTGTCGATTTTCGATTGCCGATTGCCGATTTCCTGGCTTTCGTGTATCGCTCTTACAATCGAAAATCGACAATCGAAAATCGGAAATAACTTATGGCTGACAACGAAAACTCAATCCGCTGCCGTTACTGCGGTCAACGCAATCAAATCCGGCCCGACTCAGGCGACGCACGCTGCGGTCGCTGCCGTTTGTTGCTGTCTGACGCGCCACACAAGAAATTCGCGCACCTCGACAAGGACCAATACATCCATCCCGCGGATCGCCGTGCCCTTGCCGCTTTGCGCCAAATTCCCGGCATCGACACAGCGCTCAAGAAACTTCTCGCCGTCACCGGCGAGTCAGCCATCCGTGTCATCTTCACCGCCAGCGCGGTGAAGGTCACGCCGACGCAGTGTCCCGATCTTTACGCCAAGTTGCAGATCGCCTGCACTACTTTAGGCGTCGACATGCCGGAACTCTTCGTGCAACAAAACCCGGTCGTGAATGCGTTCACGGGCGGCGTTGAACGTCCGGTGATTGTTTTGTATTCGCAGCTTATCGAGCGTTTGAGCGACGAGGAAACACTCGCAGTCATCGCCCACGAAGTCGGACACATTCATGCCGAACACGTTCTTTACTTAACCGCAGCGCGTTTGATCGAGTTTCTCGCCAAGAGCGCCGTGCTTGCGTCGCCTTTGACGTTCATCATCAAAGAGATCCTGACGATGAGCATGCGGGCCGCACTACTCGCCTGGGCCCGTCGCGCCGAACTCTCGTGCGATCGCGCCGCGCTACTCGTGACGCAAGATGCAAACATCATCGGCCGCACGATGATGAAACTCAGCGGCGGCACCTTTGCTTCACGCGTCGACTACGATCAGTTTCTCGCGCAGGCACGCGACTTCCAGAAGAATTACGACGAGAAAGCGCTCGATCGTTTCTGGGCCGACGTGATCACATCAGGCCTGAGCCACCCATTCCCGGTGTGGCGCGTCTCGGAGATTTTGCAGTGGGTCGAAAGTGGTGAATACAAAGCTCTCATGACTTCACCCGAAAGCGCAGCCGCATAGGTCCTATAGGACCTATCGGCCCTATTTCTGACAAACATGCTTCAAAACAAAACCGGAATCATTTTTGGCGTGGCCAACAAGCGCTCCATCGCGTGGGCCACTGCCCAGGCAATGCACGAGGCGGGCGCAAAACTCGCTTTCACTTATCAAGGCGATCGGCTCAAGGAAAACGTCGAAAGCCTGACGAACGAATCGATGCCCGGATCGTTGCTGCTTTCCTGCGACGTGACGAAACAGGACGAGGTCGACGCAGCTTTTCGCCGTGTCGGCGAGGAGTTTGGCAAACTCGACTTCCTGATTCACAGTATCGCCTTCGCTCCGCGCGAAGCACTCGGCGGTGAATATCTCAACACCAGCCGCGAAGCATTTCTCACGGCACTCGAGATCAGTGCTTACTCGCTCGCGCAACTCTCGCGCGCCGCAACGCCTTTGATGACTGAAGGCGGCAGCATCGTCACGATGTCTTACTACGGCGCGGAAAAGGTCGTGGCGGGTTACAACGTGATGGGCGTCGCGAAGGCCGCACTCGAAGCCAGCACTCGTTACCTCGCGAAAGATCTCGGACCACGCAACATTCGCATCAACGCGATCAGCGCCGGGCCGATTCAAACGCTGTCAGCTCGTGGCGTCTCAGATTTCAGTTCCATGTTGAAACACCACGCCGAACGTGCGCCGCTCGGACGCAATGTCGAACCACGCGAAGTGGGAGACACCGCTGTCTTTCTCTGTAGCTCGATGGCCTCGGGAATCACCGGCGAAGTGATTTACGTCGACTGCGGTTACAACATCATCGGCATCTGAGCCCAAAGAGAGGAAGTTTCCCGCAAAGGCGCTAAGGCGCAAAGCAGACTCGGTATTTCTTTGCGCCTTAGCGCCTTTGCGGGAGAAAATCCCATACGGAACATGGAAGAAGAGACAAAAGAGATCAGGCCTCCCGGATCGACGCAGGACGAGCAACTGCTCGAGAGTCCGCGGCCGGATGAGTTTACGCACACCGATACGTGGCGCGTGTTTCGCATCATGGGCGAATTTGTGGAGGGCTTCGATGAACTCGCGGCGCTCACTCGCGGTGTTTCTATCTTTGGTTCGGCGCGGTCCAAACCTGACGATCCGGATTACCAGGCAGCAATGGAAACGGCGGCGCTGTTAGCCGCTGAAGGCTTCGCGGTCATCACGGGTGGTGGACCAGGAATCATGGAAGCCGCCAATCGCGGCGCCTTCGAAGCGGGCGGGCTTTCCATCGGCTGCAACATCGAATTGCCGTTCGAACAACGGCCCAACGCATATCAAACGCGCAGCTTGAAGTTCAAATACTTCTTCGTACGCAAGATGATGTTTGTGAAGTACAGCCTCGCCTTCATCATCTTTCCCGGAGGCTTCGGTACTTTTGACGAACTCTTCGAAGCGCTAACGTTGATTCAGACGAGAAAGATTCGCAACTTCCCCGTCATTCTGTTTGGCTCGCGTTACTGGAGTGGGTTACTCGATTGGTTCAAAGACGTCGTGCTTACGGGCGGAAAGATTTCCGAAGTGGATTTCAGCATCTTTCACGTGACTGACTCACCGCAGGAAGTGATCGAGATTATGAATCACAGTCAGAACTCTCTCAACGAGTTGGACAAACTCGTTTCTGACGAGATTCGCTTCACCAGTTAGGGCCACAAAGAGGCACAAAAAGAAGAAGCTCAGGGATTCAGACTGTCGAAGAGCCACGCAAGGTAGGGACTGGAACCGGCAATCATCGGGACGGCAACGATCTCGGGCGTTTCGTAACTGTGCAGCGCGCGAACTTCTCGTTCCAACTCGGCAAACTTCGCGGTCGTTGTCTTAGCTATTAACAGAATCTCACTCTGGCGTTCGATCTTTCCTTCCCAACGATAGACCGATTCCATCTCCGGAAGAATCTGTACGCACGCGGCGAGGTGCGCGCCAACGAGAAGATCGGCAAGGCGCGTTGCTTCCTCACCGTTTGCCGCGGTCATGAAAACTACAATTGCATCGTCGCCCGGCATTGCTATTTAACTTCGGGGCTATCTTCAGAGTGCTCTTCTCCATCTTCGTCTTCGTATTCGTCTTCGTCGACTGTTCCGCCGGTGAGCGGTGTCATATCGTCGCCGAAGAACGCGTCGTACATCTCCTCCGCACGGTCCACGTCGCGCTCGTCAACAAAAATCTCCGCGCCTTGCGCTGTGGCCGACAACAACGGTGAAAACGCGTCGAGGCCACCCGCCTTGATCATGGAGCGGATGCCGTTCTTTTGAAAGATGTCGTTGACCATCTCGGCTTCGGCGGTTGATCCGAGTTTGTAAAGCGACACGAAACTCGCCTCGCTGTTGTCGTGCACTGTGTTCTCAGGCGTGAGCCGTTCGACCAACTCCGAGTCGTCGTCAGGACAGCGAGTGATACCTTCTTTGTATTCTGATTCACACGTAGGGCAAAACATAGCGCACTCTCCTCAACTGGACTTTGCCACAAACGGTATCTCATCAAAATGTGTCATTCGTTTGAAGGCGTGAAAACGATCGTTGATCTCACCGTACGTGAGACGGCGGACGCGTTGCGTGCCAAACTCCTCGACATTGAACGACGCCATCACCGAGCCGAAGATCATCGCGCGGCGCATCGCGTCTTCATCCAGACGCTCCTGGCTCGCGAGATAGCCCATGAAGCCACCGGCAAACGTGTCGCCCGCGCCGGTCGGATCAAATACCGATTCCAACGGATACGCGGGAATCGCAAAGTAACTGTCGCGTGTGAACAACGCCGCGCCATACTCACCGCGTTTGATGATCAGCGCTTTTGGTCCCCAACTCAGGATTTCGCGTGCGGCCTTGATGAGATTCGGAATGCCCGTGAGCTGGCGAGCCTCGGCGTCGTTGATGATGACAACGTCGACCACTTTGATCGTTTTCACCAACGAGTCGCGCGTGTGCTCGATCCAGAGATTCATCGTGTCGAGCGCGACGAGTTCCGCACCGGGCATCTGTTCGCGTACGCCGCGTTGCAAGTCGGGTTGAATGTTGCCGAGAAACAGGAGCCGCGAGTGTTTCGACTCCTCCGACAGCTTTGGCTGAAAGTCCGCGAAGACGTTCAGGTCGGTGAAGAGCGTGTGTGCGACGTTCAGGTCGTAATCGTAACGTCCGCCCCAGCGAAACGTTTTGCCGTCCTCGATGCGTTCGAGGTCGCGAATGTTGACCTGACGTTCTTCAAACACGGCGTAGTCAGTGAAATCGCCGCCAACAACACCGACGATGCTGACGTCGGTGAAGAAGCTGGCGGCGATAGAGAAATGGGACGCAGAGCCTCCAAGCATCTTCTCGCATTTGCCGAAAGGAGTTTCAACTACGTCGTAGGCTACGGAACCAACCACTAAAAGGGACATAGGTTGTGTTGTTTAAGTCTCTTTCTGAACCTTCTTCTCTGTGTCTCTGTGTCTCTGTGGTTAACTTTCTAAGCATCATTGAACCACAGAGACACAGAGACACGGAGAAGAGCAATTTTGGGTAGAGCGAGTTAAGGTTTGACTTCGAGAGAACGCTCACGCAACGATTCGCGCGCTTGTTTCGCGAAATCGCCGTCGGGATAGTCCTTGATCAACTTGCTCAGGTATTCACGGCCCATCTCGCGAAACTGGTCGGCAGTCAACGTTCGTTTCTCGCCGCCGTCGAAGGTCACATACTGATTCGGACGCTGCTTACCCTTGTTTTCAGACAGCCACAAACTGCTTTGGCCCGCCATCAGCAACACTTCCTCGATCCTCGCGAAGTTTGGATTGCCGGCGATGATCTCTTCACAGCGTTTGAGCGCGGCAACGTAAGCTTTCTTCAACTTGAAGTAGTTCTTCGCCACTTCCAGATTGTGAAGCGAATCTTTCTCTAAATCCGGATCGCGCAGAGTCGACTGGTCCGGCCCACTGCGCACGCCCTGAGCGTTCGCCGCCGGGGCGGCAACGCAAAACGTTGCCGCGATTAGTAGAATCAAAAAGCCGATTTTCATAATCTCACCTCACAAAAACCGATTAACGCTGGTACTTTTTGATGATCGCTTCCAGCTTCTGCGCTGTCTCAGCGGGCCAATGATCGGGCTGAGTGAAGATCGCGTGCTGCAACGCCGAACCGCATTTGCACGTCCGTTCACTATCCTTCAACCGCCTCACCGCTTCGCGCAGAATCATCTGGGCGTTTCGCACGTTCTTATTCAAATACTCGACCACGGTCTCGATACTCACCGCATCGTGACCCGGATGCCAGCAATCGTAATCCGTCACGAGGGCGAGCGTCGCGTAGCAAATCTCCGCTTCACGCGCGAGTTTTGCTTCCTGCAAATTCGTCATGCCGATGATGTCCATGCCCCACGAACGATAGACATTCGACTCAGCAACGGTCGAAAACGCCGGGCCCTCCATGCACAAATACGTGCCGCCGCGATGCGTCTTCACATCAGCAACCTCACACGACGCTTCGAGCACGTCGCCCAGCGCCGAGCAAACCGGATGCGCGAACGAAACGTGCGCGACGATTCCCTCGCCAAAAAACGACGACTCAC
>DATEHX010000372.1:0-10788 GCA_035279345.1 Pyrinomonadaceae bacterium | reverse complement strand
ACTTTTGCAAATCGGATCGCGCAGGCCGCTGTCCCGGCGGATGCGATTCAGATGGTCCGTCTGCTGCGCGTGTCGGGCTTCTTCGGCGGCCCTGTGAGCGACACTGGGAATACGTCTAACGGTCACAACGTAGGTATCTGGGAACCCAAAGCCGCCAATGGCAAAGTCGCTTTCGTGCGCCGGATGGAAGCGATGGCAGAGTGGACTTACTGGGCAGACGTCGCCCGGATCGAGCCAAAGGGAGAAAAGCTGCGGGTGTTGTTTATCGGCGAGTCGGTGGCGCGTGGTTATCTTTACGATCCGGTCTTCAACCCGGCGATGGCGCTACAGATGGTCCTCGACGCTCAGCTTGGCGAGGGCAAAGCAGAAGTGATCGATCTGGCGCGCACCAATCTCGGTTTCCAGATCCTTGACGTCGCTATCAACGCGTTGCAAATGGAACCGGACATGGCGATCGTGTTTGCCGGCAATAACTGGTACATCTCAGAGCCGTCGCCGTCAGAGGTCGCCGAGTTTGATGAAGCGATTGCAAAGCACGGGATCGGTTCCGCGAAGGACGTTATCGACAATCAGTTGGCGCGCACTTCGAAACACATCGTCAATCAGATCTGTTCGGCGTATGCAAGCAAAGGTGTTCCGGTCGCCTGGATGATTCCGGAGTTCAATCTGCGGGACTGGCAGGATCCGTTAACGAGTGCGCCATATCTCTCGGTTGATCTGAACAAGCAGTGGTTCGAGTTGCACGACGAAGCACAGAGCGCTTTCCGAGATCAGGATTTCGCCAGAGCTGCGAATTTGGCCGAGCAGATGATCGAGATCGATCGCGGGCTGTGCGTGGCCGGTTATTACATCCTCGCTGCGTGTAGCAGTAAGAGAAATGATGTTGAAGCTGAGCGGAAGTATTTGACGCTTGCACGCGACGCCACGAGTTGGGATCTATCGAAGACGATCGTACCGCGGCCGTACTCGGTAATGCAGGATGCGGTTCGCGAAGAAGCGACCAAACACAACGTTCAACTGATCGATCTGCCGGCGCTTTTCCGGGAGCATCTCAAAGGCGGCATTCCCGATCGGCGTTTGTTTCTTGATTATTGTCACCTCACAACTGAAGGAATCCAGGTGTCAATGGCGGCCGCTGCGTCTAGCGTGCTGCAGGCCCTGAAAGGCATCGCTCGGCCGTGGTATACGCTCGTGGATTATCGGGTAGCGCCGTCGCCCGAGATGGAAGCCGAAGCATCATTTCTCGCGGCAATCATCAACGCTCACTGTGCGCAATCCTACGAGTTGGTCCATTACTTTTGTACTCGCGCTCTCAATTACTCCCGCAGTGTCAGCCGCTGGATGCTCGATTACATCGAGCTGCAAACGCAGAGTTCAGTGCCGACGCGCATGAGCGAAACAGAAGAAAAGATGTGGCGCGAAGGTTCGCCGCTGATACGTAATCTGTTGCGTTTGAATAAGAAGCGGCTTCATCGATTACTGCTCAAGGCGATTGTCAGCGCACTCGAGGAAGCCGGAATCCAGGCTCGCGAACGCGTCGAACGCCTTTGCATTGAAGAACACAGCGTCACCCGCAATGCAGCCGACCTGTTGGACTTTTACTACTCTTGCTACGCAACCCAGTCGCGCGAAATAGCCTGGCTAAACTCCGCCGATATGAGATACCGGCCGGACGCCGAGTACTACCGTGCTTACTGGCCCGAGTCGATGTTTGTCTTTGTCGGTGAAGCAGGTTGCGCCGTTCGCCTGAGTTTGACGTGCCGCTTGCCTAAACCGAAACGCGAAGCGGCGGCCGGCATCTACCTCAATGGTCAGCCACAACTGAGAATCACGATCGACTCTGACTGGAGCACGTGGGACATCACTCTTCCAGGCGACGCCGTACACAGCGGGTTAAATGAAATCGCGATCGGTTGGCCCATGCCGGAGTTTGTTGCCGGTGAAGCGCTGGAAAAAGCCCGGCTCAAACTGATCGAAGGCAAGTTTCCTGATTTCTTTCCGATCTTCGGCGAAATACATTCATTCACAGCGTCCGATGGACGCGAAGTTTCAACCAGTTCACCTAAGTTGCAAGTAGAGTCATCATTACTGGAAGTCGCATAAATTTTCAAAAGCACAAGGGGCACGGAGAAGAGCAAAAGGGAAGCGTTCAAAAAAAGTAATCAAAGTCTTTAAATAAATAGAGTCTTCCTCTCAGGGACTCAGGAAGCCAGGATTTCGCCCATCATGGAACGTCCACCTGACTCTTTGAAGACTTTCGCCACGCGTATAGCGTGGGCGGCAGCCACTGAAACCTCGGACCAGTTGGTTCGCATGCTTAGGATCGCAGGTCTGACGGGGCAGATTGTGCCCGGTCACGCTACCCGTCCGCTCTGGAGCGACACTCCAACGGCCTACACAAGTGAGCCGGGAATTCCGCCGAAACAGTCCCGACACATCGGAATCTGGGAACGCAAAACAGAAAACGGTAACACCTCTTTCGTTCGCCGGTTAGAAGCCATGGACACCTGGCATTTTTGGGCCAACATCGGACGCATCCAAGCCAAAGGATCAAAACTGCGCGTCGTGTTCATGGGCGAGTCAGTCGGCCGTGGGTATATCTACGATCCGAGTTTTACCCCAGCGATGGCATTGCAGATGATCCTCGACGAACAGTTTGGCAAGGACCAAATCGAAGTGATCGATCTGGCGCGGACTAATCTCGGATACGAAGTGAAAGACCTCGCTCTCGCGGCGCTCCAGTTGGAACCCGATATCGCAATCATCTTTGCCGGCAACAACTGGGGCTTTTCACAACCGGCCTTTACCGATATCAGCGAAATCGATCAGGCACTCGGGACCGAAGGCATGGCGGGCGTGAAGCGAGTTTGCGACGAGTACATCGAGCGGACAGTGAGAACGATGGTCACTGAGATAGCTTCGGAGTACAAGAACAGTGGCGTCCCGCTTGTCTGGATGATTCCCGAGTTCAACCTTGCCGATTGGCGCGAACCGTTCACCAATGCTCCGTTTCTACCGGATAATCGCAATCGTGAGTGGATCGAGACGTTGAAAGAAGCGCGGCAGGCTTTGAGTGATCAGGATGTTGTCAACGCAGAGAAACTAGCGGAGAGAGTAGTGGAACTGGACCAGGGCACCTGCTCGGCGGGCTACTACATTTTGGCGGAGTGCCGTCGCTTGGTAAACGATAGCGATGGTGAAAGAGAGTATCTCGAACTGGCGCGCGATGCCCAAAGCTGGGACTTTTCGGTCAGCTTCATTCCGAAGCCGTATGCGATCGCGCAGCGAGTTTTGCGTGAAGAATTGCCGAAGCACGACTGTCAGGTTGTCGATCTGCCGTCGGTGTTCAAGGAATATTTGAATGGCGGCGTACCCGGCGTGCGGCTTTTTATCGACTACTGCCACCTGACCAGCGAAGGCATGCGTGTGGCCATGAGCGCAGCGTCGTCTTGTGTGTTGCGTACTCTAAAGGGCGTTGAGGAACCGTGGAGCACGCTTGTTAAAGAACACGTTGCGCCCGAGGCGGCGATCGAGGCTGAAGCTTCATTTCTCGCGGCGATCCACTGCGCGCATTACTACCAGCGATACGAAATGGTCCACCATTTCTGCGCACGCGCGCTTCAGTACTCATCGCACATCGCCGAGATCATGCTCAACTACATCGAGCTTCAGCTCTTGAATAAAGCTCCGTTGCGCATGAGTGTGGCCGAACAAGAGATATTTCGCCTGGGTTCACCGTTGATTCATCGTTATCTGTTCCAAAAATATAACGAGAAGTGGCTCGACAAAGTGCTGCTCACCGCGATGGCCGATGCGCTTGAAGAGGCGGGAATTCCGGGACGCGAGTTGCTCGAACGACTCTACCGCGAAGAACACAGCACCAGAGTTGGCGAAGTTAACTTGCTCGAACCTTTCTATTGCCAATCCGCGGATCAACCGCAGGAGTTCGAAGCCTTGCGCTGGCCACAACTGCGCGTGAACTCTGACCCGCATTACTTCCGCGCTTACTGGCCGGAGTCGAAGTTTGTCTTTATTGGCGAGGCCGGTCTTGCCGTCAATCTTTCGTTGACCTGCCGTCTCCCAAAGCTGTCGCTCGACAAAGGAAACATCTCGCTCGCGTGTAACGACAAACCGCAGGTGGAGATCGCGATCGGTAAGCAGTGGAGCTCGTGGAACATCACGATCCCCGGCGGCGTTGTCCGCGACGGCATCAACGAGATTCAGGTGCATTGGCCCATGCCAGAGTTCCGCACCGTAGAAGCACTCAGCGAAGTACTACCCCGGCTCTGCCAGAAGAAGTATCCCGAATACTACCCCCTCTTCGGTGAGATACACTCATTCACCGCATCCGACGGATGCCAAGTCTCAACCAACCTCCCGCTACAAATCGTTTTAGCTACGGATGAACCCAGAGAACACGGTCAAGAACCAGTTCAGATAGAAGCCAGTTCAATTGGAAGTTGGCTCTAACACAAGCTGGTCCAGACTCAAACGGCTTTGTCCGTATCGTCCGTGTTAGTCCGTGGCGAACTCTCCAGAGCAACAACATGAGATGGCTATTTCCCTGAGGCAATCCTGTTAGTCTGTGAATCCTGTCCACGGAAAGATCATGTCAGAAACAAACGACACACTCGCACGCCGAAGATCGGAACTCGCTTCGCGCCGCGGAGCACTCTCGGCGCTGAAGCAAAAAGAGCTCGAGCGGCTGCTCAACAGATCCATCACCGACGAAACGCCGGCGATAATGATTCCTCTGCGCCCCGCGGACGAAGCGGCGCCGCTCTCTTTCGCGCAAGAGCGTTTGTGGTTCCTGCATCAGTTAGACCCGGAGAGCACTGCGTACAACGTTTCCATCCCGTTGCGTATCACAGGCCGCCTCAATCTCCCCGCACTCAGTCAGAGCATCAGCGAAGCAGTACGTCGACATGAATCTCTCAGGACCACGTTTGAAGCTGTAGAAGGAAAACCGGTTCAGGTAACCAACGAAGCGCACAATCTCGATCTGCCAATCGTGGACCTCACGTCCTTGTCTGAATCCGAACGGCAAGACGTCGTGCGCCGGTTAGTCCGTGAAGGCAGCAGCCGCCGGTTTGATCTCGCCACTGGACCACTCTTCCAGTCTGCTTTGTTTCAGGTCGGAAAAGAAGAACACGTACTGCTGGTGTTATTGCACCACATCATCATCGACGAGTGGTCCAAGCAGCTTCTCGTGCGTGAGGTCGGCGAGATCTATCAGATCTTTGATCAAGGACATGTGTCTTCGCTGCCGGAGCTGCCGATTCAATACGCTGATTACGCTCACTGGCATCGCGACACGTTGCGCGACGAAGTGCTCGAAAACGAGCTTGCCTATTGGCGCAAACAGTTGGACGGCAGTCCGGAAATGTTGAATCTGCCGGTCGACCGTCCCCGGCCACCAGTTATGACGTACGACGGCGATGCCTTGCCAATCGTCGTTCCGGAATTATTAACAGAAAAGCTTCGCGAGCTGACGCGGTCGGAAGGAACGTCGCTCTTCATGACGCTCCTGGCATCGTTTCAGATGCTGCTCGCGCGGTACACCGGTCAGGACGACATCGTAGTCGCAACACCGGTTGCGGGCCGCCGTTCCGTCGACACCGAGTCGCTCATCGGATTCTTCATCAACACGCTGCTGGTACGGTCCAACCTCTCGGGAAATCCACCGGTTCGCGAAGCGATCGATCGCGTCCGCGAAGTGATGCTGGAAGCACAGACCCATCAGGATCTGCCGTTTGAAAAAATAGTCGGCGAACTACATCCCGAACGCAGTCTGAGTCATGGACCACTGTTCGAAGTGATGTTCGTGTTTACGAGCAAACCTAGAACGCTGATGGAAGTGCAGGAGATCAGTATCAGCCTGCTCGAACTGGTTCCCGCTACAGAAAAGTTTGGCCTGACGTTTGAAGTCGCCGAAGGGTTTAACGGACTAAGCTGCCTGCTCAGCTATCGCACTGACCTGTTTGACAGATCGACCATCGACCGCATGGCCAGGCACTGGGTACGTCTGTTGGAAGCGATGGTCGCCGAGCCCGATCGGACGCTGCTGGACGTTCAGTTGTTGGATGAGACCGAGCAGGCGCAGATCTTAAACGAGTGGAACGACACGGCGATCGCTGAGACTGCATCGTCAGTGCTGGATCTGTTTGCGAGGCAGGTTGAGCGTACTCCGGAAGCTGCAGCGGTGCAGTTTGGTGATCAATACCTAAGTTATCGTGACCTCGACGCGCGTGCGAATCAGTTGGCGAATCATCTTCGCCGCCTGGGTGTCGGTGTCGATACTCGCGTCGGAATCTTTCTCGAGCCGAGTCTCAAGATGGTCACCGCTGTGCTGGGCGCGATCAAAGCAGGCGCGGCTTATGTTCCTTTGGATCCCGCGTATCCCGCCGAGCGTCTCAGCGTGATGCTCTCGAACGCACGCTGTGTGGCGCTGCTGACCAGCGAGCGTTTGGTCGCGGGTCTGCCGCAGACCGACGCCACGATTCTGCATCTCGACAAAGATTGGCCACAGGTAGCCAGCGAAAGCCGCACGGCGCCGGACGTGCAGATCGATCCTGAGAACCTCGTCAACGTCATTTACACGTCAGGTTCGACAGGCGTGCCGAAAGGCGTCGCGATGACTCACCGCGCGCTGAGCAATCTGGTGCGCTGGCACACGAAAGAGTTTTCCGAACCAGCAAGAACACTTCAGTTTGCATCGCTCAGTTTCGACGTTTCGTTTCAGGATATCTTCACCACATGGTGTTCCGGCGGAACGTTGGTGCTCGTGACCAACGAGCAGCGGCATGACGCGAACCGGATGCTGGCGTATCTGTCCGCGGAACAAGTGGAACGAGTCGATCTGCCTTTCGTTTACTTGCAGCACATCGCCGAAGCATGTGAGCAAGGTGGTCCGCTGCCGGCGAGTCTTCGCAACATATTGGCCGCGGGCGAGCAGTTGGAGTGCACGCCGCAAATCCGGCAACTCTGCGAACGTCTCGAATGCGATCTCTTCAATCAGTATGGTCCATCGGAGACTCACGTCGTCACGCAACACGAGCTCAGCGGTCCAACCGCCGAGTGGCCCACGCTCGCTCCGATTGGACGGCCGATTGCCAACTCGCAGATCTACATTCTCGACGCCAACCTGCAACCCACACCGATCGGCGTGGCGGGAGAACTGTTCATCGGTGGGACCAACCTTTCTCGCGGGTACCTTGATCGACCGGAGATAACCGCTGAACGATACGTTCCTAATCCCTTCGGCTCGGGCTCGGGTGAACGGTTGTATCGCACCGGCGATCTCGCGCGCTACCTGGCCGACGGCACGATCGAGTTTCTCGGCCGCATCGATTCACAGGTCAAGATTCGTGGTTTCCGCATCGAGTTGGGTGAGATCGAGGCGACGTTAAGGAAACATCCCGAGGTGGTTCACGCCGTAGTTGTGATTCACGAGGAAGCGCCGCGGCAGAAACGCCTGGTTGCCTACGTAGTGGGAAGAGAAGGCGTTGCGCCAAACATCAACGAGCTCAAAACATGGCTCAGAGATCGTTTGCCTGCCTATATGGCGCCGTCAGATTGGATCGTGCTCGACGAGTTGCCACGCACACCCAGCGGAAAGATCAATCGCGCCGCATTACCCGCCCCGGAAGCAGAGCAAGCAACCGGGAGTTCAGTCTTTTCCGCGCCGCAAACGCTGATCGAAGAACTGCTGGCCGCGATCTGGCAGCAGGTGTTGAATCTCGAGCGTATTTCGCGCGACGACAACTTCTTCTGGTTGGGCGGCCATTCGCTGTTGGCCACGCGCATCACTTCTCGCATTCGCGACACGTTCCATGTCGAACTGCCGGTGCGCGTCCTGTTCGAATCGCCGACGATCGCGGAGCTGGCCCAACGCGTCGAGCAACTCACGCAAGCGGGCGCGACGCTCGAGGCGCCGCCGTTACAGCACCGGACTGGCGATGAACCGCTCACGTTGTCGCACGCACAGGAGCGGCTGTGGTTTTTGGACCAGTTAACGCCCGGCAGCAACGCGTACAACTTGCCTGTGGCAATGTACATCAGCGCCGATCTCAACGTGCTCGCGTTTGAGCAAGCGCTGGCGGAAGTGGTGCGGCGTCACGAGGTGTTGCGCACGACGATCAAGATCGACAACGGTCAGCCGCGTCCGGTGATCGGTTTGCCGGGGTCAGTGACATTGTCGTTTGTTGATTTGAGCAGTTTGAAGAGTCACGAACAGGAGTCTCACGCTGCGCGATTGAGAAACGACGACGCGCTTCGGCCGTTCGATCTATCAACCGGACCGTTGCTGCGGATGACGTTGATTCGTCTCAGCGCGGGTCGTTATCTGCTGTCGGCGAACATGCACCACATCGTCAGTGATGGCTGGTCGATGGAAGTGCTGCTGCATGAGATGGAGAGTCTCTATCGCGAGTTCTCGGCCGGCTCGCCGTCGCCACTCGCAGAACTCGAAATTCAATACACGGATTATGCGCGCTGGCAACGCGATTGGCTGCAAGGCGACGTTCTCGAAGCGCAGGTCGATTACTGGAAACACGAACTCGCAGGCGCGCCGACGTTGCTCGATTTACAGGCGGATCACGCGCCGCTTTCAGCACGTACAGGGCTCGCCGCAAACTGTCCGGTAGTCTTCTCATCCGAAGCGTCCCGTTCTTTGCGCGACTTCAGCCGTCGTGAAGGATCCACGCTGTTCATGACGTTGATGGCCGGCTTCCACGCGTTGCTCGCGCGCTACGCAGGCCAGAAAGATATTCTCGTCGGCACTCCGATCGCCGGACGCAACCACGCGGAGATCGAACCGTTGATCGGGTTCTTCGTGAACATGGCCGCGCTCAGGACCAACTTCGACGATGACCCGAGCTTTAAGGATCTGCTCAAACAGGTGAGGGAAGCGGCACTCGGCGCTTACTCGCATCAGGACGTGCCGTTTGAACTGCTCGTCGAAGCGCTGCAACCTGCGCGCGCGCTCGGCCGCAATCCGATCTTTCAGGCCGTGTTTGTGCTTCAGAACGTGGAACAGCCGACGATGCAAATGGATGGCGTGAGTGCGCCGGTCCAGGTGCCGCCGAGTCCGGAAACGAAGTTCGACATCGAGCTCTACTTACAAGACACGCCGAGCGGACTTCAGGGAGCGTTTGTCTACAGCGCCGATCTGTTCGAGCGCGGGTTCATCGAGCGGGTGGTCCAACGTTTTCAGCGGCTCATGGAAAGGGTCGTGGCACAGCCGAACGCGGCGTTGTCGACGCTGTCGCTGCTCGATGAAGTTGAGTATCGCCAGATCGTCGAGGAGTGGAATGACACGATCGTGGCGTTGCCGGAGGCGTGCATTCACGAGCTCTTCGAACAACAAGTCGAACAACGGCCGGAAGCGATCGCGGTTGAGTTTGACGACGAGCAGCTTACATATCGCGAGTTGAACGAGCGTGCGAATCGGCTGGCGCAACGGTTGCGGAATGAAGGCGTGGGACCGGAAGTTTTTGTCGGCGTGAAGCTCGAGCGGTCGGCTGAGTTGATCGTGGCGTTGCTGGGAATCGCGAAGGCGGGCGGTGTTTATGTGCCGCTTAATCTGAACGATCCGGAGAAACGCATCGAGTTTATTTTGGAAGACGCTGGCGTAAAGACGCTGGTTACGACGGAGCTCGTTGCGGAGGCACAAAGCGACGCCAGATTAAAGACGGATGAGAAAGCCAATGTCACTCCGGACAATCTCGCGTATTTGATGTACACCTCCGGTTCAACTGGAACACCTAAAGCTGTCGGGATAACGCATCGCAACATTCTGCGTTTGGTAAAAGGCGCAAATTACGCTGAGCTAACCTCGGACGAGGTCTTCCTGCAGTTCGCGCCTGTTTCGTTTGACGCGTCCACGTTTGAAATCTGGGGAGCGCTATTGAACGGCGCGCGTCTGGTCGTATTTCCGCCACACCTGCCGTCGCTGGCCGAGTTGTCAGACTTCGTCAATCGAACCCAGGTCACGACGCTTTGGTTGACCGGCGGCTTGTTCCATCAATTCGTCGACAGCGACGTCGCGCAAATGCGCACGCTCAAACAATTGCTGGCCGGCGGTGAAGCACTGTCACCGGTTCACGTCAACAAGGCTTTGGACCAACTGAACGGCTGCCGCTTAATCAACGGCTATGGACCAACCGAAACGACGACGTTCGCGTGTTGCTATCGCATTACTCCC
This sequence comes from Pyrinomonadaceae bacterium, assembly GCA_035279345.1. Classification (GTDB taxonomy): domain Bacteria; phylum Acidobacteriota; class Blastocatellia; order Pyrinomonadales; family Pyrinomonadaceae; genus PSRF01. The sequence continues at coordinate 584 of DATEHX010000372.1, read as the reverse complement.
TACTTCCCGGGGCCGTCAGTGCCGATTGGACGTCCAATTTCCAACACGACCGCCTACGTACTTAATGCGTTGCAACCCGCGGGCGTGGGTGAACGCGGTGAATTGTTCATCGGTGGTGAAGGACTCGGCCGCGGCTATCACAAGCGTCCCGATCTCACTGCCGAACGCTTCATGCCCGATCCGTATGCAGCGATACCTGGCCGCAGGTTCTATCGCACTGGCGACGCTGCGCGCTATCTCGACGAAGGACTAATTCGCTTTCTCGGCCGCGTCGACAATCAGATCAAGCTGAGTGGGTTCCGTATCGAACCAGGCGAGATCGAAAGCGTACTGACGGAACATCCGGCAGTGTCCAAAGCACTGGTGATGGCGAAAGAAGCCGCTGCGGGCGATCGGCGTCTCGTCGCTTACTTCGTTGCCAATGGTGGACCAGTTGCGACTGGTGAAGATCTGAAGCGCTATCTACAGGACCGTCTACCCGGTTTCATGGTGCCGACGGTGTGGGTACGTCTCGACGAGTTGCCGTTAACGCCGAACGGCAAGGTCGATCGCGCCGCACTGCCCGAACCCGACGTTGCCAGACC
>DATEHX010000371.1:0-9669 GCA_035279345.1 Pyrinomonadaceae bacterium | reverse complement strand
TTACGCCCTCGAACCCTCACCGACAAAGCGAAGCTTCGTCGACATAGTTCACTACGATGTCGCTACCGGCAACAGAACCGTCGTCGTATCAGCGGAACAATTGATTCCTTCCGGCGCGAGCGAGCCGTTATTAGTCGAGGAGTTTGCTTTCACTGAACGCGGAACAAGCGTTCTCATTTTTACGAACTCTCAAAGGGTTTGGCGTAGCAATACTCGCGGCGACTACTGGATGGTTAGCCTTGGGTCAAGCTTCGGCCCAGTTAAAAGCACGCCGCTCATCTCTCTTCGCAAACTCGGCGGCCCTGACGCCAAGCCGTCGAGTTTAATGTTTGCCAAGATTTCTCCCGACGGTGAAAAGGTCGCCTACGTCCGCGAAAACAATATCTACGTTGAAAATCTTTACGGCCACCAGAAGATCACCAAAGTCACGACCGACGGCGCGCGCTACATCGTGAACGGCACGTTTGATTGGGTCTACGAAGAAGAGCTCTTCTGCCGCGACGGTTTTCGCTGGAGCCCGGACAGCAAGCAGATCGCCTACTGGCAACTCAATTCAGAAGGCGTAAAAGAGATGGAGATGATCGACAACACGAGCAATCTCTATCCAGTCGTTACGACGTTCCCTTATCCAAAAGCGGGCGAAACAAATTCCGCCGCGCGCGTGGGCGTCGTCAGCGCCGATGGTGGTCCAACACGCTGGTTCGAGATTCCCGGCGATCCGCGCAACAACTATCTGCCGCGCATGGAATGGGCCGGTGCGGACGAAGTCGTGATTCAGCAACTCAATCGCCGTCAGGACACAAACATCGTGATGCTTGGCGACGTGCGGACCGGGAAAGTGAATCCGATCCTGACGGAGAAAGACGAAGCATGGGTCGACATCGCGTGGGGCGACATCGACTGGGATAAAACCGGCATCGCGCGCGGCGACGTAGAATGGATTGAAGGCGGAAAAAGGTTCTTATGGGCCAGTGAACGCGACGGCTGGCGTCACATCTACTCCGTTTCGCGCGATGGCAAGGACGTCAAACTGATCACGCCCGGAAACTACGACGTCATCAGCGTCGAGCGCGTTGATGCGCAAAACGGTTGGGTTTACTTTTTGGCTTCGCCTCAGAACGCGACGCAACGCTATCTCTATCGTGTTCGTGTTGATGGAACCGGTAAAGAAGAACGGTTAACTCCGGCGAACGCGCCCGGTATCCACGGTTACGACATTTCACCGCGCGGCAACTACGCGATTCATTTTTCTTCAACGTTCAATACAGTTCCGGTGACTGAAGTCGTGCGTCTCCCGCAGCATGAAGTCGCGCGCACGTTGATCGACAACAAAGCAGTGCAGGAACGGCTCGGCAAGTTGAAACCAACTGCCACGGAGTTTTTCAAAGTAGACATCGGCGACGGCGTGCAACTCGACGGCTGGATGATCAAGCCGCCGGACTTCGATCCACAGAAGAAGTATCCGGTGCTGTTTCATGTTTACGGTGAACCGTGGGGACAAACCGTGCTCGATCGTTGGGGCGGCCGCGATCGGTTGTGGCACACGATGCTGGCCCAGCAGGGTTACATCGTAATGAGCGTCGACAACCGCGGCACGCCAGCACCTCGCGGCCGTGCGTGGCGAAAGATCATTTATCGCAAGATGGGCATTGTTAATTCCGGCGATCAGGCAGCGGCTGCGCGTGCGATCGCGAAGTGGCCGTTTGTGGATCCGGCGCGGATCGGGATTTGGGGTTGGAGCGGCGGCGGTTCGTCGACACTCAACGTGATGTTTCGCTACGGCGACGTTTATAAAACTGGCGTTTCGGTCGCGCCGGTGCCGGATATTCGTTACTACGACACGATTTACCAGGAGCGTTACTGCGGGCTGCCGCAGGACCATCCCGAAGAATACAAACAGAGTTCGCCGGTCACGTTTGCCAACCAGTTGAAGGGAAACCTGCTGGTCATTCACGGCACGGGCGATGACAACGTGCACTACCAGGGCACCGAGGCGCTGATTAACGCGCTGATCGCGGCGAACAAGCAGTTTTCGATGATGTCGTATCCGAATCGTTCACACGGAATCTACGAAGGTCCGGGAACGCAGCGGCACCTGTTCGGACTCATGACGAAGTACATCATGGAACGGTTGTGAACCACAGATGACACAGATTTTTCTGTGGAGATCATTATTTTCTGTGTTAGTCTGTGGCTTGGGTTGACGGCCAACCCTTCTTGCCTACTCACATTCTCGGAAAAACTTAATCATGACCTTCGACAGCTACGAAAGCCGTCTGGACGCAGCACTGCGGCGCTTCACGGATACCAATTTGATCGGCGTGTTGTTCACCGATCTCGGCGGCAAGATCATCAGCGCGGATGAAAGTTTCCTGAATCTCGTGGGCTACACGCGCGACGATCTGCCCGGAGACCTGCGCGACCTGACGTCGCCCGAACATCATCGTCTCGACGAAGAAGCGTTTGAGAAACTGATGGCCTTTGGTGCGTGCGCTCCGTTTGAGAAAGACCTCGTGAGCAACAAAGGCGCTACGATTCCCGTGCTGTTTGGCGCCGCGTTGCACGACGAGGAGATCGCGTGTTTTGTTGTCGATCTCTCGCAGAACAGGCAGACGCACGAGAAGCTCAACCATCTCGCTTATCACGACGCGCTCACCGATCTGCCAAACCAGGTGCTGTTCAAGGATCGACTCAAACAGGCGATTGCTTACTCGCGACGCACCGATCAGATGCACGCGGTGCTGTTGCTCAATCTCGATCGCTTCAAGACGATCAACGACTCTTTGGGCCGCACCGCCGGCGATCGACTGTTGCAGTCAGTGGCGCAGCGGTTGACGAGTTGTGTGCGCGAGAGCGACACGGTGGCGCGTTTCGGAAGTGACGAGTTTGCGATTCTGTTGACGCAAATTTCTCGCGCGCAGGATGCGGCCAATGCTGCTCGCGCGATTAAGGAAGTGCTCGATCAGGCGTTTCTTTACGACGATCAGGAACTGTTTATCTCGACCAGCATCGGCATCAGTCTTTATCCACACGACGATCGCGACACGTCGGGGCTCTTGAAGAGCGCGAGCGCCGCGCTCGATCGGGCCAAAGAAGAGGGCGGCAACAACTTCCAGTTTTATACCGCGGGCGGAACGACGCGCTCTCTCAAACAACTTCAGCTCGAAAGCAATTTGCGCGGCGCGCTCGATCGCGAAGAGTTCATCGTTCATTACCAGCCGCAGGTAACGATTCCCGATTTTCATCTCGTGGGCATGGAAGCGTTGGTGCGTTGGCGCCACCCGAGTTTGGGAATGCTTTATCCGAGCGAGTTTGTGCCGCTGGCCGAGGACAGTGGATTGATTATCGCGCTTGGTGATTGGGTGATGCGCAAAGCGTGTTCGCAGAACATGGAGTGGCAGGACAAAGGACTCGCGCCGATGCGTCTTTCGGTTAACTTTTCGGCGCGTCAATTCCAGCAGCCTTCGTTCATTGCGTCCGTGGCGGAGATCTTGAAAGAGACGAATCTGGATCCGCGCTGGTTGGAACTGGAGTTGACTGAGAGTTCGATCATGAAGGAGCCGGAGCAGGCGATTGAAAAGTTACACGAGTTGAAGTTGATGGGGATCAGGGTGGCGATCGACGATTTCGGCACCGGGTATTCATCTTTGAATTATCTGAAGCGTTTTCCGATCGACACGTTGAAGATCGATAAGACGTTTGTGTCTGACGTTTGCAAAGACCCGCACGACACGGCGATCGTGCGTGCGATCATCGACTTGGGCCACGCGCTCGATCTGACGGTGATTGCCGAAGGTGTCGAGACGCAGGAACAGCTTCAATATTTGAGTTCGCTAGGTTGCGATGTGGTTCAGGGGTTTTTATTCTCGAAGTCGCTATCGGCGGGCGCGTTTGAAGACTTGCTGGTCGAGCAAAGGCGTGCGGCTGCTTTATCGACGAGCCAGGACACAGCGCCGTTGGTTGGGCATATCGCCTGAACCGGGTAAAGATCCGGTTCTTTATCTGTCTTCATCACTTCCCTCAAGATCTCCGCCTTGGACGCTCCAGTGACAAGAAACACCACCGACTTTCCGTTATTCAAAACCGGCAACGTCATCGTGATTCGATAAGAATCAAACTTCTCAACCCACGGCGCTACGACTAGGTGTTGTGTTTCTTTGAGGGCCGGTGAGTAAGGAAAGAGTGAAGCCGTGTGACCTTCTTCGCCGAGGCCAAGAAGGACAAGATCAAAAGCCGGAATGGCTTCGCCAAAGAATTTGCGCAGATCGTTTTCGTAGGCTTTGGCGGTGTCTTCAGCCACGAGGTTTTCGGCTGGGATGCGATGGATGTTCTGTTGTGGGATCGGAACGCGCGAGAACATCGCTTCGTTGACCATGCGATAGTTGCTGTGAGGGTGATCGGGCGGGACGTGACGTTCGTCGGTAAAGAAGAAATGCGTCTTGTCCCACGCGATCTGTTCGCGAAACGGCTCGTTTGGATCTGCGAGCAGTTGGTACAAGGCACGCGGCGTCGAGCCACCGGACAAAGCCACGGACTGCGGCTTCAAGTTCACCCAAAACTGCGCAGCAGCGCGTGCGACTTCCGCCGGACTCTCAAAAACTTTCAGTTTCATAACTCACATAAACGCGACGATCCGCAACGGCCCGCCGCTACCCCCTTTGATCTTCATCGGCAACGCAATCACTGAAAAACCCTTCACCGGCAACTGGTCCAGGTTCGCGACGTTCTCAAACGCCGGAATGTTCTTCTCAAATAAAATACGATGACTCTCAAACAGCGTCGACTGGCCGCGGTCGATGCTCGCCGTATCGAGCCCGATGGCTTTGATCGATCGATTCTGCGTCAGCCAACGCGCTGCTGCCGGATCGAGTCCGGGAAAGTGAAGCTTCGCGACCGCATCGGCGCCGCGTTCATCTGTGCCCAGGTACGACTTCCGATCCGGATAACGTTTGCCAAATCCCGTGCGGAGAAGAACGATCGTGCCCGGTCTAATCCTTCCATTTCTTCGTTCCCAGTTCTGAAAATCAGCAACACCCACCTGGTAATCGGCATTCGACGCACACTGACTCGTCACGTCGATCACAATACCCGGACCCATTAGCTGTTCCAACGGAATCTCATCGACCGTGTGCCGTCCCTTTGCGAAGTGCACGGGCGCGTCGAGATGCGTGCCGCCGTGTTCGGCGGCTGAATATCTGTACGCCGAATAGAAATAGCCTTTGTCAGTGACGCCTTCGAAATCGGTGTCGAGTTTGAACGGTTCGGCCGTGGGCCAATAGACGCTCGTTGCGTCAAACGGGTACGACAGATCGACAATGCGATCCGGCGGCAACACGGGCGCTCTCTGCGCCATGACAGGAACGACAAAAATAAAGACTAAAACCAGACTCAGGTGTCTCATGTGGAGGGCTCCTACAGCTTGGAGTAAGATCGCCAACAGTTTAATACGCAAGGAGCTTAGGAATGCAAATCGGAATAATTGGCTTGGGGCGCATGGGCGCGAATATGGCGAAGCGGCTGTTACGTGCGAAGCATCAGTGTGTTGTCTACGATCACCACGCGGACAATGTGAAGAGTCTGGTGGTTGAGGGCGCGGTGGGCGCGGAGTCGCTGGAGGATTTGGTGAAAAAACTGGATCGCCAGCGGGCGATCTGGTTGATGATACCGGCGGCAGTTGTGGATGAGTCACTCAACGAACTCAGCGCGATTATCGATGCTGACGACATCATCATCGACGGCGGCAACTCTTATTACATCGATGACATCCGCCGTGCGGAAGAATTGAAAGCCAAAAACATTCATTACGTCGACGTGGGAACGAGCGGCGGCGTGTGGGGACTCGAACGCGGCTACTGCCAGATGATCGGCGGCGAGAAGGAGATCGTGAATCATCTCGATCCGATCTTCAAAACGCTCGCGCCGGGCACTGGGACGATTTCGCAAACACCGGGACGCGAGCCCGGTTCTACCACCGCAACCGAAGGCTATCTGCATTGTGGTCCATCCGGCGCGGGGCACTTCGTGAAGATGGTCCATAACGGGATTGAGTATGGCTTGATGGCCGCTTACGCCGAAGGTCTCAACGTTTTGCATCACGCGAACGAAGGTAACGAAGAGCGAACTGCCGACGCGGAAACGTCGCCGCTTCGCAATCCCGAACACTACCGTTACGATTTCAACATTGCCGACATCACCGAGCTCTGGCGGCGCGGCAGCGTCGTCGCGTCGTGGTTACTCGACCTGACGGCGATTGCTTTCGCGGAGCATCCGAATCTTGAAGGTTACGCGGGCCGCGTGTCTGATTCGGGTGAAGGGCGTTGGACCATCAACGCGGCGGTTGAAGAAGGCGTGCCGGTGCCGGTGTTGAGTGCGGCGCTGTTTCAGCGCTTCAGTTCGCGAGGCGAAGCGGACTTTGCAAACAAGATCCTCTCGGCGATGAGATTTCAGTTTGGCGGACACGTTGAACGAAAATAGACAGGATTACAGGATTAACAGGATGGGACCATGTCAACAGTACTTGTAGAACCAAGTCCGGTGCGGATGGAAACGCCGAGTTTGCCGAAGGCAGAACCGTGCGTGATGGTGATTTTCGGCGCGACCGGAGATCTGACGCGACGCAAGTTGATGCCGGCGTTGTGGGATTTGAAAGGCGAAGGCTGTCTCGAGAGTGTGCAAATTCTCGGCGTTGGCCGTTCGCCTATGAGCGACGACGAGTATCGCGAGTTTGTGCGTCAGGCGCTGGTCGAGCACGCAAAACTCAGCGAGCGCGACGACGAGGCGTGGCGCAAGTTTGCGCAACGCGTCAACTACATAGTCGGAGAACTGAACGACGACAACACCTATCTCAACACCGCAAAACGCCTTGAAGAGTTGGCTGTCGACGGCGCGAGCACGAGTCATCTTTTCTATCTCGCGACGCCGCCGTCGCTTGCGGACGAAATCATCGACGGCCTCGGTAAAGCACAACTCGCAAAGCAGGACGAGAACCACTGGAGCCGCATTGTTATTGAAAAGCCTTTCGGAACGGATCTCGAATCCGCGCGCACATTGAATGCCAAGCTCGCGGAAGTGTTCGCCGAGAATCAGATCTACCGCATCGATCATTACCTCGGTAAAGACACGGTGCAGAACATACTCGTGTTTCGCTTTGGCAACACGATGTTTGAACCGATATGGAATCGTAACTACGTCGATTACGTTGAGATCACTGCCGCGGAGACTGCGGGCGTCGGTAGCCGCGCGGGTTACTACGAGGAGTCAGGCGCGCTGCGCGACATGGTGGCGAACCACTTGTTGCAACTGCTCACGTTGACGGCGATGGAGCCGCCGGTCGCGTTCGACGCCGACTCGGTGCGCGAAGAGAAGGTGCAGGTGTTGCGATCGATTCGCCGTTTGAAGCCGGATGAAGTTGCGGAGCGCACAGTGCGCGCGCGTTATGGACCAGGCGAGATCGAAGGTGAAAAGGCGAAGGGCTATCGCGAAGAGGAAGACGTTGCGAATGATTCGGAGACCGAAACCTTCGCGGCGATTGAGTTTCGCGTTTCAAACTGGCGCTGGTCCGGAGTGCCGTTCTACGTGCGCACCGGCAAGCGGCTCGCACGCAACCTGACCGAGATCGCCGTTCACTTGAAACGCACGCCGCAGGCACTCTTCGCACGCACGCCCGAAGAGGAACTCGATCCGAACATCATCGTGCTTCGCATTCAACCGAATGAAGGCATCACGGTTACGTTTGGCGCGAAACGGCCGGGGTTCGAGATGCGCACGACGACCGTTCACATGGACTTCTGTTATCAACGCGCCTTTGGCGTCGAGCCGCCGGCGGCGTATGAAACCTTGTTACTCGACGTGATGCAGGGCGATGCCACGCTCTTCACACGCGGGGATGAAGTGGAAGCACAATGGCGTTTGATAACACCGATTGAAGAAGCGTGGGCCAGCGAGAAAGTATCTGAAGTGACCGAATACGCCGCAGGTACCGACGGCCCCGAAGCGGCCGATAAATTACTCGCGCGCAACGGCCATCGCTGGCGTCGTCTCTCAGAAACTACCAACGGCTGCGACTAAAGCCACAAAGAGGCACAAAAACGATCTTTCCTGAGCTTGGCTTTTGTGCTTCTTTGTGGCTCTAACGGCGGCACAAACTGCCGACGATGGTGGCGAGTTCGAGGCGATCGACGGGTTTTGCGAGGTGCATCTGGTAGCCTTCGGATAATGCGCGTATGCGATCTTCGGTTCGCGCGTATGCTGTTAACGCCAACGCCGGCGTTTGCCCGCCGCGATCGCTCGGCAAGGCGCGCACTTTTCGGATCAAACTGTATCCGTCTTCGATCGGCATGCCGATGTCGGCGATGAGCACGTCCGGTTTCCACTTCTCCATCGAGTCGAGCGCTTCGCGTGTCGAAGAAACAGCGAGCACTTGCGCGCCGGAACGCTCCAGCATCGCCGTCACCAACGCGCGCGCGTCAAATTCATCATCAACCACCAGCACGCGATAGCCGCGCAACGTGCGTCTCCGATCGCGTGCTTCAACCACTGACTCAGGCGGCGCTTCAACTCGTGGTTCCGCCTGAAATTCCGGCGCAATCATCGACGGGAAACGAACGGTGAACGTCGAGCCCTGATTCTCACCGGCACTTTCAACCCACGCGGCGCCGCCGTGCAACTCCACCAGGTGCCGCACGATCGCGAGCCCCAATCCGAGTCCGCCGTACGTCCTCGTCGTCGAACCATCCGCCTGGCGAAAACGCTCAAACACGTGAGGCAGAAAATCGGGATGAATGCCCAAGCCCGTGTCGCTCACCACGATTTCGACGTGCGAGTTGATGCGTTGCAGTTTCACCTGGACCACACCACCGTGATGGTTGAACTTCACGCCGTTTGACAGCAGGTTCCACACGATCTGTTGCAGCCGCTCGCGATCTCCAAAGATTGGGCCAGTGTTGGAGTCGAGCTGCACTTGCAGCTTGACGCCTTTCGCTTCAGCCGTCGGCCGAATACTCTCAACGGCCGCTTGAACAACTGATTCCAGTTCACACGCTGCAAACTCGAGCCGGAGTTTGCCGGTGATGATGCGCGAGACTTCCAGCAGATCGTTGATGAGTTGGCATTGTGAGTTTGCGTTGCGCGCGATCGTTTCGATCGCCTGCCGCCGTTTGCGCGGCGCGATTTCGTCGTGCAACAGCAGATCTGACCAGCCCATGATCGCCGTTAACGGCGTGCGCAGTTCGTGCGACAGTGTAGAAAGAAATTCATCCTTAACACGATTCGCAGCTTCGGCGTCGACTCGCGCTTCTTTCTCACGTTTCAATGCCAGGCGCCGCTCAGTCGCATCGTGGGCCATGCCGCGAACGATCGGGGTCTCAACGCCTTCGGTGCGCAAAGTGTTGTAATACTCCCAAAGCCGCGTCTCGCCGGTCGCAGTGCGCACTTTCATCACCCCACGCGCTGAGCCCTCGGTCTTCATCGTGTGCAGGTATCTGTCAAACTCCTCGCGATACTCCGGCAAGAGGCTGTCGCGAATTTGCATGCCGACAATCGCTTCCACGGGATAGCCGAGCACGCGCGCCGCCCACGGATTAACCGAAAGCACCTTGCCTTCGAGATCGTGCGTGCAGATCAGTTCGTGACTGTTATCGACGAGATCGCGATAACGGTCTTCGCTGATGC
>DATEHX010000370.1:0-13830 GCA_035279345.1 Pyrinomonadaceae bacterium | reverse complement strand
CCGGTCGTTCCACCGTCGTCATCACCACCGTCGGTATCGCCACCATCGTCGTCATCGGTTTCCACGTTGTGGCTGGACATTGCAATCAGAGCCACGACGACACAAAACGCGATTCCCGGTCCGCCTCCAAACAGGCAGGCGAGTATTGGCTGTGGTTTGGTGGGCACGACGAAGCTCCCGAAAGCAGCCGCCTGCTCCGGATCGTGCCAGGAGATCTGGTTGGCAAGGCGGTGGTACCACGCCCCGGCCATGAAGCTGGGCACGCCATCGTCCAACCGCTTTCGACCGCGCTCGATCGCTTGTTCGATCAATTCAGGCAGTTCTTCGCGGCTCACCCCGCTGTCAGGACGGACCACAGAAGGAGGGAACTCCGGCAGCGCCGTCTGGTGACTCAACGCCATTTCTTCCATCAGGCGCGCTATCGCAGCGCGACTGGAGTTTCTGTTTCCCTGAACGGCCAGCCTCGCAGAACGATAGAAATCCTGCTTCACTGAGAGAGCCGCACGAACGATCTGAAGCCACTTCCGTGGGCTGCCATATCGCTGCAGAAACAGCTTTACACCTGCTTTAGTATCTTCAGAAAAGTCGGGAACACGGCGTTGCAGCGCGTCAACAAATGCGGCTCCGTCGTCCAGCAGTGAGGCAAGCGTACTGTTTTCGATGGCGATAATGGAATTCAGTGCCTGCTCGCTCGTCTCCTGCAACGCCCGGAGAGATTGTGTCAGGAAAACGATTTCGACCTGGCCTGGAGTCGTGTCAGTCGAGCCCTCACTAAGTTGCAGGAGGGTAGTGCCCAACTGTGTTTCCAATGCCTCGAGCGTGATTACGCCGCGGCGAAACGTACGATAGTTTTGCCAGATGGCCTTTGTTTCCTGGCTACTCTCTTCGACAGAGTCTAATGCTCCAATCCCCTGGGGAATATCTCGTTCGTCAATTGTTTCCGAACGTATTGCTGTGCTCATAATGATTCTCCTCGTGCGCCGGGATAAAACCGGCAGGTTGAAAACTTAAAATGAATGCCATCACCCTTGCTGGCGTTGGTCATCTGTTCGAGCTTCTAACCGCTCACTTCCTAAGGCGCACGCGATCGCCAAAACCTATCATCGCGATCAAGAATTTTTCTTACGAGGCTGGTTGCACTTATGAACACTACTTGGCTAAGAGAAAAGGCCGCCGGAACTGTTTCCAGCGGCCTTTAATTCAAATCATGGCTCCTAAACAGTGGACCCCGACTGAGAGAAACGAGTCTACCTACGGCGTGATGCCAACAAGGACCACGTTGCTTGATCTCGATCGTGCAGTAATGCTCAGCCGCAAATCGCCTGCCGGTATTCCATCCGGTAGTTTTACAATTATTTGGACCAATCCGACGGCGTTGGGCAAACTTGAAATCGATTCAACCGGTAGTTGAAAGACTGTATTTTGAGAATCCAGTGCTTGAGCAGTTACAACTAACGCCGGTGTGATGATCAGATTAGTAGTGAAGAGACTAATTCTCGTGCGGTGATCCGTCCCGAAATAATTGGGGTTATTTAACGGGAAAGGATCGCGGATGAGCGTTACTAAATCCAGCGCAATCGCCCGCTGTGAGTTTTCTTCGGTTGCGAGTAGCGGAGAATCATCATTCGTTATAGTTCCATTACCGATGCCGTCGGCGATTGTCGCATTTACAGGATTGCTGAGGTTGACGACGAACGCTTCGTTATCTTCACTAAGAGTGTCAACCGTTAGTTGGATTATGATCGGGCTTGTAGTTTGGCCCGGTGAGATCGTAACTGTGCCGGTCGCGGGCCTATAGTCGTCAACGGCTTTTGCCGTGCCGTCCGTGGTCGCATAGCTGACAGTGATCTGCTTTCCGCTGGCTGCTGACAAACTGACAGCAAAAATAAGATTTCTTGTGCCGAAATTGCCCTCCAATATGCTCATATCGTTGATCGATACCGACGGTGGAGGATCATTATCTACTATGGTGGCGGTACTCTGACTAGCGGTAATAATCCCGGGACTTGCGCTTTGAATGTTCATTCTGAAAGTTTCATCAACTTCGTCTAACGCATCATTGAGTATCGGCACAGAGATGACCTTGGTGGTGGTTCCGGGATCAAAAGTTACTGTTCCGGAGGTGTTTGTGTAGTCCAAATTTTCTGTGGCTGTTTCGCCCGCTATATCATACTTAACCACCACCTTGTGAGGTGCAGCAGAAGAAGAAAGTGAAATTGTAAAATTTACTGAATTACTGCCCTCGTTAACCGTACTCGTTTCATTTATTGAGACATTAGGAGGAACTGCCGGAAACGCGCCGAAAATACCGGTAAATCCCAATCCGTCGCTTGTATCCCAGGCACCCAGCACTTCGTCATTCGGACCGTATACCTTGAGCTGGTGAACTTGTAACACCGATCCGGGTACAGGTTGCTCCCATGCTTTGGTAAATGTGGGCAAGTCGAAAGCGATCAACTTTTCTCGTGGCGCCGCGAAAAGTCGTGAGCCATCATGGGAAAAGGCAAAGTCACTCTTGTAGAAAAACGACTCTTCGAATGGAGGCGTGTACTGGTTAATAATGGAGAGGTTCGCCGGATCATTGGCGTTAACCAGCAGTATCGACATTGTATTGACCGTTCCTGAAGGGCTGCTTAATACTGCGAGACGTCTTTCCTGGTTAACTTCGAAAATACGGACCCGCCCGAATCGGAAATTGTTGCCTGGAATTGTGCCGACGATTTGCATCGTGGTCAGATCAATGGCGGCGAAGTTGAAAAACTGATTTCCGACAAACACGTAACGCCCATCATTACTGAAGGCGACCCCATCGTAAGGAATCCCACTAAATTCGCCATTGGGAACTAACTGCACACTTCCAGAGTCAATTAGCTGATTCGGATTGAGCGCATTCACGACCTTAAACGCATTGCCGACTCGAAAGACCAGGCGGCGGCTATTTGCCGTCTCTTTCATTTCCAGCGTGCTCGCGATTCCCGACAACGCAAGGCGGTTAAGAACTCCTCCATTCACCAAACTGAAGCTCACCAGATCAACGCCGCTGTCCGTAAACACGATCACAAATCCTGCCTGTGCAGTGCCGCTGAGAACAAGATTTGAACCGCCATCACTGCCGGACGTGGTCAACTGTGTAGACGCTAGCTGCGTCAACTGACCGGTTGAACTGACGTCGAAGAGATAGATCCGGCGCGGTCCACCCTCACTCGTTAAAACGACGGCCCGAAGAGCGCTACCCACCCGCGCCACCGCAACTTCCAGGGGACCGAAGCCAAACGTCTTGCTGTCCATTGGAGTGCCGAGTATCGGATTAAAAGTTGTGAGAATCGCAGACTGTCCTGAGACGGGGTCGTTTCTTAAAGAAACACCAATTTTGCCGTCCGGGCTGAGGTCGAAAACCTGGTTCACGGAGTTCAACGAATAACTATGCGACCCGGGTAGAGTGAAATACTGTGCTCGAACAGCAGACGCCGAAACAAGGCACACTGCCAGGAGCAGCAAAGCGGACCTGAAATGAGGGGACAGAAGAATTGTGTTCAAAATGAGTAGAACCTTTCTTGTGTGATCGGCGAGTGCGCGCCTCGGTTTTGCTATTGATCGGAACTGGACTAATTGGAATGGGAAGACCTGAACTTAATATCCTTTACTCCTGACACTCGTGAGTGCTTTCTCAAGCGAGATTCTACGGCTCAGATTGCTCATCTTAGTCGGCTCGGCTTTGAGGAGTAAGCCAGAGGATCGAGAGAACCTTCGATGAGAACGGAAGGTTATTCCCGCCGGCCTGAAAAGTCAATCGGTTCATTGAGTCCATGTTTTGCGTATGAAAGCAAAAGTAAAGGCCACCCGCGAAGGTGGCCTTCATTAGTATTTTTGGCTCCGCAGGTAGGACTCGAACCTACAACCCTTCGGTTAACAGCCGAATGCTCTGCCATTGAGCTACTGCGGAATAAGCGCCCTCACATAGATCTCTACACTATGTGCAGGGCGCGAAGGGGTTTTTATAGCAAATGAGTTTCTGAGCGTCAACCGCAGTTGGCGCTTTCCGAAACGTACTCACACATTGCCCAATCTCAGGCCGCGGGTTGCCCAAACTTGCGCTCCGCGAAAATCTGCGAGAATATCTCACGCCCCGCTTTACTCGCAGTAACGTCCCAATTCACGGGCGGAAATCGAGATTCACCGGCAGAAAGTTCCCGGCAGATAGTTCCGGGCAGAAAGGTTCCCGGCAGACGGTCCCAATAGAAAGGTCCCCTATGGAACGACGTACAACATCGTGGTACAGCCACAATCTGAACATGGAAATGCCCCTCGTAGCTTATGGACATGCGGGGCCGCCCTTGTTGATGTTTCCGACCGCTGCCGCCGACTATCTCGAATACGAACGTTTCTACCTCGTCGACTCCATCAAACAATTTCTCGATGAGGGCAAGCTGCGCGCTTATTCGATCAATAGCGTCAATCGTTACAGCTTGCTCAACGAAAAGATGCCGCCGCATCTTAAAGCCGAACTGCTCACGCGCTATGATCGCTATATCGTTGACGAAGTGTTGCCGCTGATTCGCAACGAGTGCGGCGATGGAGAGACTCGTCCGATAACCACGGGCGCGAGTCTCGGTGCGTTTCTCTCCGCCAATAGTTACTTCAAACATCCCGATCTGTTTCGGGGCGTGATCGCGATGAGCGGCAGTTACGACGTGCGAGCTTATTTAAAGAATTACTACGACGACAACGTCTACTTCAACAACCCGGTCGATTATCTTTCCAACCTCAACGACGATCATTACCTTCCATTGCTGCGACAGGCCGACGCGATCGTGATCATGACGGGGCAGGGCAACTACGAAGCTCCTGAACGCAGTCGGACGCTTTCAGATATTCTTCACTCCAAAGGCATTCCGCATGTGTTGGACGTTTGGGGACTAGACGTCGATCACGACTGGCCATGGTGGCGCAAGATGCTGCCGTACGCGTTAGGAAAGTTGCTCGGTTAAACGGATTCCACGAAACGCCGAAAACTGTTGAAACAGTTTCGGTCTTGCTTACTAAAAGGCTCACCCGGCTAAAGCCGGGTGAGAATGAGAACTACGGTTCGCCGTCGCCTTTCTTTCCTTTCTTCTTCGCTGGCTCGGCTTCGCGTGGACGCGTTGCGGGTGGTGGAGGAGTATCAACTTTCGGTGTTGAGACTTCCTGCTTCGGCTGTGGATTCGCCGGCGCGGTGTCGTCCGCTTTTGGCGGCGGTGGTAGCGTCGTTTGCTCGAGTTTTGGTTCGGTGGTGCCAGCCGGTAATGTGCCTTCTTCAGTCTCTTCTGCTTCAGCAGCCAATTCGGCGCGTTCCGCGGCGAGTTCTCGTTGACGCTGACGGAAGAGTTCTCTCATGTCTTCCGGCATTTCCGGCGCCTTCGGAAACTCTTCCTTCTCTTTGTCTTTCAGAAACGTCTTCATGAAGTCGACGAACATCGGCAGTGCGCCTTTGCCGCCGGTCATGTCGTTACCGAGTGGTTTCTTCTTTCCGGGATAACCCATCCACACGCCGGTAACGTAAGTCGGCGTGTAACCGATAAACCAAACGTCAGTGTGATCGTTGACCGTGCCCGTCTTTCCGGCAACCGGATGCGGCAGCGAACCCGCAGCCGTTGCGGTGCCGCCGGTGACTACGCCACGCATCATTCCAACCATCGTTAACGCGACGTATGAGTTCATCACTTTGTAGGTAGTTCTTTCCCACTCTTCGAGCGTGGCGCCATCGCGATCGAGAACTTTGCGAATCAAGTGCGGCTCGACACGAATGCCTTTGTTCGGAAAAGCGGAATACGCTGAGACCATCTGATCGAGCGGTACCTCTGTTGCACCCAGTGCCGATGGTAGATACGGAGACATCGGCACCTTGATGCCAAAGCGCCGCACCATCTGCGCGCCCGTTTGAATGCCAACGGTTTGCAACAGGTGAACTGCCTGGATGTTCATCGACTTCGCCAGCGCGGTCTTCATCGGTAGATCGCCTGAACCGAGCGAGCCGTCGTAGTTGTGCGGCTGCCAATCACCGATCTTGATCGGTGCTCCGCTCACGGGCGTTTCCGGAGTCATTCCCCACTCGACCGCCGCGGTGTAGATGAAAGGCTTGAACGCCGAACCTGTTTGACGATAAGCCTGCGTCGCGTTGTTGAATTTGTTGGTGTAGAAATCGTAACCGCCGACCATCGTGACGATCTCGCCGGTTTTGGCGTTGAGCGTCATCATCGCGCCCTGCACCGAAGGAACCTGCGAAAGCTCGACTTTCAAACGACGATTCTTCTCGTCGACTTCCTTGATCTCAAACTCGGCGAGTTGCCCGTTCTTGAATTCATTTTCCGGTTGGCGTTTACCCCAACCCATGTCGGCCGCGGTCAACGTCGCGGTGAAGTTGCCGAAGCGCACGGTTGCTTCATCGCGTGCGCGATCGACTTTCATGATGAGGCCCATCAAGTGGCGGCCTTCTTCGTAGTCGTTGCCGTACCAATCGGGATGCTTGTAGTTGTTGAGCTCGGCGGGCGTCGCCGGACCTTCGCCGTTGTTCACGGACGTCGGGATCATCGTGTAGCTCGAACGCCAACTGGTATGTGTGCGGTCGTAACCTCTCAAACCCGCGCGCAGAACTTCGTAAGCGCGCTTCTGTGCTTCGACGTTGATCGTCGTGTAGACCGCAAGTCCGCCCTGGGCCACGCGTGTCGTGTACTTGTCTTCGAGTTCCTGGCGAATGTATTCGACCGGATAATCAAAAGGAGACGACTTGCGTTGCGACTGGTAGTAAGCAGTGTCGGCGAGTTGGATCGGTTTGGCTTTCGCGGCGTCGGCTTCTGCCTGAGTGACGAAACCGTTTTTCGCCATCAAGTCGAGCACGAGGTCGCGGCGTTCTTTTGCTTTTGCCGGATTAGACGTCGGCGAGTAATCGCTGGGCGCTTTCGGCACACCCGCGAGCAGTGCTGCTTCCGCCAGTGTTAGATCCTTCGCCTGTTTGCCGAAGTATGTTTCGGCACCGGCTTCCATGCCGTAAGCATTCGCGCCCAGAAACATGTGGTTGACGTACAACTCCATGATCTGGTTTTTGGTGTAGTAACGTTCGATCTGAAGCGCGAGCACCCATTCGTTAACTTTGCGTGTGTAAGTTTGCTCTTTTGAGAGGAAGAGATTTTTCGTGAGCTGCTGTGTGAGCGTGGACCCGCCTTCGATTTTATCGGTGGTCAGGTTTTTCCACGCGGCGCCCATGATGCGAATGGGGTCGATGCCGATGTGATCGTAAAAGCGAACGTCTTCAACCGCAAGAATTGCGTTTTTAAGAACAGGCGGAATTTCTTCGTACTTCAGCGGAATTCGTTTCTCGAGTGCAAACTCACCGATTACTGTTTCGCCATCGTCCGCGTAGACGCGAGTGACCACGCTGGGACGGTACGTCGCTAAAGCAGCGACCTCAGTCGCCGCACGGGAATAATTCAACTCGTAGGCGGCGATGATGCCGGTCAATCCGCCGGCAGCGAGTGCCAGCAGGAGCACGGCCGGAAGCCAGAGCCTTGAGAGTAGGTGCCTGCGTTGTTCGGGTGGCGTATTGATGATTGCTGTGGGCGAGTATTTAGAACGATTTACAGCCATAGATATGATTTCCCCCGGACAAAATTGCCTTGGTTACGTGCGTTTCGACAACGTGGCTAGCCACAGGAGAGCGGGAAAAGTATAGCGCATAAAGCTTTACGTCAATAAATCGGCCTTTGGTTTAAGGGGCAACTCAAGAGGCTCCCTTTGCGTCTTTGCATCCCGCGGGCGATAATGACCGTGCTTCGCTTGGGGGCGACAGGCTTCGACAGGAACCTGAACGATCGTCGCGATGCATGCCGGGCTCCCTTATGCAGCTCGTTAAAACGTGTAAGGAAACACAACTGCCAATAACAATGAATTGGCTCTCGCTGCCTAATTAGCACCGAGCGTCTCGCCGCAAGTTGCTCATGCGCGTGGAGGGAGATGTCACTTAGATGAGCTGGCCCGCTGCTTCGGTCCGTGGCAGTGGGCGAGACTAAAGCCGGGCTAGCTCGTGTCGAGGTCTTGTCGCTTCACTGACTCGACATTGAGTGAAATTTGCCAGGTTCGCCTGGCAAGAAAGAGAAGCGACTAAGCATGTAGAGTCCTTCGGGGTTGGTTTTTGGATCCGAGTTCAATTCTCGGCGCCTCCACCATAAAAAGTTGAGCCTCACTTAAGGTAGGATTGCTGTATGACTACAACTACTCAACTCATGACGGCCGAAGAGCTAATGCAGCTCGAAGGGCCAAATCGTCACGAACTTATTAAAGGAGAACTCCTCACGATGCCTCCTCCGCAGTTTGAACATGGGCGAGTTGCCCTAAACCTCGCGGTACCCTTACGACTACACGTCAAAACCAATAACTTGGGTTATGTTTGCGCTGAAACAGGATACAAGCTCGAAACCAACCCGGACACAGTGCTTGGTCCGGACGTCTCCTTCGTTTCTCGCGAGCGAGTCGGTAGTATTCCCGAGGGCTACTATCCCGGAGCGCCGGATGTAGCTGTTGAGGTCCTGTCACCCAGTGATCGACGGTCCAGAGTCGAGTGGAAGACCGAGCTATGGCTTTCACTCGGTGCAAGATCCGTGTGGGTCGTAAACCCGAAACAGCGAACCGTTGAAGTTATTCGCGCGGGTGGCCAGAGAAAGCTCTTTCGTGAGTCCGACGAACTTGTCGACGACACAGTTCCCGGGTTTCGCGTCGCAGTATCTGAAATCTTCAACTAGCCCATTTGGATCGCAACTCACCAATCGGAATCTTCGATAGCGGCGTCGGCGGTTTGACTGTCTATCGTGCTTTGCACGAACGTCTGCCGAATGAACGATTCGTCTATCTCGGCGACACCGCGCGCGTTCCTTACGGAACGAAATCTCTCGCAACAGTAGAACGCTACGCTGTCGAGAATTCAAAATTTCTCGAAGCGCACGGAATCAAGTTACTCGTGGTCGCATGCAATACGGCGTCCGCTTTGGCGTTACCAGCCATTCGCCGGGCGATAAAGGTGCCGGTGATCGGCGTGATCGAGCCGGGTTCACGGGCCGCAGTGGAAGTAGCGCGTGGAGAAAACATCGGCGTGATCGCTACCGAGGCAACCGTTAACAGCGGTGCGTATGCGAATGCGATTGCGGCATTGCGGACAAACGGTGAAGTGGTCGCACGTGCTTGCCCACTCTTTGTTCCGCTCGCCGAGGAAGGTTGGGCAAACACTGACGTTGCCCGGATCGTAGCGAAACAGTATCTCAGTGATTTCAGCAAAGCATCAATCGGCGCACTCGTGCTTGGCTGCACTCACTACCCGATATTAAAAGACATCATCAGTGAAACTGTCGGACAGAAGATTCCGTTGATCGACTCAGGCGCCGCAACCGCCGCCGACGTCGAATCTTTACTGGAAACTTCGGCCGGGACACACGATCAACTGCTTAATCTCGATCAGGAACGCCGCCTTTGTGACGACCTCGATCATTTTTATGTCACCGACGCAGCCGAAAGGTTTGCTAAAGTAGCTGAAAGATTCTTAGGATCGGCTCCGTCAATTCTAGAGGCCGTGGAAATTTGGGGACATGATGAGCTTCGCACGCACTGACGGCCGCGCCCATGACGAATTGCGGCCCGTGCAAATAACTCCCGGCTTCCTGTCTTATGCCGAAGGCTCGGTATTGATCGAGATGGGAAGCACTCGCGTCATTTGTTCTGCTTCACTCGAAGATCGAGTGCCGCCTTTCCTGCGCAGTTCCGGACAGGGATGGCTCACCGCCGAGTACGCGATGCTGCCGCGTTCCACGCAAACGCGATCCGCACGCGAAACCGGACGTGGCGGTCCATCAGGCCGCACGCACGAGATTCAACGGCTGATCGGCAGAAGTTTGCGCGCCGTCGCGGACATGAAAGTGCTCGGCGAACGCACGTTGACGATCGATTGCGACGTGTTGCAAGCCGACGGCGGCACACGCACAGCCGCGATCACCGGTGCGTACGTCGCTTTCGCTCTCGCCAGCAATCATCTGCTCAAGAGCGGAAAGATCTCGCGGCCGTTAACAGCACACCAGGTCGCAGCCGTCAGCGTCGGCATCGTCGGCAACACGCCGTTGCTCGATCTGAAATACGATGAAGATTCGAAAGCGGAAGTAGACATGAACGTGGTCTGCACCAGCGACGGACGGTTCATCGAACTGCAAGGTACCGCCGAGCGCGAGCCTTTCAGCCGTTCCCAAATGGACGAACTGCTGGCACTCGCGACGCACGGAATCGAGCAGTTGATCGGCGTCCAGCAGGCGGTTATCAGCGCAGTGGCGAACGGTAAGGGGGTTTAGGGCATCCGAAGGAGTTGATATGAAACGTATCGTGACGTTCAGTTTGCTGTTGGTTACATTGTTGGCGCAGGTGGCGGCCGCGCAACAAACCTACTCGCACGACAAAGTGGAGTACACGTTCGACCTTCCTTCAGCAACCTGGCGCTCCATTCTGGAACCGGACGCCGCTCACGAAAACCCCGAGTTTGTTTACGGCGATCGACTTGACGGTTACCTGACGATTCGCAAAGAAGTGGTCGAAGCCGGAACGACGCCGTCCCAACTCGCACAGCGCGACGCTGATCGTAAACTCCGCTTCCTGCCTGGCTTCGTTCAGGGCAAAGAAGAAAACTTCAACGGACGTCTCGACGGCGTAACGATGTCTTACGAATACGTGCGCACCGGAAAGACCATGCTCGGCCGTACCTATTATTTACAGGCCGATAATCGCACCATCTACGCGCTGCGTTTCACCGGCTTGCGCGACAAGTTGAGCCGGATTCGCAATCAGACAGACATCATCGCTCGCACCTTCAAACTCAAATAGTGAAGCTGCAACTCGCCCGCGGATTAGCAATTCAGCCTTCGCGTATTCACGGTAAAGGCTGCTTCGCGACCATACCTTTCAAGAAGCGGCACAAGATTGCCGAGTATGCCGGCGAGAAGATCTCAAACGTTGAAGCGCGACGCCGTGCTCATCGACGAATGCTGAGAATTTGTGAGGTTAATAATCGCTGGAGTTTGGACGGCAGCCGCGGTGGAAACGGTACTCACTACATCAATCACTCGTGCAGTCCGAATGCGTTCATGCAGATCATGCACAACCACATTCTCTTTCGCGCGCTGCGCGACATCGAAGCCGGCGAAGAGATCACGATCGATTACCAGCAGACGTTGCACTCAGACGACAAACGATGTATTTGCGGCGCCAGCGACTGTCGCGGAACAATCAATCGGTAGCCACAAAGAAGCACAAGAAACAGAAAGTATTTGCGTCAATATCTTTGTGCTTCTTTGTGGCTAAAGCCGCGGCAGCGTGAAGCTGAACCTCGAGCCGCGTCCTTCTTCAGTATCCAGATTCACCTGCCCGCCGTGCTGTTCGACCACTTCGCGCACAAACGACAAACCCAGTCCGGTCGACTCTTCGTCCTTCTCCTGTCCTTCACGAACGACGCGATAGAACTTGTCCCAAACACGCTCTCGTGATTCAGCGGGAATTCCGTAACCGCGATCTTCGACGCACACGCGCACCGTCTCAGCTTCAAGCGCCGTAGAAACAGTTACAGTCGTGCGCTCCGGACTGTACTTGATCGCATTGTGGACCAGGTTCTTCACTGCCTGCGTAATCAAACTCTTATCGGCAGCAACAGGCGGAATACGATGCGCCGGCTGTTCGATCAGGCGAATGCGTTTCTTCTTGGCAACGGGTTGTAGCGAAGCGATCGTGTCGCGCACGACCTCATCCAGCCGCAGTGGAATCTTCAGCACCTCCTGCTTGTCACTGCGTTGCAACTGCGTCACCGAAAGGAAGGTATTGATCATGCGCGACATGCGCTGCGATTCGTTCGCGATGATCGAAACAAACTCTCGCGCCTGCGGGGGAATGCTGTCGTCGTTGGTTAGCAACTCTGCGAAACCGTTGATGCTCGTCAACGGCGTCCGCAGTTCGTGCGACATCAGCGAGATCATGTCGCTTTTCAGTTTTTCAAGTTCTTTCGTTTGGCTGAGGTCCTCGACGTAGACAGCGATACCGATCGGTTCGCCAGTGCCTGCGTCCTGCTGATCGCGCAATAGCGAGATGCGCAGTTTGAGCGTCTGGTCTTTTTGATCGAAATCGAGCTCGCCCTGGTAATCGATTCCGGTTTGCAGCACTCGGCGCACGGCAATTTCGGGTTCGTCGAAGATGCCGGTGCGAAAGTTGTTCAGTAGACCGATGAGGTCCAACTGTTGCGCACGCTCTGGGGTAAGTCCGGCGTAACGCAGAATCGTCGGATTTGTCAGAGCCAGTGTGCCGTCGAGGTAGGCGATCGCGACGCCGTCGTTGATGTGCGCCAGTGCTTTTGCTTCACAGCGCTGTTCGACGGTGATGGCCTTGAGCACGTTCAAGGCGTCGAGTTTGCGGCGGCTGCCGAGTTGCGAGAAGTAGCTGAACGACTTACTGCGCGACGAGTTTTTTGCGAAGCTTTCCCGTTTGAGATTACGTGCGAATTGCGAGGCGACAGCTTCGAGTAACAACTTATCGTCATCATCGAGTTGTGCGGCCGGCCGGATCAAAAGCGCACCCGCGGTCTCGCGTTCGTGAAGCAACGGGACAGCAACGGTCAATTGTTTTGGTTCGCCAACTGTTTGACTGACGAGCTTGCCACTGGCTGATGCTTGTGCGCACAGGCTGACACCTTCGCGCCACACCGAATTGCGGCTCGCGTCCAACGGCTGCTGCGTCGCGCCTTTGAAACGCGCGACTGCTTCG
This sequence comes from Pyrinomonadaceae bacterium, assembly GCA_035279345.1. Lineage (GTDB taxonomy): Bacteria > Acidobacteriota > Blastocatellia > Pyrinomonadales > Pyrinomonadaceae > PSRF01. Next base: position 1,023 of record DATEHX010000370.1, on the reverse strand, counting down.
AATGAATCCGAGTCGCCAACCTCAAAGACAATCGCCTCTTTCAAAGGCAGAAATGTGTTGAGCAGTTTCAAGCCGCTCATCAGTCGCTGGTGAGCGCCCGGACCAGAATCAGCAGCAGTGATTGGAGAGCTAAAGAGTGTGTTAAGCAACTGCCGATCGAGATGCCACAAACGATTGATCTGGACCAACAGCAGTGCAAGCACACCGCTAAACACGAGTGGCGTGATCGGGAGTTCGATACCGGCGAAGCGTGAGACAAACAGACTTGCGCCGCACAGCACGGCGAGAACAAGAAGCAGGTAGTGCCACGAACGGCGCAATCCGAAGCCATTGAGCGTCAGACCGAGTGCGACTGAACAAACCGCGAGAACGATCGCCGAGACGGGCACTGGACCAAGCAGCAGTTCAACTGTTTCAGCGGGCGCCAGGATCCCGGCTCGGTAGGGAATTTCGGGCACGACGCCAAAGCGCCAGCCGAGATAGCCCGCGAGACCCGCGAAAAGGCTGAGCGCGGTGGCAGAGATGTAGGTCGTGATGGTTCTGGAGCGGATCAAGCAGGAACAAGGAGCCAAGAGCTAGAGGCGCGCCTGGAAAGGAATCTAAGATCGTGGCGGACTCGTGAAAATCCGAGAGCCGCGAGGCGGATTATACAATGCCTGTCATTGTTTAATCTACGGGTAAGTTGGGAAGGGGTAGAGGCGTTTTAGTGCGGCGATTAGGGCGGGGAGGTCCGTAGTTGAGACTGTGCGGAGGTCGAGCAGGACTTTGTTTTCCGAGATTCGTGAGATCACCGGCGGTGAAGAGTTACGCAGTTGTTGCTCCAGTTCACCCGCAGATTTATGCGGATGGGTGAGCGCGATCAGAACGGATTTGATCATCGACGTGGGGGCAGCGCCGCCACCGATCGCAGATTCGCCGGCCTCAAGTGAAAGATTCAGTTCTGTTGGGCCAAGCTGTTCGACCAGCGCTTTTGCGCGCTGTTCGATCTCCGCGGTTGTTAGCGCAAGCATCTGGAGCACCGGC
>DATEHX010000369.1:0-15331 GCA_035279345.1 Pyrinomonadaceae bacterium | reverse complement strand
GATTGGACCACGATTTCCACGTGCCCGACTGACAATCCCGAGAACTTACTGACTGATGAGAACCTCGCCTACATCATCTACACATCGGGATCGACCGGGACGCCAAAAGGTGTCTGCATCTCTCATGGCGTTGCCGCCAATCACTTCCTGACCGCGCAGCGCGAGTTTCGTCTCGACTCCAATGATGTCGTGCTGGAGTTTGCTTCGTTTAACTTCGACGTTTCGCTCGAACAGATCTTCGTTCCGTTGCTCGCCGGCGCCACACTGGTCGTGCGTGATTCGCGCACGTGGGGCCGTGAAGACTTCTTTCAACACGTCGCTGAATACGGACTCACTGTCGTTAACTTTCCCCCAGCTTACTGGACGCAAGTCGTGCCTGAGCGCGGCAGCAAAGTCGCGGCGGAGTTAGCCGCACGTCTGAAACTCGTCATCATCGGTGGCGACCAGATGCAACCGCACACCGCGCGCATGTGGCAGCAGGCCGGCTTGCGCGACGTGCGTCTGCTCAACGCCTATGGTCCAACTGAGACGGCCATCACGGCGACGACGTTTCAGGTGCCGCAGCTCGCAGATGAGAACCACTCGCAGATGCCGATCGGGCGTCCGTTGGCCCAACGCGCGATCTACATTCTGGACCAACAGGGCGTTCCAGTGCCCGTTGGGGTTGCGGGTGAACTGCACATCGGCGGGCCTCTGCTTGCGCGCGGTTATCTGAACCAGCGGGCGCTGACCGCGGAGAAGTTCGTCCCCGATCCTTTCAGCAAGCGGCCCGGCGCACGCATGTATCGCACGGGCGATCAGGTGGTCTATGCGGAGGATGGGAATATCCGTTTTCTCGGGCGCGTCGATCGGCAGGTGAAGATGCGCGGCTATCGAATCGAGCTCGGAGAGATCGAAGCGGCGTTGTATGCCTGCGAAGGTGTCCGGGATGCCGCGGTAATCGTGAACGAGCAAGCGAACGGAGAGAAGCAGTTAGTCGGTTATCTGGTGTTAGAGGCGGGAGCCACGAACACGGCGGTGGATAAGGTGAGGGAACGTCTGCGAGAACGACTGCCCGACTACATGATTCCCACGGCGTTCATGCTGCTCGAAGAGATGCCGCTGACGCCTAACGGCAAAGTAGACCGCCGCGCGCTACCTGCACCTGATCAGGCGCGAGCACGAGAGGTTGACGACTATCAAGCACCGCGCACCCCGATCGAAGAGATGCTGTGTGACGTCTTCGCCGGCGTGCTCGCTGTGGAGCGCGTTGGGGTCGAGGACAACTTCTTCGAACTCGGCGGCCATTCGCTGCTCGTCACACAGGTCATCTCCAAAATCAGAGAAAACCTCAATGTTGAACTGCCGGTGCGCGCGGTCTTCGAGTATCCGACCGTTGTTGGTCTCGCGACGCAGGTCGAGGCAGAGAATCGTGCGGGACGCGAAGCTCCGCGGCAGCTAGTGAGGCGCTCAGAGATCGGTGCGGCGCCGCTCTCGTTTGCGCAGCAGCGGTTGTGGTTTTTGGACCAGTTCGAGCCGGGCTCGACCGCTTACAACATGCCGTTTGCGCTACGGGTGAAGGGATCGTTGGACGTCGTGGCACTCGAGCGCGCGCTGACGGAGATCGTCAAGCGGCACGAGGTGTTGCGAACGCGGTTTGCGGTTGAGGAAGGCGAACCCGTGCAGATCGTGGATGAGCCGGTGCCTTTCGTATTGCCGGTTGTCGAAGTAGGTGATGGGCAGGGTCTCAGGCAGTTGATTCAAGACGAGGCGTCGTTGCCCTTCGATCTCTCGGCCGGTCCGCTCGTGCGTGCGAAGTTGCTGCGAATCTCGAGTGAAGAGCAAGTGCTGCTGTTCACGATGCACCACGTCGTTTCGGACGCGTGGTCCATGGATGTGCTGATCAAGGAAGTTGGCACGCTCTACGGCGCCTACTCACAGGGCGAGGAGTCGCCGCTGCCGGAATTACCGGTTCAGTATGCGGACTACGCAGTGTGGCAACGCGAGTGGTTACAAGGCGAAGCGTTGGAGCGGCAGTTGGAATACTGGCGGCGTCAGTTGGCGAATGCGCCCGCGCTGGAGTTGCCGACTGAGAGAGCGCGACCGGCAGTGCTTTCACCGGACAGCGCGCGCGTCGAGGTGCAGTTCAGTGCGGAGGCGGTAGCAGCGCTGCGTGAGTTGGGACGGCGCGAGGGATGCACTCTCTTCATGACGTTGCTCGCGGCGTTCCAGATCGTGTTGTGGCGCTACACGGGACAGTCGGATCTTGTTGTCGGCACTCCCGTCGCTAACCGTGGGCAGGGAGGAACGCAGGGACTGATCGGTTTCTTCGTGAACACGCTGGCGCTGCGAACCGAGTTGGATGGACCGCTCGCCTTCCGCGAGTTGTTAGGGCGCGTGCGCGAGGCATGTCTCGGAGCGTACGCGCATCAGGATGTGCCGTTCGAGAAGCTGGTTGAGGAGTTGGGGGTGAGGCGTGAGTTGAATCGCCATCCGCTCTTCGACGTGATGCTGGCGTTGCAGAGTGGCAGCGAGGACGGGTTGAGGCTGGAAGGTTTGGAGGTGAGCGCGGAGGCAGCAGGTGGTGGTGCGGCGAAGTTCGACTTGTTGTTGGGGTTGAGCGAGGAGCGCAGCGGCGCGGTACGAGGAAAGCTCGAGTACCGGAAGGAACTGTTTGGCGAGGAGTTGATGCGCCGGATGGCCGGGCGTATGGCCCAAGTGGTGCGGGAAGTAGTGGCAGGCGGGGGAGAAGTGAGACTGGAGGAGTTGGGCGCGGTAAGCGAAGAGGAGCGCAGCCTTCAGCACGACGAGTGGAACGCGACGGCGCGTCCTTACGAACTTGATCGTTGTCTGCATCAACTCTTCGAAGCACAGGTTGAACGCACGCCCGACGATGTGGCACTCGTGTGCGGCGCTGAGCGGCTTTCGTATCGCGAGCTTAACCAACGAGCAAATCTGCTCGCGCACCGGCTGCGCGCGTTAGGTGTTGGACCCGAGTCAGTGGTCGCGTTGCTCTTTGAGCGTTCGACGGAGTTGGTGGTTTCGTTATTGGCAGTGCTCAAAGCGGGCGGGGCTTATCTACCGCTTGATCCGTCATATCCGTCGGCGCGGTTGCGCTACATGTTTGAAGACGCCGCGCCGCGCGTGCTACTGACGACCGAGCAGTTACAGGACCAGTGGGTGGAAGAAGAAGTTCTCCCGCCAAGGCGCCAAGGCGCAAAGGAAAACCTGGGAGCCGCGGCAGCGCTTGGCGCCTTGGCGCCTTTGCGGGAGAACAACTCTTCCATTTATGTCGAACAGCTCGGCGAGGAATCTACTGAGTATGAAGAGCTCCTCTCCTCCGGAGTCAGGCCAGAGAACCTCGCTTACGTGATCTACACGTCGGGCTCGACGGGACGACCGAAGGGCGCGATGAACACGCACCGCGCGATCGTGAATCGGCTGCTGTGGATGCAGGAAGAGTATGGTCTCGACGGCAGCGATCGAGTAATGCAGAAGACGCTGTTCAGTTTCGACGTGTCGGTGTGGGAGTTCTTCTGGCCGCTCATTACAGGTGCGACGTTGGTGATGGCGCGTCCCGGCGGGCATCAGGAAAGCGATTACCTCTTGAAGTTGATCGAGGGTGCGAGGGTGACGACGATGCACTTCGTGCCTTCGATGCTCGCGGTGTTCCTTGAGGAACCGGGAGTAGAAGCGGCAGCAGCGAAGTTGCGGCGAGTGATCTGTAGTGGTGAAGCACTGAGCGCTGACTTGATGGAGCGGTTCTTCGCGCGGCTGCCGGGAGTGGAACTGCACAACCTGTATGGACCAACAGAAGCGGCCGTCGACGTTACAGCTTGGAAATGCGAGAGACGCGAGGACGGACGAGTGCCAATTGGAAGACCGGTGGCGAACACGACGATGTACGTGCTCGACAGTCGGCAGGAGCTAGTCGGGGTCGGTGTTCCTGGTGAGTTGTACATCGGAGGCGTGCAAGTCGGGCGCGGATATCTGAACCGTCCTGCGTTGACCGCCGAAAGGTATATCCCCGACCCGTACAGCGCAGAGCCGGGAGCGCGGATGTACCGCACGGGCGACGTGGCGCGGTGGCTGCTGGACGGCGAGATTGAGTACCTGGGCCGTGCGGACCAGCAAGTGAAGATACGCGGACAGCGGATCGAGTTGGGTGAGATCGAGGCTGCTCTGCGCGACTGTGAGAGCGTGCGCGACGCAGCGGTCGTCGTCAGCGAACGTGCAGACGGTGATAAGCGGTTAGTCGGTTACCTCGTAACACAAAACGGGGCCGCGGTCGCGACGGACAAGATTAGAGAGTATCTGCGCGAGCGATTGCCCGAGTACATGATCCCCGCGGTCTATGTGCGGCTCGAAGAGTTGCCTCTAACGCCCAACGGCAAACTCGATAGACGTGCATTGCCTACGCCCGACGCCGCAAGCGTGGATGATGTCAACGGTTATATCGCGCCGCGTACGCCAGTCGAAGAACTGCTCGCGCACATCTTCGCCGAAGTCCTGCGAGTGGAAAAGGTCAGCACCGACGCGAGCTTCTTCGATCTCGGCGGACACTCGCTGCTTGCGACGAAGGTCGTCTCACGCGTGCGCGAGGCATTCCGTGTAGACGTTGCGCTGCGTTCTCTCTTCGAACGCCCCACCGTAGCGGAGTTCGCGCGACACATCGAAGCCTCTCTGAAGGCAGGAAAGACTACGGCAGCACCAATCAAGAGGATCAAGCGTGACGGGCCATCGCCGCTCTCGTTCGCCCAGCAGCGTCTGTGGTTTTTCGAACAGCTACAACCGGGTACTGCCACTTACAACCAGATCCAATCAGTGCGGCTGCTCGGCTCGCTGGACGTCACTGCGCTCGAGCGGTCTTTGAATGAAATTCTTCGACGCCACGAGTCTTTACGCACCACGTTCTCGGACGTTAAGGGAGAGCCCGCGCAGCAGGTCATGCCCGCGTCGCCACAGACATTGCCGCTGACAGACTTGAGCGATCTGCCCGAAGCCGATCGTGAAGAGGCGACGCGTCGTTTGACTCTCGAGGAGTTGAATCGTCCCTTCGACCTCGCAGGTGGTCCACTCGTGCGCGCGCATTTGCTGAAGCTCGACGCGGAGACGCACGTCGCACTCTTCATGATGCACCACATCGTCACGGACGCGTGGTCCATGAGTGTGCTGCTGCGAGAGTTGAAAGTTCTCTACGAGGCTTTCAGCGAAGGCCGGCCATCGCCGCTCGCCGAGCTCCCGATACAGTACGCGGATTTCGCGCATTGGCAACGCGAGTGGTCCAGCGGAGAAGCGCTCGAGGAACAGCTAAGTTACTGGCAAGAGCGACTCGGCGGCGATCTGCCCGTGTTGACGTTGCCCGCTGATAAGCCGCGTCCGGAGGTCTGGACTTACCGCGGCGCGAAACACGCTGTGAAGTTCTCGAAGGAGTTGACCGAAGAACTCAAAGCGTTCGGCAACCGGCAGGGCGCCACCCTCTTCATGACGCTGCTCGCGTCCTTTCAAGTATTGCTGCATTACTACACGGGCGAGGAGGACATCGTGGTCGGCACAGACGACGCTAATCGCAGCCGCCTTGAAACCGAGTCGCTCATCGGCTTCTTCGTTAACCAGCTCGCGTTGCGCACAGACCTCTCCGGCAATCCGGGCTTTAGAGATCTGCTCGGCCGTGTGCGGGAAGTGACCCTCGGTGCTTATGCGAACCAGGATCTCCCGTTCGACAGGATAGTCGAACGACTCCGGCCGGAGCGCAATCTCGCACGCGCGCCGTTCTTCCAGGTCAAGTTCGTTTTGCAAAACACTCCGGTCGAGGAGTTGGAACTGCGTGGGTTGAAACTCGTGCCGCTCCAGATGGACCACGCTGCCGCCAAGTTCGATCTCACGCCGATGCTTTGGGAGAAGCCGGACGGGCTGCGCGGTTGGTTCGAATATAGCTCCGATCTCTTCAGCCCTTCGGCAGTTGCCCGCATCGCGGAGCAATTTGAGATCGTGCTGAAGAGCGTTGCGGCTCGCCCCGATCTCACAGTCGAACAGCTTCGTGAAGTGCTCGCGGAAGACGATCGCGAGCGGCGCGAGCGTGCGCAACGCGAGCGTGAAGAGTCGCAGCGCAGCAGGTTCAAGTCGATCAAGCCAAAGGCCGTCAGTCTTTCGAAACAAACGGTCGTGCAGAGTGAACTGCTTCCCGGCGTGCGGCTGCCGCTCGTGATTCAACCGGCGACGAACAAACCCGATCTTGAAGAGTGGGCCAGGGCGAACCTCGGTTTCATTGAAGCGAAGTTGCATAAGCACGGCGCCATTCTCTTCCGCGGTTTCGACGTTAATTCGCCGTCCGCTTTCGAAGGCTTTGCGCATACGATCTGCCCACAACTGTTCGACGAGAACGGCGAGCACAACCGCGGCAGTGTGAGTGGGAAGATCTACACGCCCGTGGCCTACCCTGCCAACAAGCTTCTGCTGTGGCACAACGAAAACTCCTTCAACGATGCGTGGCCGATGAAGATTTGGTTCTGCTGCGCAACGCCGGCGGCGCAGGGCGGAGAGACGCCTCTCGTCGACAGCCGTCGAGTGTTTGAAATGCTCGATCCGAAGATACGTGACCGCTTCATTGAGAAGAAGGTGATGTACGTGCGCAACTACACGGAGGGCTTGGGCCAGAACTGGCAGGCGATTATGCGTGCTTCGAGCAGGGCGGAGGCGGAGGAGTTCTGCCGAAAGAACCTGATGGAGTTTGAGTGGAAGCACGGGAACGGTCTGATGACGCGCTGCGTCCGGCCAGCCGTCGCGAGACATCCGCGCACGGGTGAGATGGTCTGGTTCAATCAGGCGCAGCATTGGCATCGCGCGTGTCTTGATGCTGAAACACGCGAGTCGCTGCGGGCTTTGTTCGCAGAGGATGACTTCCCGCGCAACTGTTACTACGGCGACGGCAGTGTGATTGAGGACTCGGTGATGGAAGAGATTCTTGAAGTGTACCGGCAGTTGGAAGTGAGTTTCCCGTGGCGGGAGAAGGATGTGGTGATGCTCGACAACATGCTCACCGCGCACGGCCGCAGCCCTTACGTTGGAGAGCGAAAGCTTTACGTGGCGATGGGAGAGATGACCAGCTACGCGGATGTGCTCTCGGCTGAGGCGGGGAGTTTTCAGTTGGCTTAGAAGTAGTGCCACAAAGAAGCACAAAAAGATTTGTGAACACACTTGTGCCTCTTTTGCTTTTTGTGGCTATGAGTTGAGGAGTGATTGATGCAACAGCACGTCGAAGGGTTTCGCCTCTCGCCCCAGCAAGCGCGTTTCTGGCTGCTGAAGGGGCAGAACCCGGCTGACCATCTGGCCCAATGCGCGCTCCTCGTCGAAGGAACTCTCGACGTGGAGATGCTGAAGCGCACCTTGCGCGAGATCGTCGCGCGTCACGAGATCCTGCGAACGGGTTTCTACAGTCAGCCCGGCGTGAAGGTTCCGCTTCAGGTTATCGCCGAAGACTGCGAGCCTGAATGGCGCATCGTCACGCATGAAAACTTCGACGTCGAGGATGCGATCGCTGTTGACGAACTGCTGCGCGAAGAACGAGAGCGATCTCCCGAAGGTGAGAGCCGGTTGAGGTTCACGCTGCTGAAGTTGGGCGAGCTGCAACGGAGCAATCACCTCTTGCTTGCCGGCGTGCCCACACTCTGCGCGGACGCGCAAACTCTGAACAATTTGGTTGACGAACTCGCGCATTTTTATACTGCCGCCGAACAGAGTGACGCGCCCGCGCAATACGTTCAATTCTCTGAGTGGCAGAACGAGTTGCTTGAGGGTGAGGACGCGAACGCAGGGCGTGACTTCTGGCAGCGGCAGCGTGCGTCTGACTCAGACTCACTGAACCTACCGTTCGAGGCCAAAGCGCAGTTGCAGCCGTTTGCCGAGTCAGCCTCGATTGAGGTGACGATCGCGCCTCACACACACTCCGGGTTGGAGTCGCTGGCGCGCGCGCACGAAACTTCGATCGGGACATGCCTGTTGGCTTGTTGGGAGTTGTTGTTGTCGCGTCTGAGCGGACGAGGCGATGTTTGCGTTAACGTTCTGTTCGACGGTCGCAAGTACGAGGAGTTGCAGGAAGCGTTTGGTCTGTTCGCGCGGTTCCTGCCCGTGCGTGGCAGTTTTAAGGAAGGTCTCACGTTCGAGCAGGTGTTGCGTCGTGTCGAAGAGTCCGTGCGTGAGGCGCGCGAGTGGCAAGAGTTTGCAATCTCGGCAGCGGATGAAGAGTCAACCGCGGACTACTCAAACCCACCGATCAGTTTCGAGTACGTGCGCCGGCCCGCGCGCCGCGCGGACAATGTCTCATTCACGATCATCAGGCAGCACGTAGACTTCGATCCCTCGAAGCTCAAGCTCTCCTGCGTCCAAACAGATGACGCACTCGTGACGTCGTTTGTATACGACGCACACGCCTTCTCGTCCGAAGGCATACGGCGACTGGCCCAACAGTTTCACAAGTTGTTAGAGAGTGCTGTCAACGATCCGAAGATGGCAGCCGGTAAACTGCTTTTATTGGGTGATGAGGAACGCGAACATCTCCTGCATCGACTCAACGAAACAACGCGAATTTACCCGAAAGAACTTTGCCTACATAAACTGTTCGAAGCGCAGGTAGCGCAGACACCAAATGCACTGGCGGTGGTGTGCGATGACGAGCGGCTGAGCTATGAAGAACTGAACGCGCGCGCGAATCAGTTGGCTCATTACCTCAGGCGGCTGGGTGTTGGATCAGAGGCACGCGTCGGCATCTGCGTCGAGCGTTCCGTGCAGATGCTCATCAGCCTACTCGCGATCCTCAAAGCCGGCGGCGCTTACGTACCGCTGGACGTGAATGGCCCACGCGAGCGGCTGGCCTTCATGATCGCGGATGCAGACTTACACCTCCTGCTCACGCAACATCACCTAAGTACACTGCTCGACGATCTCGCACCCACGACGTCCGCTCTCTGCATCGACGATGAATGGCCGCGGATCGCACAAGAGAACACCGCTAATCCAAGCTCACGTGCTACGCCGCAAAACGTCGCATACGTGATTTACACCTCCGGGTCAACCGGCAGGCCCAAGGGCGTGATGGTCCAACATCAGGGACTCGTCAACTATCTGAGCTGGTGTGTCGAAGCCTACCGCGTTAGCGACGGAACCGGCGCGCTGGTCCACTCACCGCTCGGCTTCGACCTGACCGTGACGAGCCTCTACGCGCCGCTGCTCGCAGGACGCTGTGTGACGCTAATCGGTGAACAGGAAGGCATCGACCGGTTGAGCGAAGCCGTAGGTGTAGGCGCCGGGTACAGCCTGTTGAAACTGACACCGGCGCACCTTCAGGCGCTGGGCCAACTGTTGCCAACAGAGAACGCGCCTGCCCATGTGAAGTGTTTAGTAGTCGGTGGCGAAGCGCTGTACGGGGAGCAACTCGCCTTTTGGCGCGAGCACGCGCCGGGAACGATGGTGGTCAACGAGTATGGGCCAACGGAGTCAGTGGTCGGTTGTTGCGTGTACGCGGCCGCGGCCGGACAAGTTGAAGCGGGGCCGGTGCCGATCGGGAAGCCGATAGCCAACACGCGGTTGTACGTGTTGGACCAGCACCAGCAGCCTGCGCCGTTAGGAGTGGTTGGCGAGTTGTACGTTGGTGGCGACGGAGTGGGGCGCGGTTATCTTAACCGGCCCGGGCTGACGGCGGAGCGTTTTGTGCCGAATCCTTTTGTGGACGAGGTGGGAGCGCGAATGTATCGCACGGGCGATCTGGTTCGTTACCTCCCAACAAGCGAACTGGAATATGTCGGCCGAGTGGACCATCAGGTGAAGGTGCGCGGGTATCGCATCGAACTCGGTGAGGTGGAAGCAGCGCTGGCGCGGCACGAAGGCGTGCGTGAGTGCGCCGTGCTCGCGCGCGAAGATGTGCCGGGTGAAAAGCGTCTGGTCGCTTACCTCGTTCTCCGGCAGGAGCTCGGGCTACTGAGCAGCGAGTTGCGTAGTTTCCTCAGCGAGAAGCTGCCGGAGTACATGATCCCGGCGACGTACGTCGTTCTCGATGAGCTGCCGCTGACCAACAACGGAAAGGTGGACCGCCGCGCGCTGCCTGCCCCGGATGTGTCGCGCCTGAAAGTCGACGAACCTTACGTCGCGCCGCGCACCGCTGCCGAGGAAGTGTTGGCGAACATCTTCGCCGAGGTGCTCGGCGTTGAGCGCGTGGGCGTGAACGACAACTTCTTCGCGCGCGGAGGCGACTCGATTCGCAGCGTGCGCGTGCTCGCACTCGCAAGAGAGAGGGGCATGGAGTTTACTCTCCAAAGCCTCTTCCGTCACCAGACGGTCAGCGAACTCGTCGCGGAGTTGGCGGATGGCGAGATGGTCACGACCGTGCTGGACGGGGTTGGACCATTTAGTCTCGTCGCGGAGGCAGATCGCCCGCTGCTCCCCGAAGACATCGAAGATGCTTACCCGTTGAGCATGCTTCAGGCCGGCATGCTTTACCACATGCAGTTGCTTCCGGACAGGCCGGCGTATCACAACGTCTGTAGTTATCAGATCCGCGCGGCCTTCGATCTCGCGAATTTCGAAGAGGCAGTCAACCGTGTCGTTGCGCGCCACCCCGCACTTCGCACGTCGTTCGATCTGGCTCGCTACAGCGAACCTCTGCAACTGGTCCAACGCCAGGCACGGATGTCGATCCCCGTCGGCGATCTGCGGCACCTCTCTGCTAAAGAACAAGATGAGTTTCTGAACGAGTTCGTCGAGAGCCAGTGGAAGACTTTGTTAGATCTATCGCGCCCGCCGCTCATTCGTATCAGTATTCATCGCCGGACGAATGAGACGTTTCAATTGACGTTGGCCGAGTGCCACGCGGTCATTGACGGCTGGAGTTTGACCTCGACTTTCGCGGAGGTTTTCAAACTCTACTTCGAACGGCTGAAGACGGGAGTCTTTCCCGAAGAGCCGCCGCTCACGACAACTTTTCGCGACTTCATCTACCTTGAACGCCACGCACTTGAATCAGACGAGCAGCGGCAGTTCTGGGCCGAGACGTTGGACGGCGTCGAGCCTTTGCGTCTACCGCGTCGCACTTCGCCGCCGAGTCGCAGCGATGGCCGTCGCGTGAACATCCAGCCAGTGCCGATCTCGGACGAAGCGGCTGACAGTCTGCGGCGTTTAGCGCGTGAGCTGTCCGTGCCCTTCAAGAGCGTTCTGCTCGCTGCGCACATGAAAGTGATGAGTCTGGTAACGGGCCGCGGCGACATTCTGACCGGCATCGGCACGAACGGCCGTTTGGAAGTGCGTGGGGGCGATCAGGTGCGCGGTCTGTTTCTGAATACAGCGCCGTTCCGGCTGCGAATGCCTTCGGGCACTTGGGCGGAATTGGTCGAGCAGACTTTCAAGTCCGAGTGGGAACTGCTTCCTCACAGGCGATTCCCGATGGCGGCGATACAGAAGCGTTGGGGGTTGGAGCCGTTGATCGAAACGAGCTTCGAGTACCTCCACTTCCATTCCGTCGAGTCGGTGATGCGCACCGGCGAGATGCAGGTGTTGGACAACAGGGACATCTCTGAAACCAACTTTGCGTTGGTGACGGTCTTTCAACTCGAGCCCGTAACTTCGCGCGTGGCGTTGCGGCTGCTCGGCGATGATGCGGTTCTTTCGGAAGAGCAGTTGGCGGATTTGGGGCGCTGTTATTCGAGAGTGTTGCAAGCGATCGCCAGCGATCCTTATGCGCGCATTGATTCCGCGGCGTTGATTGCGCCTGAGGAACGTGGGCAGTTGGAGGAGTGGAACGCAACGGCGCGTCCTTACGAACTTGATCGTTGTCTGCATCAACTCTTCGAAGCACAGGTCGAACGCACGCCAGACGATGTCGCCCTTGTGTGCGGCGCTGAGCGGCTTTCCTATCGCGAGCTTAACCAACGAGCAAATCTGCTCGCGCACCGGCTGCGCGCGTTAGGCGTTGGACCAGATTCAGTGGTCGCGTTGCTCTTTGAGCGTTCGACGGAGTTGGTGGTTTCGTTATTGGCGGTGCTCAAAGCGGGCGGGGCTTATCTACCGCTCGATCCGTCATACCCGTCGGGGCGGTTGCGCTACATGTTTGAAGACGCCGGGCCGCGCGTGCTGCTGACGACCGAGCAGTTACAGGACCAGTGGGTGGAAGAAGAAGTTCTCCCGCAAAGACGCCAAGGCGCAAAGGAAAACCTGGGAGCCGCGGCAGCGCTTGGCGCCTTGGCGCCTTTGCGGGAGAACTACTCTTCCATTTATGTCGAACAGCTCGGCGAGGAATCTACTGAGTATGAAGAGCTCCTCTCCTCCGGAGTCAGGCCAGAGAACCTCGCTTACGTGATCTACACGTCGGGCTCGACGGGACGACCGAAGGGTGCGATGAACACGCATCGCGCGATCGTGAATCGGCTGCTGTGGATGCAGGAAGAGTACGGGCTCGACGGCAGCGATCGAGTGCTGCAGAAGACGCCGTTCAGTTTCGACGTGTCGGTGTGGGAATTCTTCTGGCCGTTGATCACAGGTGCGACGTTAGTGATGGCGCGACCCGGCGGGCATCAGGAAAGCGATTACCTCTTGAAGTTGATCGAGGGTGCGGGGGTGACGACGATGCACTTCGTGCCTTCGATGCTGGCGGTCTTCCTTGAAGAGCAGGGAGTTGAAGCTGCCGCAGCGAAGTTGCGGCGAGTGATCTGTAGTGGTGAAGCACTGAGCGCGGACTTGATGGAGCGGTTCTTCGCGCGGCTGCCGGGTGTGGACCTGCACAACTTGTATGGACCGACAGAAGCGGCTGTCGACGTTACCGCTTGGAAGTGCGAAGTGCGTGGCGACGGACGAGTGCCGATTGGAAGACCGGTAGCGAACACGACGATGTACGTGGTCGACACTCGGCAGGAGCTAGTCGGCGTCGGTGTTCCTGGTGAGTTGTACATCGGAGGCGTACAGGTCGGGCGTGGATATCTGAACCGTCCTTCGTTGACCGCCGAAAGGTTCATCCCCGATCCGTACAGCGCAGAGCCGGGAGCGCGGATGTACCGCACGGGCGACGTGGCGCGGTGGCTCGCGGACGGCGAGATCGAATACCTCGGCCGCGCGGACCAGCAAGTGAAGATACGCGGCCAGCGGATCGAGTTGGGTGAGATCGAGGCTGCGCTACGAAGAGCGACTGGCGTGCGTGAGGCCGCGGTAATGGTGCGTGAGACCGGCGAAGGCGAGCAGGCATGGCGCGGTTTGGTTGGGTACGTGGTGGGTGATGCCGTCTGGGAAGAGTTGCGCGAAGAGTTACAGCGGGAGTTGCCCGAGGGAATGATTCCGGGCACTTGGGTGAGGTTGGACCAACTGCCGTTGACGCCGAGCGGTAAACTCGACAGACGCGCGCTACCCGCGCCCGACATGGCGCGTCCTCAACTGAGAGCGCCGTTCGCGCCACCCACAACACCGACTGAAACCAAGCTATCCGAAATCTGGAGCGAGATTCTTAAAGTCACGCCTATCGGCATTCACGATGACTTCTTTGCTCTCGGTGGTGACTCTCTGCTCGCCATACGTTTGATCTTCAAAACACGCAGCCTACTGCACGTTGAGATACCCGTGCGCACCATCTTCGAGGTGCGGACGATTGGCCGTCTGGCCGAGTACATAGAAGCCGCCGGCCGCACGGAGGCCGAAGATGCTGAGCGCATCGCGCAGCTTCTCGAGCAACTCGAACAACTGCCGGATCAGGAAGTGAGCGCGCTGTTGAAAGCCAACGAATCAGGAGAACTGTCCAATGCCTGATTTGCTAGAGCGCATCGCGTCACTGCCTCCGGAGAAGCGTCAGCTTTTTGAGAAGCTGCTCAAACAAGAGCGGTTGGAGGTTCGTCAATCCGGCAATCCTTCCGGCATTCCACGGCAGTCGAGAGGCCCACGTGTCAATAAGTTTGTCGCCTCGTTTGCGCAGCAGCGGTTGTGGTTTCTGGACCAGTTCGAGCCGGACTCGAGTGCGTACAACATGCCGTTCGCAGTGCGTCTGCGAGGCGACTTGGATGTCGTGGCGTTAGAGCGTGCGTTGACGGAGGTGAGCAGACGGCACGAGATCCTGCGAACGAGGTTCGAGGTTGAGGAAGGTGAGCCGGTGCAGATCGTGGATCAGCCGGCGCGCTTTGTGTTGCCGGTCGTAGAGCTTGGTGAGGATCAGGAGCAAAGAGTCAGACAGTTGATTCGAGAAGATGCAGCGCAGCCTTTCGATCTATCGGTTGGTCCACTGGTGAGAGCGCGACTTCTGAAACTTTCAGACGGCGAGCATGTGCTGTGCTTCACGATGCACCACATTGTTTCGGACGGGTGGTCGATGGGGGTGCTGATGAAGGAAGTCGGCACGCTCTACAACGCTTACTCAGAAGGAAACGAATCACTGCTTTCGGAGTTACCGGTGCAGTACGCGGACTACGCAGCGTGGCAACGGGAGTGGTTGCAGGGTGAAGCGCTGGAGCGGCAACTGAACTACTGGCGCGAGCAGTTGGCGGCGGCGCCCGTGCTGGAGTTGCCCACTGAGAAGGCGCGTCCGGCAGTGCTGAGTTCGCAGAGCGCAGCGGTTGAAGTGCGGCTCAGTGCAGAAGCGGTGGCAGGACTGCGAGATTTGGGCCGGCAGGAAGGCTGCACGCTGTTCATGACGTTGCTTGCCGCCTTCCAGATCGTGTTGTGGCGCTACAGCGGGCAACGAGACCTGGTCGTCGGCACTCCGGTGGCCAACCGCGCGCACGGAGGCACGGAAAGTCTGATCGGGTTCTTCGTGAACACGCTGGCGCTGCGTACCGAGATAGATGAAGCGCTCACGTTCCGCGAGTTGTTGGGCCGTGTGCGGGAAGTGTGCCTGGGAGCTTACGCGCATCAGGACGTGCCGTTCGAGAAGCTGGTGGAAGAGTTGGGGGTGAGACGTGAGGCGAACCGCAATCCGCTGTTTGACGTGATGCTGGTGTTGCAGGGAACAGGCGAGCAGGGCGTGCCGGGGCTGGCCGGGCTGGAAGTGAAGGCGGAGGAGTGGGGCGGTGCGGGTGTGTTGGGCGCGAAGTTCGACCTGCTGCTGGGGTTAGCGGAAGAGCGCGGTGGTGGGGTGCGCGGGAAGCTTGAGTACCGTGCGGAGTTGTTTGGCGAAACATTGATGCGGCGGATGGTCCAACACCTTGAGCGTGCCGTTGAAGAGCTAGTGACGCCTGAGGGCGAGGGCCGGCTCGGCGAACTGCAACTGCTGAGCGAAGCAGAGCGCAAGCAGCAACTGGTGGAGTGGAACGACACGACTAGAGAGTACGAACGCGGCTTGTGCGTTCACGAGATGTTCGAAGCGCAGGTAAACCGCACGCCTCACGGTTTGGCG
>DATEHX010000368.1:0-35044 GCA_035279345.1 Pyrinomonadaceae bacterium | reverse complement strand
GGAAACGAGCAACACCGCTGTTATGCGACGCTGCCGCGCATCATTCAGATCGATCTTCGGATAAGGGCTGATTTCGGCTGTAGGCGAGCGACGGCGTCGTCGACGCTCGAGGATCATGCCGGCGATGACGATCACTAAACCAAGAATCAGAAATCCCGGCAGGATGATGTAGGTGACGATGCCGAAGTAAGGATTTTCCGCTTCCCGAGTGAAGTCGATCAGGAACAGCAGCAGAATGCACGCCAGACTGGTGAACGCGATCACCGTGCCGATGAAACTCACGTAGTTTCTGATCAGGCTGGGAACGCTCTGCGCTGGTTTCGGTTCCTCGCTCATAACCATATCGATTCATAGCCACAAAGAGGCACAAGAGACACAAATGTATTCACAAAAGCCCTTATGCTTTTTGTGCCTTTTCGTGGCAAAAATTTAGTTCGCCGCGGCGGCGTTTCAACCTACGGCGTCGCCTTCAACTGCTTCATGTACTCGACCAGCGCCTTGGCCTGCTCGGCAGTCACGCCTTTTTCCGCGTAGCCGGGCATGTGCGGCGGCTTCTCGACCTTCTTGCCTTTCAACACGACTTCGACGAGTTGGTCGTCAGTCAAAGACGTATCAAACTTCTTCTCCGCTTTCTTGCCGTGGCACATCAGGCACTTCGATTTGTAGTAGGCCGCCGGGTCTGAAGGTTGTTGGACCACGGTTCCGGCAGACACTACGACGAGCGTTCCAAAGACCAACGCAAACGCCACCGTTCCGGTTATTGCTTTAAACTTCGTCATCGTGAGATCACCTTTCACATAAGTTCGGTTTCTTAAAATCGCCATCGCGAGCCTTTGTGACAGCGCGTGCACACGGCAAAGTCGTCGCCGCCAAAGGCGCGCTTGCCGTTGTGACAAGACATGCAGCTAAAGCCGCGCGCGGGTGCGTGATGGTTCAGGGGTATCGGGGCTGTTACATCTTTTCGTGCGTTGCCGGCGAGAGCCTTGTGGCAATCCGAACAACGCAAAGACTCTGAGCTGTCGTGATGCGCGTGACTGAATCCCCTACGAAACGCGACTGCGCGTGTTGAAGCCCGCACCAGTGGTCCGAGCTGGTGGCAAACTCCGCATGAAGAGATGTCGCGCCCGTTTGCCTTTGCCTGTGGTTGATGACAACTGAAACACGCATTGTGCGCGTTGGCTCCGGTCGGAATCGCCAAAGCAACGCCTCGGTTAGTCGGTCGATGGCAACTGCCACACTTGGCCGTTGCGTGCAACGCGTGATCGAAGCGGCTGCCAAAACTCTTTAGAGCCGGAAACGCCTTTATAGTTTTCATGTCACCGGCATGACAGATCGTGCAAATCGGACCTGAGTTATTAGCAAACAGCGGCGCGTGACAACCGATACATGGCGTGTGCTGATCCTTTCCCGGCAAAGTCGGTTGGGCCGAGTTGTCTTCCCGGCGGTGACATAACAAACAAGGCAGTCGCGCATGATTCTGGTTATCGTGTTTGAATTTGGAGTAATCCGTGTTTGTTGTTTGTAACGACGCATGGGCGAAAAGTCTTAGCGAAGTCTCACCACCAATTTTGTGACAAGCATCACAGCTCTGCGGCAGCGGAGTCTGCTCGCTGTCCTGGTTGTGACAGGTGAAACAAAGCTCGTGTGTCTGCGGACGTTCCTTCGGAAGCTCCAGGTCCGCGTGTTTGTCTTCCGGGAAAACTACACGGAACTCCGAAACAAAATTGACTCCCTTTGGCGTTGAACGAAATGCTTCGCCCAGACTGGGGAACGGGTAACGCGACGTATCTTTCGGCGTTGCGTTGACGTGGCAATTGAGACAGATGCGTGGCGCGGGTCTTTCGCGCGCGAAGAACTGCTTACGATGACAGTTGATGCACGAAGCGTGATCGGGAAACTCGGAAATATCGGGAAACGCGTCATCCTTGCGAACGAGTTTCCAGTTGTCGGAGGGAAACTTGTGACACGTCTGACATTCGAGCCGGTGTTTCTGATTCGAATGAGAGAAACGGGAATAATCGACCCGCGTCTGCGCCGCAGCTTCAATCGCCGCAAAGAGGCACAAAAAGCACAAATGGCTTTTTAAGATTTTTTGTGCCTTTTCGTGGCTCTTCATTCCGGGCGCCCGAAGTAAAAACGCAACGACGTGTATGGCAAGTGCGCGTGATAGTTCTGCGGTCTTGGGCCAACCAGCACACTCTCGTTGTAGTTGTAGTATTGATAGCCAACGTTCCAATCCAGGCGCCGGTGCAGCCTGATCGCCAGCCGGCCCTCCGGCGACTGAAAACTCATCGGATATGACGTGACGAGAAATCCGGGATTGCCGGCCGGGTCGGTAACGCGGTTTCCCTGCCCGTTGTCTTTATTTATGCGATAACCGACGAACAACGTCGCGCGGCGGAAGAGCTGGCTCACACTATCGATATAGAAAAAGTTGTTTCGCATGAAGTACAGGCTGCGGCCTTGCGGATGCCTGACTCCATTGAAGAAGTAATCGACGACGGCGTTGCTGTTGATCCAGTTGTAGTTGTAACCGGCATTGATCGAGAGCCGCTGATTGACGGTCCAGTCGACTGCCGAAGTGAACACTCTCGACTTGATGCTGACGCCGAAGTCTTCCAGCGACACACCCGCGATCTCCGACGGGTTCGCATTGTCTCTCGTGATCAAAGCGAAACTGAGATTGAGTTTGTTCGTCACCGAATAGCGGGTCTTCGCGCGAATGTACGTGTAGTCGTAGTTGCCGATACGGAAGAAGACGTTGTCAGCGGTGCCGTGTTCGCCGTCGAACCAGATGGTCCAATCATTGGTTACGCGCGACTTGAAGCCGCCGAGGATCACGTGTGTGTTGTTTTCCTGTTCGTCCTGGCTGGTCGAAGTGCCGGGCGCGGGCAGTGCGCCATTAGAACCGAAGTCGAAGCCGCTGAAAAAATTTCCGATACGGCGATGGCCGTAGCGATAGCCGACGTGAATCGAGTGGCGCGAGTTGAACGCGTAATCACCCTCGATGGTGTTCAGGTATTTGCGGTAATCGGTAATGACGCTGGCCGGCAGATTATCGAAACCGACTGTGTCGGTCCTTGAGCCGCCGCTTATTGGCCGCGTGATCGAGAAGAAGTCGCTGAACGAACCGAGACCATTGATCTCGAAGTCTTCCACGCGAAACGTATTCGAGATTCTGAGTTTGCGGGTCGCGAGCCACGTTACGCCGACGTCGCCGATCGTGTTCGGGCGTTCCACGTCCTGCGAGATCGTGTACGTTCCAAGGTTCAGGGTGTTGGGTGATGAATTCGGAGGAGTCGGCGGAAAGCCTGAAACGCGCGCGTTCCAGTTGAGACCGGAGAAACCTTCGCTGAAGATCGAGTTTGAAGTGGCTTTGCTGTAGATGTAACGCGCCGTTATATCGAGCCGTTGCGCGATAAGTGTATGCAGACTCAGACGTGTGTAGTTGACCTTGCCGCGCGTCGGTTCATCACGATGAAAAGTGTTCAACGCGGCCGTGGTCGGATTTACATTAATGCCCGGATTGTTTCCGACGTTGATGAAACCATCGTCGCGGAAACGGCGAAAGCCTTGCATGAACGAATAATCGATTGGTCCAAGCTTGCCGTCGGCGCCAAAGCGATAATCATCGGCACGCGATCTCAATTCAGAGAGCAGCAGAAATTCGTCTCCGCCGACGTGATAGTTCGTGAACGCAGGTCCGCTGTAACGCTCCGGCGAGTAACCCACGTTGAAGCGAATGAGCTCATTCTTGGGCAGGATCGTGAGATCGAAATCACCTAACTTCTGCTCCGCGTCGATACCATGCTCGCCGGTGACCGGGTTGGGCGGAACGCTGAACTCCGGTGGACTGAAAACCCAGTTTGGATTTGCCAACGTGTTTAGGAAACGGAAGTACTTGAACCTGCGGTACGAACCTTCGAAGCGATACCACTTTGTATTCTCGACGTTGAAACGAACTTGGCCGTTAGGATCCGCGCCCCAGCCGGTCGTAGTTACCAGAGCAGTGTCAATAAGACCGCCGCCGTTTTTCGCTCGATAGAGAAAGGTCGAATCGAACAAACGCGGGCCGGCACTGTAGTTCAGATCGCTGCGATACTTGTTGTGATCTCCATCGACGCTGAGTCCGCGATAACCAAACTCAATGGTGCCGATCATTTGTGGAGTTGCTTGGGGCGTCGCGTCCGGTTGTTGCGCGGGCACGTTCAGCAACCCGAACAGCGCTAGGGAAGACACCCAGAAAATCCGCCAGAGATTGTGCGCTTTCGTTTTCATATCACCTGAAAAAGACCGGACTCGTGCGCGAGCCATGAATTTTTATGTGACAAGCCGTGCAGCTCGCGTATTGCGCATTCTGGTTGTGCGTTGGACCAGCCGGCTCATCCGCGCCGACGCCATGGTCCACGCTGTGACACGTCAGGCAGAGCGCATTCACCGCACTGAACTTCAACATTCGCGGATTAGCGGACCCGTGCGGGACGTGACACGAAACACAGCCGTCGGTCTTGACGGGAGCATGTTCGAACGTGAATGGACCTTGCTTGTCGGCGTGACACTTGACGCAGGCGGCGTCAGTCCCGACCGCCAGCCGCGTCTGTTTTAGTTCGAAACCACCGTGCGGGTTGTGACAGTCAGTGCATCGCATGGCTCCTTCGAGAACCTTGTGATGGGACGGCATCGTAAACTGGTGTTTGACTTCACTATGACAACTCAAGCAGAGCTTCGGCTCGCTGATTTTCAATAACTTGACCGTGGAGAAGTCAGGCTTCTCCGCGTTTGCCGGGGTGATGAAACTGATCGAGGCCGCGACGTTTCGGCCGGTTATCTGGCCGTGTGAAGAATGACAGTCAGTGCAACCTACGTCGTTGCGCCAATGCTCGCCGCGGCGAAAAGCGTTGTGCTCTTCCCTGCCCGCGTGACAGCCGAGGCAGGTTTCGGAAATCTGCTTGGACGACTTGTTTTTGAAAGAGATGATCTTCGCCGGATCGCCTTCCTCGCTGTGCGCCTTGCCTGGTCCATGACACGACTCACAACCGGTCACCTTGTTTTTCCAACTGCCTAAACTGCCGAGCTTGGCGTGTGAAGTCGGGATGAAGTTTTTGAATTGATCTTCGTGACAAGCTTGGCACGCGTCGCTGCCGACGTACTGGTCGTCAGTGGCTTTAGTCTGGATTGAGAAGTGACTGGTAACTACCCACACGGCGAGCGCGAGTAAAGCCGGTAACAACAGGCCCCTAAACGCTTTGCCTGAGAGTTTTATCTTCATGGCGCTTTCCCGAGCGCCATCATGCTAGTCGTCGTTTGGCTCTCTTGTTACTGGCAATTCTGACAGTGTTTGTCCGGATTTCTCTGTGCAACCTTTGTCTCTCTGTGACTCTGTGGTTGTTCTTTATAGGCATTCATTAACCACAAAGACACAGAGAACACAGAGGTGCACAGAGAAGAACTTCCAATCAGGTCAATACTCGAAAGAGCGCAAAACCATGCCCAAGAACCTCATTACAGTTGATGGAAATGAGGCTGCTGCCTCCGTGGCGTATCGATTAACGGAGACCACTGCCATTTTTCCGATCACGCCGAGTTCGCCGATGGCTGAGCTTTGTGATGAATGGGCCAGCCGGGGAAAAACCAATCTTTGGGGAGTGATTCCCGAGATCGCCGAAATGCAATCGGAAGGCGGAGCGGCGGGTGCTTTGCACGGCGCGGTGCAAGCCGGCGCGCAGGCGACGACCTTCACCGCCTCTCAGGGCCTGCTTCTGATGATTCCAAACATGTACAAGATCGCGGGTGAGTTGTCGCCGTTCACGATGCACGTGACTGCCCGCACACTCGCCACGCACGCTCTTTCAATCTTCGGCGATCACTCGGACGTGATGGCCTGCCGGCAAACCGGATTCGCCCTCCTTTGTGCTAACTCCGTTCAGGAAGCACACGACATGGCGGCCATCGCACACGCCGCCACGCTCGAGTCGCGAATTCCCTTCCTTCATTACTTCGACGGCTTTCGCACGTCACACGAAGTGGCAAAGATCGAAGAGCTCAGCGACGACGATCTGCGCAGTCTGATCTCTGAAGAAGCGATTTACGCGCATCGCGAGCGAGCACTAACGCCGGACAGGCCGGTGCTGCGTGGCACCGCTCAAAATCCCGACGTGTTTTTCCAGGCACGTGAAGCAGCGAACACCTACTACGACGCGACACCGGGCGTCGTCGACCGCCTGATGGCGAAACTCGCGGAAAGAACCGGCCGTCACTATGGTTTGTTTGAATACGTGGGCCATCCCGAGGCTGAACAAGTCATCGTGATCATGGGTTCGGGTGCGGAAACAACGCACGAGACCGTTGAATATCTGGCTCGTCGTGACGAGAAAGTCGGCTTAGTGAAGGTGCGTCTCTATCGTCCGTTCCTGCGTAAGGCGTTTATCGCGGCGTTGCCACGAAGCATCACGAGCATCGCCGTACTCGACCGAACCAAAGAACCAGGCGCACCGGGAGATCCGCTCTATCTCGACGTCGTTACTGCTCTTGCCGAAGCGCGCGCGGAAGGTGAGTCGAACTTCAACGCCGAACCAAACGTGATCGCCGGCCGCTATGGGTTGTCGTCAAAAGAGTTCACACCGGCGATGGTGAAAGCTGTCTTTGACGAACTGAAGAATCCGGCTCCACGGCGCCACTTCACGATCGGAATCATCGACGACGTCACGCACACGTCGCTATCGTGGGATCCCGCTTTTCGCACTGAAGGTGATGATGTTTCCACATCGTTGTTCTACGGCCTCGGCGCTGACGGCACCGTGGGCGCGAACAAAAACTCGATCAAGATCATCGGTCACGAGACCGATCGATTCGTGCAGGGCTACTTCGTTTACGACTCAAAGAAATCCGGAGCGATCACGGTTTCGCACTTGCGCACGAGTCCGCGGCCGATACGTTCGGCCTACTTGCTGGATCGCGCTGGTTTTGTTGCCTGTCATCAGTTTGAGTTCGTGGACAAGATCGACGTGCTCGAATACGCGGCTCCCGGCGCGGTTTTCCTCCTGAATGCATCCGGCGATGCGGGCTCGGTTTGGGATCGTCTGCCACGCGAGATGCAGGAGCAGATGATCCAGAAACAGATCCGTTTCTTCGTTATCGACGCTTACGCGCTGGCGAAGCAAGCGGGAATGGGCGGGCGCATCAATACAATCATGCAGACCTGCTTCTTCGGTATTTCCGGCATCCTGCCGCGCGAAGAAACCATCGCGCACATCAAGAAATCGATCGAGAAGACCTACGGTAAACGTGGCCCGGAAGTCGTACGCCGAAACTGTGAAGTCGTCGACCTGGCGCTCGCGCATTTGAATGAGGTTCCGGTACCGCAGACGATCTCGGCGACGAAGTCGCGCCCGCCGCTCGTCTCGGAACGCGCACCTGATTTTGTGCAGAAAGTCAGCGCCGTGATGATGGCTGGTAAGGGTGACCTGCTGCCGGTGAGCGCTTTTCCGGTTGACGGCACGTGGCCCGTCGGTACGGCCAAATGGGAGAAACGCAATCTGGCGCTCGAGATCCCGGTCTGGGATTCGAAGGTTTGTATCCAGTGCAATCAGTGCGCACTCGTGTGTCCGCACGCGGCGATACGCGCGAAGGTCTATGACGACTCCACGCTCGCCGGTGCGCCTGAAACCTTCAAGTCAACGGCTTACCGAGGTGCTGAATACAAGGGAAAGATGTTTACGATTCAGGTCGCGCCGGAAGACTGTACGGGCTGCAACCTGTGTGTCAATGTGTGCCCGGCCAAAGACCGAACTAATCCAAAGCACAAAGCGATCAACATGGAACCGCAAGCGCCGTTGCGCGATGCTGAACGTTCCAACTACGACTTCTTTCTTAACCTACCGGAACTCGATCGCGCCGACGTCGTGCGTTTGGATCACAAAGGCTCGCAGTTTCTCGAGCCGTTGTTTGAATACTCAGGCGCGTGTGCCGGTTGCGGTGAGACTCCCTATTTAAAACTGCTGACGCAGCTTTTTGGCGATCGCTTACTTATCGCCAACGCAACCGGCTGCTCCTCGATCTACGGCGGAAATCTGCCGACCACGCCGTACTCGACCAACAGTGACGGCAGAGGTCCCGCATGGTCCAACTCCCTCTTCGAAGACAACGCCGAATTTGGGTTTGGTTTTCGTCTCGCTCTCGACGCGCACCTCGCCGCGGTGCGTGCGCTGGTCCAACATCTCGCACCAGCGATCGGCGAAACACTCGCAACCGAATTACTCGAAGCCGATCAGGAAACCGAAGCCGGAATCGCCGCGCAACGCGAACGAGTTAACGTCTTGCGCACGAAGTTATCAGGCGTTCAATCAGCCGAAGCCCGCCGCCTCGAAACACTCGTTGACTACCTCGTCAAGAAAAGCGTTTGGCTGGTTGGCGGCGATGGTTGGGCCTACGACATCGGTTACGGTGGACTCGATCACGTGCTCGCAAACCGCCGCGACGTCAACGTGCTCGTGCTCGATACGGAAGTCTATTCGAATACCGGAGGCCAACAATCGAAGGCCACGCCTTTGGGCGCGGCGGCTAAGTTTGCGGCCTCGGGAAAACCGGTGGGTAAAAAAGACCTTGGTCTGTTAGCAAACATGTACGGCCACGTGTACGTCGCACGCGTGGCGTTTGGCGCGAAGATGCTGCAAACCGTCCAGGCGTTTCGCGAAGCGGAAGCTTATCGCGGACCTTCGCTGATCATCGCCTACAGTCACTGCATTGCACACGGTTACGACATGGCCCAGGGCGCGGCGCAACAGAAACTCGCCGTTGAGTCCGGCGTCTGGCCGCTTTACCGTTTCGATCCGCGCCGGATCGCGAAGGGAGAAGCACCGCTCGATCTCGACTATGGACCACCAAAAGCCAAAGTTGCTGATTACATGCGCAACGAATCGCGCTTTCGCATGATCGAACGCGCCGATCCACAACGCTTCAAGCACTTTCTTGATGAGGCTCAAGCCGCGGCCGAAAGGCGCTACTCCGTCTACCAGCAACTGGCCGGAATGAAGGTACCGGCCTTCGACACTAAAGATGGAAACGGAAACGGTGATGGAGAGGAGAGCAAATGAATCTCGCCACCAACTACATGGGAATATCTTTGCGAAGCCCGCTGATCGTCGGTTCGAGCCCGCTTACTGACAATCTGGATACGGTCAAACAACTTGAAGACGCGGGTGCCGCGGCTTTGGTCCTGCCGTCACTCTACGAAGAAGAGATCACCGGCGAACAGATGGCTGACTTCTTTTCGTCTGAAACCTATGGCGACTCTTTTCCGGAGGCTACTAGTTATCTTCCCGAAGCGGATTCAGCTCCCGGACCTGATGAATACCTCGAGCAGTTGCGTCGCGTTAAGCAGACCGTCGGCATTCCCGTGATCGCGTCACTCAACGGCAGCACGCCCGGCGGTTGGCTCTCTCATGCTTGTCTCATGGAGCAAGCCGGAGCGGATGCGCTCGAACTTCATCTTTACCACGCCGCGAGTGACCCGGCGTTCAATTCGTCGCAGGTTGAGAGTCAAATGCTTCAGGTTATCTCGGAAGTCAAAGGTGAGTTAAGGATTCCCGTCGCCGTGAAGCTGTCGCCGCTTTTCACAGCCTTCGCCAACTTTGGGTTGCAAGTCGATGCGGCCGGAGCTAATGCGATCGTTCTCTTCACTCGTTTTCATAAGATCGATTTTGATGTGATTGAGTTTGAAGTAAGACGGCATGTGGAGCTCTCGAGTTCCGCCGAACTCGATCTGCGTTTGCGCGGAACAGCCGTGCTTTCGGGGCGTGTGAAAGCATCACTGGCGATCAGTGGCGGCGTTCATTCGGCTTTGGATGTGATCAAAGCAACGATGGCCGGAGCTCATGCGGTGCAAATGGTTTCCGCGTTGATGCGGCATGGACCACGTTACCTGCGCACGTTGCGCACCGAACTCGAAGCGTGGATGCTCGCCAACGAATGGGGCTCGTTGTCAGAGATGCGAGGAAACATGAGTTTCCAGAAGATTCCCAATCCTGCTGTTTACGAACGCGAAACTTTCAGGCGAATGTTTCAGTGACCTTCGGAGGACCGCCATGACGACGCCCGGACCCGGCTTTT
This sequence comes from Pyrinomonadaceae bacterium, assembly GCA_035279345.1. Lineage (GTDB taxonomy): Bacteria > Acidobacteriota > Blastocatellia > Pyrinomonadales > Pyrinomonadaceae > PSRF01. The sequence continues at coordinate 24,937 of DATEHX010000368.1, read as the reverse complement.
CGATAATCGGCAGCGTGCTGCATCCGACTGACTTTTCAGAGGGCAGCCTGGTCGCTTTTCATCACGCGCTCAAGACGGCGCTCCTGGCGCGATCCAAATTGACGTTGTTACACGTCTCACACGATGCCGATTCGCAGTGGTCCGACTTTCCGGGAGTGCGCGAGACGCTCGAACGCTGGGGAGAATTGCCGGCCGGAAGCCAGAAGTCTGACGTCGGCAAACTCGGAATCGAAGCGAGCAAAGTGATGGCCACCGAGGGAGAACCGGTTGAAGCAGTGCTGCGCTATCTCGAGCGAAGTCCGGCGGATCTGATCGTGTTGTCGACGAGTCAACGTGGCGGAGTTGTGCCGTGGCTCGGTAAGTCGGTGTCAGCGCCAGTCACACGCAAGGCTGGCGAGATGACGCTGTTGATCCCCGGCGACGTCGAGGGTTTTGTATCTGCCGAAGACGGCTCCGTTAAGTTGACCAATATACTGATCCCGATTGCTCGCTCTCCACGCCCCGAACCGGCTTTGAATGCCGCCATGCGATTTGTCAGAAAGATGAACGTCCCCGAAGGGACCTTCACCGTCCTGCACGTCGGCGATTCAAACACGATGCCTGCAGTCCGCTATCCGGAAGTGCCTGGGTGGACGTGGAAGAAAGAAATGCGAACGGGCGAAGTGATCGGCGGCATTGTCAACGCGGCAAAAGATTCCGACGCCGATCTGATCGTGATGTCCACCGACGGCCGCAACGGCTTCCTCGACGCCGTTCGCGGTAGTCACAGCGAAAGGCTCCTGCGTTACAGCGTAGCGCCACTGCTCACCGTCCCGGTCGGTTCGCGCATGTCACGCTTTCTGACTTAAGCCAACTTTAGAGGCCAGTGCTCTGCAAGAACACGTCCCAGGCCCAACGAGCAACTTTCGCGTTATTCGTGTCTTTCACCTTGGCTCGGTACTTGAACTGATTACCATACTGATCGGTTTGCTTCGACAGCTTGTATTCAAGTTCCATGACCTTTATACCTGCGCTTTGAAGTTTTTGTAGTTCACTAGCTTCAGAAATCCCGTTGTGATTTCTGTCTTGCCAAAGTCGTAACTGATCAAAGACGGCGTCGTTCTTATCAATCACTCCGTCACCATTTCCGCCGTTTTGAGGTTTGTCGAATTCCGACAAAGCCAGGAAACCGTTCTTCGCGGGTGCCAGTGGCTGTGGCGTAAGATCGCCAAACAACTCGCTCCCGTTATCGATCGTGCCGTTTCCGTTTCGATCCAGGACCAACCATGCATCATCAGTACCGGCAGCGGTCCACGACAACGAATCCCGTGTGCCGTTTCCGTTGAGATCGAAATTAACTCCATCGGAAACACTGGTCATAGCAAATCCATCGCCGTTTACGTCGATCAAAATCGGCGAGCCGCCGCATACATCGCACCCGGAACAGACACAGTAAGGTGAGTTGTAGTCGCCGCCATACTGAAAACACTTGTTCTTGAAAGAGATGCTTCGGTCACACACACCGCCGAACAAACTCAATCCTGTGTAACAACCGGTGGAAAGGTAGTTGGTCCAATCCGCACCACCGCCGCACATACCGAATGCTGGAGAGGTTCCACAAGTGAAATTTGTGTAGTTCCAGTAGTAGCTCAGAAACTGGCAGGTTGCTGGATTGTTTACCAACTGGGGTGGAAGTGGTAAGCAAGGCAGGTAATCGCACTTGGGAAATGGCTGGTACTCATTGCTAATTCGAAAATAACCCTGAGGGCACAGAGGTGGTCCGGTTATTGGCTCCGGACGGCCGATATCATTACAGTTCAGTTTATAACAGCAGCCATTGAATTCGCGCTGGCTACTCCGGTCGCATTTTGGATTGAGAGGGTCGGAACAGTCCGCGGGTTCTTCTGCGTTGGGGTCGGTACAATATTCACATGGTTGAGGCGACGGCGATGGCGATGGTGACGCTTGTGGCCCGGGGCCAAAACCACAATCAAAGATGGTGACTGTTTGACATAAATAGTCCACCGATCCCGCCGTGCATTCTCTTGTACCAAGGAGAAGCTCCTTGCAAACTCCCGTTGAGCTAAGGCTCGGTCTGTTTTGAGGCGGACAGTTCCAGCAGACGTTCTCAGCCTGGAGGTTGGTTACCTTCTGACACTCCGGAAGCAAACAATCATCAGGTGGCGCAGACTCGTTGGAGATGTTGTTTGGCGCCACATCGGGCAAAAAATTAACCGGGACAAAGGAGCCCGGTTTCTGATTAGCAAATGATCTGTTCGCCCGCACGTTGGGTGGAGAAGGCGGCCGCCCCACCGGTTTCGGTTTGCCGGTACCCTTCGGTCTTGCTTGCACTAGCATTCCATTTTGCGCATGAAGCGGGTACGGTGTGTTGCCCAGGTATCCCGTGCCGTCACCGAAACTTATTTCTTGTAGCGCGAGCAGCAACTTCGTTGCGTCAGCGTGACGCCCCTCACTGACGCTCTTTTCCCAGGCCGGTATTTGCCCTTGATGAAGTTTGAAGACGTACGTTTCCTTCGGCTTGATCGGAATATCATCCGGGCGAGCCTTGGTCGACAGGTCCGCTAACTCCAGCCGGCCATATTGCAGGCTGAATATCAGTGGTGTTCCCTGCGTTTTCACGTCGGTGACGAGGTCTATGGAAATGTAATAGATTGGCTTATCGCTGGTGTTCGTAATTTCAAGCTCAAACTCGCGCACCCACTTCTTATTCTTCAAGTCTTTAAACGATTCTTCCTTGTCCTTCTTGATTTTGATCTTGATTGGTACGTCCTGTTTTACTGAACTATCGAGAATTCTTTCCTGCCAGGCTGCGCTACTCAGCGTCGGGCGCGAGGCGATGATTAGAACTCCAATTACTGAAACCACTATTGAAGCGGCCAAAGTCTTAGCCAGGAGGTTGTAAATGCTCGCTGAGGTATCCATGAGGTTCCCTCCTTCTTTAGAACGGAGTGTTTAGGTAGAGGCCCGAGCGTTTGTGCTCATCGCAGAGATTACCACTACACAATATTTTTGTCGTCAAATTCGAGGAAATTATGAAACTGTGCTGATCGTGCCTAGGCTAATGAGGCCGCCTTGTCGATCTGCTTCAACTTTTCCGTCAGTAATTCCTGTTCGCGCAGATTTTTCGTCATCGCAATCGCGCGCTGGATTTGCTCACGCGCCTCGGGGAAGTCGCCCATTTTCATCAGCAGGTCGCCACGCACACTGTGAAACAGATGATAGCCCGCCAACGCAGAGTCACCTGCGGGCGTGGCTATAGCTATGGCGTCGAGTGCCTCAAGCCCAGCGGCCGGACCCTCCGCCATACTCACTGCGACTGCTCGATTCAACGCCACGATTGGAGATGGCGTGATTTGCATCATAGCGTCGTAGAGAAGAACGATCCGATCCCAGTCAGTCTCTTCGGCGGTGCGAGCTCGCATGTGACAGGCAGCAATCGCCGCTTGCAAAGCGTAGTATTCAGCGCCGCCACCGAGTCGTTGCGCGTGTTCGAGCGCGGACATTCCCCGCTGAATCTGCGCGTGGTCCCACAAAGAGCGATCCTGATCCGGCAGCAAGACCGCCTCCCCGTTACTGCCACGTCGAGCCGCTGTCCGCGACGCATTGAGTTCCATCAGAGCCAGAAGCGCGTGCACTTCAGACTCGCCGGGAAGAAATTGCACCAGCATGCGTCCGAGCCGTAACGCCTCGTCGCAGAGTGCAGCCCGCATCCATTCCTCTCCCGAGGTCGCGGTATACCCCTCATTGAAGATCAGGTAGACCACGGAAAGCACTGACTTCACCCGGCGGCGTAACTCCTCGCCGCACGGCGTCTCAAAGGGCACGTGAGCTTCCGAGAGAGTTTTCTTGGCGCGAAAGATCCGCTGTCCAATTGTTTTCTCAGGTAGAAGAAAGGCGCGGGCGATCTCCGCCGTAGTCAGGCCGCCGATCAAACGCAACGTAAGAGCGATACGGGCTTCTACCGCGAGTATGGGATGGCACGCGGTAAAGATCAGCCGCAGCACGTCGTCGTCGATCACCTGATCCAGTGCCTGGTCCATCGCTTCTCCGAGCTGCTGCTGTTGCACTTCAAGCTCACGAGCAATCTCTTCGTGCTTTTGTACCAGCATCTGCCCACGGCGCAGAGTATCGATGGCGCGCCGCTTCGCCGCGGTCATCAGCCACGCACCAGGATTTTCGGGGATACCTTCGTCGGGCCAGTGCTCGATGGCCGCAACCAGCGCGTCCTGCGCAAGCTCCTCGGCAATGCCGATATCGCGGGTGACGCGGGCAATCGCAGCGATGAGCCGTGTAGACTCGATCTTCCACACCGCCTCGATCGTCATGTGGACATCTTTCATGTTCGCCTGACGATCTTAATCGCCGTCAGGCAAACACGCTACTGATGGTTGTGAGTTGAAGTAGGAAGATATTCCGTGCCGTCCGACCACCGTTGTGTTGGAATGACGAACTGCGTCATGTGCTGCAGCGGGTCAGAAACCGCAATAACAGGAGAACCCGGTAGATTGGCTCCCCAGATCGCGGGGTCAGTGTCGGAATAAAAGAACATGAGGTGGGGAGGCCAGTGTGGTGCGCTGTCGCCACCGTATCCCTGCTTCCCCATCATGTAGCACATCGCCCCTGGTTCCATCGCGGGTAGTTCTTTCCTGGCAAGAGCAGCGACGGTGATCTCGTTCACCTGAGCAAGCGTTCGTCCCGCCAGGGCCAGGTTGGCGATCTTTCTGACGCGAAGAAGGTAGGTACGCGCGGCTGCCGCATTGACACAAATAGGAACCCGCACTTTCGGATCCCAGTAGTCCTCATCCGCGGCAGATGTCCAGGAGCGTCCCACGATACACACGAAACCGTTTGTGCCCTTCACCACGGTTTCGAAACCTTGACGGCCAAGGACCAGCACCTCTGCATCGCGTGAAATGGACTCCGGCGCGGCACTTCGCGCCAGGGCGATTTCCGCATCCCGATCCGCCATGAGGTATTGGTCAACCGGGGCCATCTTCGTGTACTTCGTCGCGGCATCCTGTGCCATCGCCTGGTGGGCCATGTTGAGCACAACAAGCAGTGCGAAGCTCTTGATTACGATTGCAACAACCTTGTTTTCGCGCATACCTTTCCCTCCAGAGGAATCAGTCTTTTCACTTTAAGACCGTCCCTCAGCGTGCGGTGGCTTGTCGCCACCGCTCAGTTGTATTTGCCTGGTTTGTTTAAGTCTGTCGCCAGCCGCTCAGTTCTCTTCGGGGGCGGGCACGAAGAAAATCTCTCGCACTTCGATCGGAAAACGGCACGCTTTAGCGCCCTTGCGCGCCCAGGCAAACACCTCGTCTATGTCGGCGCATTCCAGTATCCATAAACCGCCGACGTGCTCCTTGGTCTCGAGGTACGGACCGTCGGTGAGAAGCAGTTCACCGTTGGGCTGCGGCCGCAACGTGTGGGCCGGGCCCAGTCCACCGGCGAACTTTCTGACACCAGCAGCGATCATTTCGCGATTGAGCGCGTGAATGTCCTCGACTATTGCCGGGTCCTGTGTGGACGGGTCAAAGTTGTCGGGGAGGTAACCAGAAACTAGATATTGCGGCATATTGTCTCCTATGAATTTAATGGTATTTGACGGGCTCTTTGCCCGCCTTCACTATCACGACGAACGGCGAGACCGGAATTCTACAATGGGGAACAGAAAATTTTAGTTTGTTATGTTGTGAGGGGGGTCGGACTCTATTTCTCCGCTTGCTGGTCTATCAATTCGGCCTCAGCGTGAATCGCGTCTTTGAATTGGTTAATGATCTGTGCGAGTAGATCGATCTTTGCGAGGCTTTGTTTGCGTAGCCGCCGGCTGGTAAGTGGAAATTCCAGCTCCAACATGCGCCTGCAATCTGCAACTGTTAATACGTAATTCCCAGTCACCTCTTTCCCGCCTTTAGAGGAATCAGCCACGGCAAGATGAACTATAATTGACCTGTTGAGATTGGTTGAGGAAAGCTCTTTTACGGTACGCACTGCTCTTCTTCATCGACGCTCCCTGAGGTAAAAGGAGTTGCGAAGGGGCGTCGCCGTGTGCCCGCTGTGCCAAGCGGCAACGCCCTTCAGCCCCGCACTCTACTGGGCACAGTGTGGGGCTAACAGTTGGGAGGAACTGTTATATATGCGCCGCTGAGAACTGCCAGCAACGTTTTCATTAGGGAGTAAAGACAAAAGCTAACTGCAAAAACTTTTCCAAAACACACGTCACCTGCGTCGCGGTGAGGCGACGATCACGGACCATTCGACCTCGTATGAGAACGCCCTAACCGTAAATCAAGCCAAGCACGGTTAGTAGCATGGACGCTGTGTTGGTCGTTGAATTTGTAGGCGGTAGCGCCATAATGCCATTAACTTCGATTTGCCCAGCGATTGCACAATTTGTAGGTGGTGGTGGTGGCGCCACAACGCCGTTGCTCTCAATTTGCCTGCCAGCACACAGACTGAAAGTGTCACACTGAGGATCGTGGCGGCGCTTAATTGGCGAAAGGTTTTCACGGTTGAGCTCCCAAGAGAGTTGCAAAGATTTTGCAATTTGAGCGAGACAAGCATGATCGGTCATACAAGCTATTGCAAGAGCCTGACGGTCTGCGTTAAATTCGCGATCGTTTCACTCGCTTCCTTGCAATCAGAAAATGCAGTTTCTCTTTTATGTCCCTACGGACCTCACTACTGCGCACTCTCGACAATTCAAGCCTTAGTGTCGATGACCGGGTAGAGTTGTGTTGCGAAGCCGCCAGAGAACTGGAAAACAGAGGCGAATATGAGGAAGCACAGAAAGTTCTGAGGGACTACTGGCCCCGTATTAGTGAGACACCGAAACTCACGGGCCTTAAAGAAAGCACGGCTGCCGAATTGCTCTTAGGGCCGGAGTGCTAACCGGAATAATTGGTGCTTACAGACCCATTGCCGAAGCGCAGTCGATAGCCAAAGACCTGATCACACAAACTCGCTCGATCTTTGAGTCGCGGCAAAACCAAAAGAAGATAGCCGAACGCGATCAACTGGCGCTTAAGATTCTCGAAAAATATGCGCCGCTATTTGTCAGAATCAATAACCACACACTGAAAGGGTGCTACTCGATGTAGCTCCAAACTGTCGCAGTCGTCTGCGTTTCGTCTGCTCGACATGATGATAAGGGTAAGAGAGTAGTTTCGCACCAGGAGATTTTTACCTTGCCCTTGATTTCGTGATGCCGTTCACAAATTCCAACTAGAAGCAAATGAACTGATCAGGCTGAGCGAAAGGGGTTCCATTCGTCGTATCCTCTCACCAAAGGACTCGTTCGAGGGAAGGTTGTATATCAGTCCGATTTTGATATTGAAGCTTTAACCGCTCGAGGTAATAGAACTTGGGAAGAGATGTTAACAAGGATCGTATTAAGCAATACCGCAGTAGACAAACTACTTTATACTCCGGGGAGAGAGGACGGTAATATCGGTATAACGTTTGAAGTCATCCTCATCGAAAGTCAGAAGCTGGTTCAGGCCATGAGTCTTCATCGCAGCCACCAGACGAGCATCGTGCGTATTCTTGCCTGACACACTGTACTGTACTACGACTCGCTCCCATTCTCGATGGATAAGGGCATTGTCTTGGAGAAGACGAAACAGCGATTTGATTCTACTCAGAGCGATTTCAGCTTCCGATGTACTCATACCTAAGCCATTTGCACTTTCAGGACGAGTGGCTACGGCCCAGAACTCAACAAGATTCTGAGGAAAAACACATAGGTCATTGCCTCGAATCTTCAATTCGCTAACTGCATTGACCGCTGGGGTGTGCATCGAATGAGACGGCTGGATCGAGCGGGTCAAGATATTAGTGTCGATCAACACTCTCATTAGCCGCGACCTTCATAAATTGTTTCGCGACTGTCGTCAGCTTCATAACTGAGTTTACGGTGGCTAGAAGCCCATTCTTGGAACATTTTAGACCATAGCTCCGCACTGACCGTCTCGTAAAGCGGCTTTTCCGGCGCGTCCTTAGATCCTTCTAACTCAGTGGGCCTTCCGTTCTTATCATCACCTTTGTCTCTTTCCTCAATACGCCCTAAAGCATACTGTCTTACAGGTAATAAGTTCTGCCTCGGAATGCGCACTCGTTGCTCGCGGACTTTCTCCTCAATCTTGCCCAGCAACGAGACATAAACCTGAATTCTCTGTCCAGGCGGAATTGATTGGAGACTATTCACCACCCGTTCTGCGATCACCTCAGCTGGGCCGATGCGCTGATTCGAATATAAACGTGATAGGGACCATTCATTCTCAGGCGACTGAGTTGGTGGGTTGAATGCCCTGTCCTGTCCGAAAGGAGCAAGGAAAGAAGTTTCAAAATGGCGATTAACACTCTGCAATTTGGTAGGCTCAAGCAACGAAGACGGATACTCCGCTTCCATCTCCTTGTCGAGAGTTATGAACTCCGCTTCTAGACCTTGAGTCTTCGCGGTGCCGACAAACCCCATTGGTCCGAAATAGTCTTCACTCGTCAGTTGCATCTGTCGCCTCAAATAAATCTAACATTGCAAGCGTCCTGTCAAAGTCGGAGTTCATCCAGGTCAAGAGCGTCGCGGTATCAGTTAGCTCGGGATATGTAGCGTTCAAATCGACAAAGAGAGCATTCTTATATAAAAGTGACTTGGCCAACACAAAACGGATTTCTGAAGCGTGAACACTATCACCTTCGTGGCGATGGACTTTGTACGCGATCGCATCCATTACGAGCCCCAGGCCGACAGTGTCGGATACTTGATGCATTGCGAGAAACTCCTGCGCGTTCTCGTTCGTTAATCTTAAGTGTGACGTAACGCGATGAGATAATGTTCCGGCAACCCACTCCGAGTCGACACTGCGCAATGCATCAAAGACAGAGTCAACTATGGTGATTAGACTGCTATCATCATCAACAAACAAACCATTCACGAGTAGTTCAAATGACGCCGCCGTGATTCTTATGCCTACCCGTTTGTCGAGCAGAACTATACTCAAAACGACCTCGCTCATTCGAGACGACGGCATATCCACAGTTACACCGGACGGTGAGATACCGAATGGGTCAAGAGCCTTTGCAAGCTTCGCAAATGCTGGGCTTCCTGGTCCTGGCAACGACGGCAACATTCGTGCGAATGTGAGTTGAGACTCAATAGATGTGTGCTCTATAACGTACTCTGCCAATGGTTCCTCGTCCTGCCAAATTGTAATCCGCAATGCGAAAAGCCCCAATCAGACACGCAAATGCAGTTAAACCGATTATTGGCCTCCCTTTCAATTAATGTCAATCCAGTCCAGCAAAGTACCGGCATAAAAGCTTATCGAACTCTCGGAAGTCCTTAGCGACAAATCCAATTTCAAACCCTATCGAGGAACTGTTGCCTACTTAATTATACGGTTTTAAGCACTACTTATTGCTGTTGGACTATTAGAGATCACGATTTTGTCAAAGTCTTAGGACCACTGAAGAAACATACCTTCTATTTTTTCAATCATTCCGACGAACTCGGGTAGTTCATCAGATGTAATTCGGGGGCAGGTTATCGCCCGAGTAAGCTTCAATGCTGACACCAAATTGCCGATTGAATGAGTCGGTAACCTTCTTGAACTCGTTTACCACCGTCTCAGATCGGCTGGATACAGTTTGGAATCGCTGTCGGGGTTACTGCACTCTCCCAAATAGCAAGCAGTATCTCGACAATGCTGTCTTGAACTTCGGAAATCCTGTTAGGCAATCGCCCGTTTACCTGATTGTACCGAACCAGATCGTGAAGATATCTCACCGATACTACTCAGCCGCGGAGCGATCTCGATTGCTATTTCTGCCGATCAAGGAAGCAAGGCCTTGCACGAAGAAGCAATTCCCGCCTCTTCGTGCAAAGTTAAAACCGAATCATCAATAGACCGCGGCGATCCGTGTTTGACCGGCGGCGAATCAGCATGGAAGCCGTGCCGCCGCAAACACCTTGCCTTCAAGCATCGCGATCTGTGCGTCGACCATGCCGTGGAGGTTCAGTTCACCGCAGCGGGTGAAGGCGAGGTGTTTCGCTGCGTTAGCGAGTGCTTTGGGGTGGAGGGAATTTTCGAGAACGGATAGAAGGACCAGTAGAGCGGCCGAAGATTCCTCGCTGGCGCGGCAGATCAAATCTGTCAGGGCCTCGATCTTTTCTTCGCTGGAGGCAACGTAGATGTTGTCGAGAATGCTTTCGCCGTTGTCGATACAGCGGATGAGTTCGGGAAGCGTCGGGTCGTTTATTTCCAAGCCATACCGAATGATCGCACGCGTGGGTGCCTCGATCGATTTGTCGTTGATTATTGATTGAGCGCGGCGTCTGAGAGCGTCGCTGATGGTGGCTCCCGATCCGTTAGCTGAGTGAGGTGTTTCTTCGCGCGGTTGCGCGCTGGTAAAATTAACCATGACTTTCATCCTTTCTTGAGAAGGTTGATGGTCTAGGGTCGATCTTGTGTTCTAGCACAAGGTCGGCCCGCTTCTTTTTTAGAGTGGGTGGTCCAACACGGTAGCGCGCGGATTTTCGCTTGTCAACAGGTTCTATATAAAACGGCTTGTGCCTCTTTGTGGCTCACTTCATCGAGCGGCGCAGATCGATCATCGACTGCTGACTCACTCGAAGCATTCCTTGACCGGGCCGATCGAGATCGGCAATCAAGTACAGCACCAAGGAAAAACCAAGCACGAGCGCAACTACGGCGAGTGAACGCCGGCTGCCGGTCAGCCGTGTGTGATAACCCATCATCAACATCGCGATAAACGCAAGCAGGTATAGAACGATCCAGATGATTGTGGGCACACGGCTGCGCACGGCCGCCATGAGTCGTGTCGCATGCAAATCGATTACTTCGTTGAGCGACTGAACAAATAACCCCGTAATATCTGAGCGATCCTTTTCCGTGGCAGCGACAGCAACTGACCACAGCCTTTCATGTAGCTCTTCCGATTTCGCAACTGCCTGAGCGAATTTGCCTGGCTGCGTGCCCTCGAGCCTCACGTCCGTGTATTCCCGTAAAAGGTTCCGGGCCTCCACGTTCATCGGCTGCGGAAGCATCGCGCCCCGCAGGTAAGTCGTGCCAATCGCATTAGATTCAGACAACAGGATCTGCCGTCGATCTTCAAAGCGCGAACCCGCGAGTCCAAAAGTGAAAGCAAGCATAAACGCCAGCAAACCCAGCGTTGCTCCCACCATGGCGCCCACCGGTGACTCCTTCTCTTCCAACGAGCGCTTTTGCCGGTACCGTGCGACGCGATAGCCCAACTCGACCGCGACCAGAGCAATTGCGACCGTGATCGGAAAGATCGTCCAGAGTGGAAGGGGATCGAGTAGTCCGATTTGCATGATGGACCTCAGCTCACAAGCTTGCTCAGTAACAAAGCGATGATGATTGTCGAAGTGATCGTAACGAGACCCGGCAGCATGAAGCTGTGATTGAGCAGGTACTTTCCGATCCTCGTCGTCCCTGTCTGATCGAAAGAGACTGCTGCCAGCAACGTCCCATACGTCGGCAGAAAGAAAATTCCGTTAGCTGCGGGATAAAGCGCGGCGAGAGTCGCCGCGGGTAACTTCAACGCCACGCCAACCGGCATCAGAATCGCAACCGTCGCGGCCTGGCTGAAAAGCATCGTCGACAGCACAAACATCCCGACCGCAAACGTCCACGGATAAACTTCCAAAACACTCGCGATGCCGCCGACGATGTAGGTTCGATTGCCTTCGAAAAACGACGAACCCAGCCACGAGATTCCGAGTATGCAGATGATCGCCGTGATGCCGCTGCGCATGATCGTCCCTTTCAACGCCGCTTCCGGAGAAGCTTTGAAGACGACCATGATCAATCCGGCGATTGCAATCATGACGATCATGATCGCCATGCCCATGCTGACTTGATCCGTGTCAGTGACGACGCCTTCGGTAATAACTTCGTACGCCGGCCGCAGGTTTGGGAAGATCCCGATCAGCACTACCAGCACGATGCCCAGCAGGAAAAACATCATCGAACCACGCGCACGAAACAGATTCTGTTTTTCGATCGGCGCAGCCGCTTGCGGCGTCTTTACTTCTCCAGTCGCGAGGCGTTTCTGATAAACGGGATCGGTGTCTAATTCTTTTCCCCGCCAGGCGACGGACAACGATCCGATCACGACACCCAAAAATGTCGAAGGGATTGTGATTGCCAGGAGTCGTGGTAATGAAATTCCCTGGGCCAGTAAGAAACCGAGCATCGCAACAGTCGCCGCGGAGATCGGCGACGCTATTACTCCCTGGAATCCGGCGATGACGCTGATCGAGAGTGGGCGCTCGGGTCTGATCTTTCCGTTACGCGACACTTCCGCAATCACCGGCAGCAACGCGTAGATCACGTGCGCGGTACCCGAAGCTAACACCAAGACGTACGTCACGACGGGAGCGACAAACGTGATGTACTGCGGCCGCTTGCGCATGACCTTCTCCGCGAGCGACACGAGATAGTCGAGTCCGCCCGCCGCCTGCATCGTCGCCAGCGCAGTGATGACCGCGATGATCATTCCCAAAACAGATTGCGGTGGACCACCGGGAGGAAGTCCGAACAGAAAGACGAAGACGAGCAGCCCAACGCCAGCCATCGCGCCCAGCGCAATCCCGCCGAGACGTGCGCCAATCACAATGCACGCCAGCAATATGAGCAGCTCGATCCAGATCATGGACGCGACTCTTTCAGTAGCCACAAAGAGGCACAAGAGTGTTGAGGCAAAGTCATCTCAATAGGTAGTGAAAAGGGTTTGGATGTCCGCTTTGGAACGTGATTTCAGCAGCGCCAACGACAAAAGTAGTCGCGCTTTTTGTGGATTGAGTTCGTCCGAAGCGATGAATCCCAACTCGTCGTCGTTGACTTCTACGTTTCTGCCAACCGCGCCCGTGGCCACGCGCGAACTCCTGACAACAATCACGCCTTTCTTCGCGGCATTCGCCGCGGCGTCGAGCGATGATTTGTTCATGTTGCCGTTGCCGACGCCCGCGATGACAATGCCTTTCGCGCCGTTCGTAACTGAGGCGTCGATCAAGTCGGGAGGCATATCGGCACAAGCGAAAACGATGTCCACGCGCGGCAGCTTGCTCACATCGCTTACATCAAACTCGCTCCCGCTCGTGTGTTTCCATTCCGGTTTGTTGTAGAAATCATTCTTGCCGTAATTCGCCACGCCCACCACGCCACGCAACGGCGACATGAACGTTTGCACCGCGGTGGTGCTTGTTTTCGTCAAAGAGTGAGCGGCGTGAATCCAGTCGTTCATCACCACGAGAACACCACGTCCGCGCGCCTGCGGATCGATCGCCACGCCGACGGCGTTGTACAAGTTCAATGGACCATCGGCGCTGACCGCGGTCGAAGGCCGCATCGAACCAACCATCACGACGGGCTTGTCTCCCTTCACCACGAGGTTCAAAAAGAACGCGGTCTCTTCCATCGTGTCGGTGCCGTGCGTGACGACAAAGCCGTCGACGTCGCTTTGCTTCATGAGCTCGTTGATACGTTTGGCGAGCTTGAGCATGATGTCGAACGACATGTCCTGCGAGCCGACGTTTGAAACCTGCTCGCCTTTGATGTTGGCCATGTCCTTAATACCCGGAACGGCCGCGATCATCGCGTCGATGGTGACGGCGCCGGACGTGTAAGCGGCTTGTGTACCCGAGGCGGCCGCGCCGGCGATAGTGCCGCCGGTGGCGAGTATGACGATGTTTGGTTTCTTCTGCTGCGCGAGTGTTGCTTGCCATGCCGCGAGTACGAGCAGGACGACCAACGCAATACGATTTCGTTTTTGGTAGATCATCGTTAATCTCCGTCAATAAGTTTTCAGACCCACCGCGCGAAACTGTTCGCAAACGCGTTCTACCAGCTCAGGCGCAGGCGGCTGCACGTCGTTAAGTTTGTAATCAAGGTTCAGCCGTTCCCATTTGTAACGTCCCATCTGATGAAACGGCAGCACGTCGACTCGTTCGACATTTCCGAGATCCGCGGCATACATCGCGAGCTGGCGCACGTCGCTTTCGTCATCAGTCAACGTCGGTACCAACACGTAGCGCAACCACACTCTTTTGCGGAGCTGGGCCAACCGGCGCGCGAAGTCCAACGTTGGACCAATTTCCTTTCCGGTCAGGTATTGATGACGCGACGGATACCACGTCTTGATGTCCAACAACACGATGTCAATCTGATCGAGCTCTTCATCCGCAAGGCGTTGGCCGAGATAGCCATTGGTGTCGAGCGCCGTGTGAATCCCCAGTTCCTTCGTCGCGGTTAAAAGCCTGATCACGAACCGGTCCTGCATGAGCGGTTCGCCACCACTCAACGTCACGCCGCCGGCCATAATCTTCAGACCGTGACCATACTTTTTGATTTCCGCGATCGCGCGCTCGAGGGGAACCGCCATTCCGTTCATCATGTTCCACGTGTCAGGGTTGTGGCAGTACAAGCAGCGAAACTGGCACCCGCTGGTCCAAGCCACCAGCCGAACACCTGGCCCATCGACCGCCGAGCCCGTGGTGAACGAATGCAAAAACCCGATGTCGCCGGTTCTTAGTGCCTGCTTGACGGCAGACTCTGAGACGTCCTTGCCGAGTTCCATACGAAGTTCGAATGGACTACTCGCTTCCAGCGAAAGCGTCTCTGTTGTTTTCAGCTCACTCATTGACTCTGCTCACATTCACAGCGGCTTTAGCCCGGTGGTTTTCCCTGCTTGCGATGGAAACCGTTAAAAACGGTTTCTCAACCATGAGGGCGGCCTTTCCACCGGGCTAAAGCCCGGTGAGAATGAGAAGAACTTTTGAGGCAAGCGCTCACTCATTAAGGTAGTGCCGTTAATTCGCCCCGTGAAACGTTCGGTTGATCACGTCCATCTGTTGTTCGCGCGTCAGCCGCACGAAGTTCACCGCATAACCGGAAACACGGATCGTCAGGTTTGGATACTTTTCGGGATGGTCCATCGCGTCGATCAGCATGTCGCGATTGAGCACGTTGACGTTCATGTGATAACCGCTGATGCTGAAAAACGCGTCGAGCATGCCGCGCAGGTTTGCGATTCGATCTTCCGCGGATCGACCCAGACCTTCCGGTACGAGTGACGAAGTTAACGAGATGCCATCGGCGGCATCGCGGTAAGGAATCTTGGCGACTGAAGCAGCGGAGGCGTGAATGCCACGAACGTCACGGCCGTGCATCGGATTGGCGCCGGGTGCAAACGGTTCGCCGTGACGGCGGCCATCGGGCGTGTTGCCGGTGTTCTTGCCATACACGACGTTCGACGTGATGGTCAGTACCGATTGCGTGTGATAAGCGTGCCGGTAAGTCGGGTACTTCCTTAGCTTGGTCATGAACGTGCTCACGAGCCACGCCGCGAACTGGTCCACACGATTGTCGTTGTTGCCAAACTTCGGAAACTCACCTTCAGTTTCGTAATCAGTTATCAGTCCAGTCTCATCGCGAACGACACGAACCTTTGCGTAACGAATCGCCGAGAGACTGTCGGCGACGACCGACAATCCCGCGATGCCAAACGCCATCGTTCGCAACGGCGCGTAATCGTGCAGCGCCATTTCGATCCGTTCGTAGGCATACTTGTCGTGCATGTAGTGAATGGTGTTCATCGCATTCACGTACACGCCCGCCAGCCAATCCATCATCTTTTCAAACTTGCCCAGGACCTCATCAAACTTAAGATACTCGCCTTGCACCGCGCCGCCCGATGGTCCAACCTGCTTACCTGTCAGTTCATCCCTGCCGCCATTGATCGCATACAAAAGGCACTTGGCGAGATTCGCGCGCGCGCCAAAGAACTGCATCTGCTTGCCGACGCGCATCGGGGAAACACAGCACGCGATCGCTCCATCGTCGCCCCACGCGCTGCGCATGATCTCGTCGCTTTCAAATTGAATCGAACTGGTGTCGATAGCTACCTTGGAGGCGAAACTGCGAAATCCGTCAGGCAAGCGCGCTGAGTACCAGATTGTGAGGTTGGGTTCAGGTGCTGGTCCAATGTTGTAGAGCGTTTGCAGAAATCGAAAACTGGTTCTGGTCACGAGTGGACGGCCGTCGTCGCCCATGCCGCCGATCGATTCCGTAACCCACGTCGGATCGCCGGCGAACAGGTCGTCGTATTCCGGCGTGCGCAGAAAGCGAACGATGCGCAACTTGATAACGAAGTCGTCGACGATCTCCTGTGCTTGTTCTTCAGTCAGGGCGCCCGAGCTCAGGTCGCGCTGGAAGTAGATGTCGAGAAACGTTGAAGTGCGCCCGAGCGACATTGCGGCGCCGTTCTGTTCTTTCACCGCGGCGAGGTAAGCGAAATAGAGCCATTGCACTGCCTCGCGCGCGTTGCGAGCCGGCGCGGAAATATCAAAGCCGTAACTCGCGGCCATCTCCTGCAATTCTTTCAACGCGCGAATCTGTTCGCTCAGTTCCTCGCGGTCGCGAATGATCTCGTCAGTCGACATTGCGGAGTCGATGCTGCGCTTCTCATCCTGCTTGTGCTCGACGAGTCGAGTTACTCCGTAGAGCGCGACGCGGCGATAGTCGCCGATGATGCGTCCACGGCCATACGCATCCGGCAGTCCGGTCAGGATGTGTGAACTGCGGCAACGGCGGACGTCTTCCGTGTAGGCGTCGAAGACTGCGTCGTTGTGAGTCTTGCGATACTTGGTAAAGGCCTCGACAACGTGCGGATCACATTCGTAGCCATAGGTCTTCAAAGCGTTGAGCACCAACCGGAAGCCGCCGTTTGGCATGATGGCGCGTTTGAGCGGAGCGTCGGTTTGCAAGCCGACGATCAGTTCGTTGTCGCGATCGATATAGCCGGGAGCATGTGCGGTGATCGAAGTGGGAATCGGTGAAACGTCGAGCACGCCTTTGCGGCGCTCTTCGAGGAAGAGTTTGTTCAGGTGATTCCAAATCTTCGTGGTGCGCGCCGTTGCCGAGGCGAGAAACGATTCGTCGCCTTCGTAAGGTTCGTAGTTCTGCTGGATGAAGTCGCGGACGTCGATCTCGCTTTGCCAGAGACCGAGATTGAAGCCTTCCCAGCCGGCGACAGTCTTTTCGCTGGCGATCTCGCGAGGTGCAGTGCTAGCCATCGTAATTCTCCTCCTGCTAGTCGTCTCAGCTTGCTTCCAAAAGTTATCTCATTCACACCGGGCTTTAGCCCGGTGCTAGTCAGGCAGCAACAGCAGAAAACCGTTTCAACGGTTTCACCTGTGGTTCGCGGCGGAAACCGTTAAAACGGTTCCCTCAAATTTCGACTGTCCTTCCACCGGGCTAAAGCCGGTGTGAATGAGACGACCTGAGGCTAAGCCTGTCTCAAGCTGCTTTTGCGAGTCCCAGGAGCAAACCGGTGTGTCGTGCGATCATCAACTCTTCGTTGGTTGGAATCACCCACACCGAAACTTTGCTGCGTGAGCTCGAGATCTTCGATTCGCGCCGGCTGTTGGCTATTCCATCGAGTTCGATACCCAGCCACGCTGACGATTCACAGATTCGCTGGCGGATCTCCGCTGAGTTCTCTCCGATTCCGGCCGTAAAAACGAGCGCGTCGATTCCGCCGAGTACGGCAGTCAAGGCGCCGATTTCTTTGGCCGCACGATAAACGAAGTAATTCACAGCTAAGCGAGCTGTTGATTCGTTTCGTCCGAGCAGGTCGCGCATGTCGTTGCTTATTTCCGAAATGCCCAACAAGCCTGACTTCTTGTAGAGCAGCGTCTCGATCTCTTTGCCGGAGAGTTTGAGACCCTGGATTAGGTGCAGAACTACGCCCGGATCGATTGAGCCGGGACGCGTGCCCATGCACAGACCGTCGAGCGCGGTGAAGCCGAGCGTACTGTCGACACTCTTCCCTTCCTTCAGCGCACACATACTCGCGCCACTTCCGAGATGCGCAACGATCACGCGGCCGCGAGCTACGTCCGGAGCAACCTGCGGCAGAACTGAAGCGATGTATTCGTACGAGAGTCCGTGAAAGCCGTAACGCTGAAGACCTTGTTGTCTGAGTTCGCGTGGCAACGGAATCAGTTCAGCCACTGCCGCTTGGCCGCGATGAAAGCTCGTGTCGAAGCAGGCTACTTGCGGAACACCCTGCAGGCGTTGAATCGCGGCTTCGATAGCTGCGAGGTTGTAGGGTTGATGAAGCGGCGCGAGCGGGATCAGTTTGCGCAGATCTTCGAGCACTTGCTCGTTCACGACAGTCGGGCCTTTAAACTGCGCGCCGCCATGAACGACGCGATGGCCCACGCCCAGCACTCTCGCGCCGGCGTATTGCGAACGAAGCCAAACCGCGAGAGCTTCGACTGCTTCATTGCCGTCAGCGACTTTGACGTCTTGTTTTGCGAGGCTCCGATCGTTTGCGTCTTTAACCGAGAGGCGCGGCGCGGAGCCGATGCCTTCAATCTGGCCACGCGAGGCCAGCCGCCAGGCATCGCCCGCGGGACGTTGAAACACGCAGAACTTCAAACTCGATGAGCCTGCGTTGAGAACGAGTGCATAGTCGTCCATAGCTTTGTCTCAAGCCACAAAGAGGCACAAAAACTTACATCCTGGTGCGACGCGCATAAGCCACCAATTTCGCCACTGCACAACTCGCAATCCGCGAGCGCACCGAGTCAGCGCGACTCGTGAGGATCACCGGCACTTTCGCGCCGAGAACCATTCCCGCGCTGTCCGCGTTTGCGAGAAACGTCAACTGCTTCGCGAGGATGTTTCCCGCTTCCAGATCGGGTACCAGCAACACATCCGGATCGCCCGCGACCGCCGATTTGATACCTTTGGTCTCGGCGGCCTGACTGCTGATCGCGTTATCAAACGCGAGTGGTCCATCCAGGACGCCGCCTTTGATCTGTCCGCGTTCAGCCATCTTGCACAGACACGCTGCGTCGATCGTGGCGGGCATTTTTGAGTTAACGGTTTCGACCGCGGCGAGTATCGCTACCTTGGGTTTCTCAAGCCCGAGCGACATGGCGAGATCGATCGCGTTCTGGCAAATGTCCACTTTGTCTTCGAGAGTGGGTGCGATGTTGATTGCCGCGTCAGTCACAATCAGGACTTTGTGATACGTCGGCACGTCCATGATGAACACGTGACTGATGCGACGGCCGGTGCGCAACCCGCCATCGCGCGAAACGATCGCCGACATCAGTTCATCCGTGTGCAAACTGCCTTTCATCAGGATCTCGGCTTTGCCTTCACGGACCAGAGCGACAGCTTTTGCCGCCGAAGCGTGACTATGCGGAACGTCGACGATCTCCACATTCGAGAGATCGAGCTGCGCCGCGATTGCCGTCTCCGCAATTTTGTCCACTGGTCCAACCAACAGCGGCGCGATCAAACCCTGCGCCTCAGCTTCGACGGCCGCTGCGAGTGCCGACGCTTCGCACGGATGGGCCACTGCCGTCGGAACCGGCGCCAAGCCTTCGCAACGCGCGAGCAGTCGTTCGTATTTTCCTGTTCCAGTTGCTGCCTGCATCTTCATTTCTCCCGAACTGCCGGTCCTGTCTCCTTCAAAAGCAGCGTCAATAAAACCGCGACCGCGACGCCGTAGAGCAGAGGTCTAAAAGTGATTTGGAAATGCGAGAGTTCCATTCGTGCCGCTCCAGCCGACACGCTTTGCAAAGTCCAGCCGAACACCGGTCCCAACAACGCGCTGAAAGTGAAATTGATGAAGTTGACGACGCCGGTGGAAGTGCCCGCGAACTGCGGCGGATTAGCTTCCTTGATCACGGTGTAAGGCAGCATCGCCGCGCCTGAAGCGATGCCGGTGACGAGACCTAACACGTAAGGCGGCAAGACTCCCGGTGGTCCATAAAGAATCCATGCCAGGCACGCGAACAACACCATCGCCGCGCCCGCGATGACTGGTTTGCGGCGTCCGATGCGATCGGAAAGCAGGCCAAGCAAAGGACAGCCGATGATCCAGCCGAAAGGCACGGTGGCCGATCGCATCACAGCCTCGCCGTAATCGATTCCGTGAGCGTCCTGAAGAAAGCGAACGCCCCAGATCATGTCAAAGATCGTGGTGGGGATAAACATTAGTCCCGCAATGAGGCCGCACAGGATCGATTGCGGGTTCTTGAAAACGACCGCAAATGCTCGCGCAACTTCTTTTAATCCACCGCTCGATGCCTGTGAACGTTCATTCGGAATGAGGAAGAAGAGCAGGACGCCGATCAGCAACCCGAGCACGCCCATTCCGATCCAGAAATAGTTCCAACCAACGCCGCCACCGATCATTGGTCCAACTACAAACTGTCCCGCCGATCCACCGGCCATGCCAAACATCTGCGTCGCGCCGATGAGAGTCGCTGCCCGAGAAGCGGGAAAGTTTTTCGTGGCTACATAGATCGCGCCCACGAGCGCGAAGACGCCGCCGGCGCCCTGCATAAACCTGCCCACGCTCGCCAATTGCGTGTTTGCACTGGCAAACAACAGCGCTCCGATCCCGACCGTCACGGCCGCAAATGGCAGGAGACGCCGTGGTCCAAAGCGATCCATGGCCGCGCCGGCCACCAGACTGAACGGTGAATAACCGTAGTAGAAGAGCCCGACGATCGAGGCGACGCCGACTGCGCTGATACCAAATGCCTCGGATAACTCTGGCATCATCACAGCCGGCGCCGATCGCATCGCGTACTGGTAGAAATAGAAGACGGCCGTCAGTATCCAGACTGTGACGGCGATCCTCACGCCCGCACGCGATGGAGCTTCACTGACCTGTGCAACTGCTTGGGCCATGTTTCGATCACCAACCACAAAAAGGCACAAAATCCTTTGTGCTTCTTTGTGGCATGAAGAACGTCGTCATTGCTTCACCTGATACTTGCTCTTATCCAAGTTGGTGAGCTTGATCGGATCGAGTAACTCTTTGATCTGCGGCTCAGTGAGAATCTTCTTCTCACGAATGATTTCGAGTATTCCCTTCCCGGACTTGTAGGCCTCGCCCGCGAGCTCTGTTGCTTTGTCGTAACCCAGCACGGGATTGAGTGCGGTCACGATGCCCACCGTTGTTTCCATGTAACGCGAGAGCACGCGTTCGTTTGTCGTGATGCCGTCAATGCACTTCGTTCGCAAAAGTGCCGAGACGTTATTTAGCAGCGCCTGCGACTCCATCACCGCGAGACCCGCGAGTGGTTCATAGGCGTTGAGTTGTAACTGCCCGCTGTGTGCGGCGAGGTTTACGCTGTAGTCGTTGCCCATCACGCGAAAGGCGACGATGTTTGTGACTTCCGGAACGACGGGATTGACTTTGCCTGGCATGATCGACGAGCCCGGTTGCAACGCAGGCAGGTTGATCTCAGCGAGACCCGCACGCGGACCGGAAGCGAGCAGAATCAGATCGCCGCTGATCTTCGAGAGCTTGATTGCCAGGCTCTTTAATGCGGAGGAATAAACGACGAACCCTTGCTGGTCCCACGTCGCCGCCAACATGTCGGAAGCTGGGACGATCGGTTTGCCGGTTAGCTTTGCCAGATGAAACGCGCACTTCTCGGCGTAGCCTTTGGGCGCGTTGAGTCCCGTGCCGATCGCAGTCGCGCCCATGTTGACGGTGTACAAATACTTCTCCGAATCGCGCAGCAGTTTGATCTCGTCCTCTAAACTTGCCGCGAAGGCGTGGAACTCCTGACCGACCGTCATCGGCACCGCGTCCTGCATTTCAGTGCGGCCCATCTTGACGATCTCGATGAACGCGTCGCCTTTCATGCGGAACGACGCGACGAGCTTTTGCAGTTCGCCGATCAGACGATCGTTGCGCAGGATGAAAGCGACCTTGAGCGCAGTCGGATAGGAATCGTTGGTCGACTGCGACATGTTTAGATCGTCGTGAGGTTCGAGAAACTGGTACTCGCCTTTCTTGTGGCCGGTCAGTTCGAGGCCGATGTTCGCGAGCACTTCGTTGGCGTTCATGTTTGTCGAGGTGCCGGCGCCGCCCTGGTACCAATCGACCAGAAACTGATCGTGATAACGGCCGTCGCGCAACGCGGCGGTTGCTTTCTCGATCGCGGCCAGACGATCAGGCTTCATCGCGCCGACGTCGGCGTTGGCGCGCGCGGCCGCGAGTTTTACGATGGCCCACGCCTCGACAAAACCCGGATAGTGATTGATTAGCACACCGGAGAGTTTGAAATTCTCGAGCGCTCGGGCTGTTTGTACGCCGTAATAAGCGTCAGCCGGGATCGTCTTTTCACCAAGGAGATCCTTTTCGGTTCTAACCTGCTGCGCGTTAACGTTGACGACAGCCGCACAGGCTAACCAGATCAGCGTGAATATTCTTAGTCGTCTTTTCATCTTACCGCCTAAACTTCTTCTCAGTGTCTCTGTGCCTCGGTGGTTTAATAACCACAGACACGGAGACACAGAGCAAAGATCATTGCTCAAGGACGGGAGTCCACGTCTTGTCCGGGTTGAACCGATCGATCGCCCCTGCCAGATCGACAGTCTTTGGACCGAGGTCTTTCTGATAGACCACGCCGTCGTGACTCACCATGAAGGTTTGCACACCCGAGACTCGGTACTGCGCGGGAAAGGCGATGAGCGCGAAGCCGCCGATCATCACGCCTTTGACCACGAAGTCGAGTTCGCCGAGTGGCGCTGCCGGTCCCTGACCTTTCAAAACCTTGAAGAAATAGCCGTGAAATGGCTCAGTTCGCGATGAATATCCTTTAGCAATCGCCTGCGCGACTTTTTCGCCGATTGGACCATCCCAGGTGCCATCCGGGTTCTGCCACGCGAGTCCGTCCTGTTGTCCCGGCGTGCTGACGATGCGTTGCGCGTACTGATTCACGCCGCCGCCTTTTTTGATCAGCGCGTACTCGTGCTGCGCTTCAACGTAACCGCGGCAGATCTGAATGGCATTCAATTCATTACTGCCGACGCGCCGGTAAAGGATCTCCATCCGGCCCGCTTTAGTATCAAAAGACCAGCCCGACGGACCCTTCACAATCGGTACCGGGAAAGGCCATTCGTCGTCGCCGATGTTCAGAAACGCGCGGCGTGAATTCTTCGGCTGCGCGACGTTCATCTTTACGCGCGCCTGCTCGGCAAACTGTTTTGCAACCTCACGATCGCGCGCCGGTTCACCGGTGTGAATGATGTCGTAGCTGTCTGGTCCAAGGATCTGGAGCAGCTCTGTCTCGTCATACTTTTCGGCCGCGTCGACGAGTGCATTCGCTGCCTCTGCCGCGGTTGGAAACGATTTCGCTTTTGTGGCGACCATCGTTTGTGCGTACGTGGACCAGGCGAACACCACTAGCAACAGCACCCAAATACCTATTTTTATAGTCGTCATAACTCTGTTCGATTTCATGACTCATTACCTCCTTCGGCCACCACCGCCGCCACGACCACCGCCACCGCCGCCGCGGCTTCCACCACCACCACCAAAGCCTCCACCACCTCGGCTGGCACCGCCGCCACCGCGACTGCCGCCACCGAAACCTCCCATGCTCGACGAGCCACGGCTGCTGCTGGCGCGTGCACCCGCTCCGCTGCCGCCGTAGTCGCGGCCAAAACCGCCGCCCATACTTCGCGAACCACTGCCGGAGGTGCTTCGGTTGCCGACGCGATCGCCACTGGCCCCGCTGCGCGAACCGATACCGCTACTGCTGCGATCGCTCACGCCGCCGCGACTGCCGCTGCGATCGCCGATGCCGCTGCTGCGATCGCTCACGCCACCGCGACTGCCGCTGCGATCGCCGATGCCGCTGCTGCGATCGCTCACGCCACCACGATTGCCGCTGCGGTCACCAACGCCGCCACGATCACCAACCCCGCCTCTGTCTCCGACGCCTCCGCGATCTCCAACACCACCGCGGTTACCACGATCGCCGACGCCACCTCTGTCTCCGACGCCACCGCGATCTCCTACACCGCCACGATCTCCAACACCGCCACGGTTACCACGATCGCCGACACCTCCACGATCACCAATGCCGCCGCGATCGCCCGCGCGATCGTTACTGCGCAGGTTTCCGCCTTGCCGGCCGATGTCTCGTTGTGCAGCCCTCTGCCGGTTGCCTAACGAATCACCTCGCGCACTGCCACCAAAGCGATTCGCTGTGTTTCGATCGCCATACGGCGCGCCACCGCGATGCGAAGGATTGTGTTGCCACTTACCGCCCCCGGCGTTCGTGCGATTGCCACCCTGAATGTTGTTCACGCGATTGCCACCGCTGATATTCGTGTTGCGGTTGAAGTTGTTGTTTACGTTGACGTCGATGTCGCCGCCTCCCCAGCCACAACCCCAACCCCAGCCACCGCCCCACGCCGCGCCCATGGCCATACCGACACCAAACGAGATCGCACTAGCGGCAATCACGGCGCCCGTTGACGGCGGGTAGTAGATCGGTGGATATGGATAAACGGGCGCACCGTAAACCACAGTCGGGTTGTAAGAAGGCACGTAGACCACTTCCGGATTTGATTGTTCGATGACAATCACTTCCTTACTTTCAATGACCTGCGTCTCGACCTTCTGCTGTTGATTCGACGCGAGCGCCCCGGTGTCCTTCGCCTTGTCGCGCATGCGCTGGATCGCATCCATCACGTCCTTCTGTTGGGCGAGAAACGCGTTGCCGAGATCCGTGGTCCATTGAATATCGTCAGACAAACGCTTCACCACATCGGGCAAAGGCGCCATCGCCTGAATGCTCGGGTCCCACGGTTGTTTCTTGACTGCGTCTGCCAGTTTTTTCTGGTCTTTCCCCAGGTCCGGGTTTCGTTCCAACCACTGTTGCAGTTGAATGATCTCAAGCGGATAAGTTGAGGCCACAAGTGTCTGGCTGAGCAGGTTGTCGGGATAAAGAGCGATCGGCGCCACGAGCGAATCGAGTTGCTCCGGTGGAATCTTCACCGCCGCGTCGTCCAATGGTTGTACGTGACGCGCAAGTACCAGTGGATTTACCGGCAACAGGATC